>DATAQW010000016.1:0-4281 GCA_036264445.1 Pseudacidobacterium sp.
GCAAAAACTGCTGCCTGACTGCCATCGGTTGCGACCGATTCCGTTACTGAGTATTCGCTGCCGTTTGTTGGTGGCACAAGCCGGTAAAGTGAGCCATGCTGCACGGTTTCACGAATCTGCTTGTATTCCCCGATGAGGTGCTTTGCGGTTGCGAAATCTGCATCCTGCCAATTGTTCAGGTTCGCCCCTATTCCGAGCGAACCTTGCATGGACGAAAGAAAGCGATATTCGACTGACGTAGAGTTGCGGCGCGCATCCGTCACCCAAGCCATCATGATCCCGGGAGTGTATGCGTAGGTGAATCCATCCTGAATGGTGAGGCGGTCAAAGGGATCGGTGTTGTCTGAAGGCCACACTTCATCGGTATAACGCAGAATGCCGAGATCTACGCGGCCTCCGCCACCGGAACAGGACTCAATTTCTACACTCGGGTGTTTGGCGCGAAGTTCTTTGAGGATGGAATAAAGATTTTCAACGTACTTTACATAAACCTTTTTTTGTTCATCCGGTGCGACCGCGGGCCAGCCCGGCTCAGACCAGTTGCGGTTGTAGTCCCACTTGAGGAAGGCGATGTCGTTTTCACTGAGCAGTTTGTCAAGAAAGTTGAAGATGTATTCGCGAACATCCTGCCGCGCAAGGTTCAGCACAAGCTGGTTGCGGCCTTCAGTACGCGGACGGCCAGTGAAATTCAATACCCAGTCAGGGTGCCTGCGATAGAGATCGCTGTCCGGGTTCACCATTTCAGGCTCAACCCAGATGCCGAAATCCATTCCGAGGGAATGCACTTTGTCGATGAGGGGTTTCAGGCCGTTGGGGAATTTTTCTTTGTTCACATACCAGTCGCCGAGTCCGGCGTGGTCGTCTTTGCGTTGGCCGAACCAGCCATCGTCAACAACGAAGCGCTCTACGCCGATCCTTGCGGCTTTCTCGGCGAGTGCTATCTGGCCTTGTTCCGTGACGTTGAACTCCGTGGCTTCCCATGAGTTGTAAAGCACTGGACGCGGGCGCGGCTTTGGCGCCTGCGGAAGAACGTTTGCCAGTTCAAACTGATGCAGCAGGCGCGATGCTCCGCCGATACCGTGTTCGGTGAATCCTCCATAGAAGACGGGTGTCGCAAGTTGCTCACCGGGAGCAAGCTTGTATCCGAAATCGAATGGATTGTAGCCTCCGGTAATGCGCACCAGTTGCAAGGTGTCCTGTTCAATGGTGATACGCCATGATCCACTCCAGCCCAGGGCGCCGAACCAGACACTTCCCGTGTCCTGATCGTTCGAGTTGCCGCGTTCAACGGCGAACCATGGATTGTTCTGATGTCCGGTTGATCCACGACGGCTTTCGATGACACGCGCGCCGGGACGAACTGGTTCATGCTGTACATTCCATTCGCCTGCCCAGCGGCCCGTAAGGTAGTAGAGCCAGTAATCCGTGCTGTTGGGCAGTGACCAGGTTGCGGCCGCGGAGTGTTCGATGAGGAAAGACTCTTTCGTTTTATTGGTTATGATTGCGGAACGGCCAATGACCCCAGTTTTGGCGTCAATCTCATATTTCAGGTCAACAAAGATGTCTCGTTCAATGTCCTTCAAGCGAACCGTCAGCGTATTGCCATCGATTTTGTGGTCAACATAGTGCAGGACTAAGTCGCGGTTTCCATCGGGGAAAGTGACCTTGAGTGCTGGTTCGAAGTAGAGCGCCGCGCCCCATCCTGGGAACTCTTGCGGCGTGCTGCCGCTAGGCAAATCGAACGCGGCGTGGCCGCTGTTTGTATGCGCAGGGCCAAGCGTGTCGGAAGTGGCGAGACGTGCTCCCCAATAGAGTGGCTGCAACTGATTGAGATCGTTTACGCCGAAGGCATAGGAGACATTGCCGCCGTCGATGCGGAAGACGCGTGTTCGCTCATCGTAATGAATCGATGCAGTCTGCGCGAATGTATACGTGTACATTGGCAAGAAAACAAATAACGACAGCAGCAATGATAGGCGGAATTTCATTTCTGAAGAGTGCTCCCTGATGAATCGTGTATCCGGCGTACAGGCCCAAACGCCCACTATACATGCAAATACCAGGGAATGTTGATGACAACGATTTTTGAACTCCCTTTGACGAGCAGAATCAGCTTGAGCAAATTGGCGCGCTGGTTGTGCAGCAGGTTCTCATACCAGTGCTTCACTACCAGCTCCGGCACAATCACAGCGATCTGGCGGTCGCTATATTTTTTTTCTTCGGCCAGGATGTGTTCCACCAAAGGCTGAATGAAAAGGCGGTAGGGCGACTTGATGTTGACGAGTTCCGGTTCAGGCAGACTGGCAGCGCGGATGGGCTTCATTATCATGTCCTCCCACGTCTGGCAGATGCTGTCTTCTTCGTCCCCATAATCGATGTGGACAGCCTGAATTTCGGCAGTCATCGTCAATGCGAAGCGCAGACCCTTCTCACTGATTCGATTCCATTTATCGAGTGGAATAATGACGCGTGGCGGACGCAGGCCGTTAACGCGCAGCGGATCAGGATTGGCTGTTTCAACGGCAGTGCGCGCATAATGCCGTCGCACCATGCTCATGATGAGGATGAGCATGGGAATCAGGAGGGCGGTGACCCAGGCACCATCGACGAACTTCGCAACCAAAACTACGAGGGTTGTGATGCCTGTTGCCAGCGCACCAATACCGTTGACGATCATGTGTCCCGCAGCATTGCCCTGCCTGTACCAGTGCACCACCATTCCGGCCTGCGACAGCGTGAAGGCCATGAATGCTCCGATAGCATAGAGCGGAATGAGCCGGTCGGTAACACCGCCAAAAAGAATCAGTAACGCTCCTGTGAAAGTTACCAGCGCGTAGATGCCATGCGAGTAAAGCAGCCTGCGTCCGCGCAGGATAAAAACATGCGGCAGATAGTCGCGCAGTGCGATGGAGCGCGTGAGCCTTGGAAAATCTGCAAAGGCGGTGTTCGCTGAAAGAGAGAGAACGAGCAGGATCGAGGCGATTGTGACGTAATAAAAGATGCCTTTGCCTGCAACCGCCGCCGTCAATTGCGAAAGAACACTCTCATATCCCGGCTGGCCAGGATCGGTTGCCCCTATGCCATAGGCGCGGCAGAGCAGGGCAATGCCCGCGAGCAAAACAATCAGCAGGGCGATGATGATGGTCAGCGCAGATTTTGCATTTTTAGTCGTGGGATCGCGAAATGCCATCACCCCATTGCTGACTGCTTCTACGCCAGTCATCGCAGTGCAGCCGCTGGAGAAGACTTTAAGCAGCAGCCAGAGGGTCAGAGTAGTCGTTGCAACTGGAAGATGCGGTGGAACTACTATGGGTCTGGGATGGCCTCCATCCAAAAGGATGCGAAAGAATCCCAGTGCGATCACAATCAGCAGCGTTGCGAGAAACAGGTACGTCGGCGCCATGAAGGCTACGCCGGTGTCGCGCACGCCGCGCATATTGATGAGCGTAAGAATGAGGAGAATTCCAAGACACAATGCCAGCGTGTGTGGCTGCAAGGATGGAACAGCAGAGACGAGCGCGCCTACTCCGGCAGAGATGCCGACGGCTGCGGTCAGAATATAGTCGATCATCAGCGCGGCTGCAGCGAGCAGTCCTGGGCCTTTACCGAGATTCTCAGTTGCAACGGTGTAAGAGCCTCCGCCACGCGGGTACGCTTCAATCGTCTGCCGGTAAGAAAAGTAAACGATGACGAGCAGTATGATGATCGCCGTGCTGATGGGTACGATGTAGTGCACACCTGCCAGCCCGAGCGGGATGAGCAGAGTGAGCGCGGCCTCAGGGCCATACGCGGCGGAGCTTAGGGCGTCCAGCCCGAAAATGGGAATGCCTGCGGCGGGGCCGATTTGCTCGGCGCGTTCATCCGATGTAGCTAAAGGGCGGCCAAACAGCAGATCGAGAGTTCGCATGGTGTTTTTTAATTGCAGCTCGCCACCATCCTACCCTGTTTGTGCGGAGGGCCATAAGGATTGAGGAAGGTTTTTACCGAAGCATCATGACCACAATGCGGCCATCGGAATGAAAATCTCCTCCGGTTGCAGTGTGCGCGGTGGTCAGCGGATTACTGGGAGTGACATAAGCTGCCCCGTTGAGCGCTCCGGCTGCGGCAAAGCTTTGCTGAATGAAGTCACGCTCGACATCAATATTAGGATCGATGTGGTGCGTTACGTTGCCATTACGCTGGTCTTTTTCAAACCCGTTGTCATGCGTAGCTGAGCCTACCCACAGTGGCTTTCCCCCGATTGTCTGCGTAGTCTGCCAGACGCGAAGATGATGGCGGATG
>DATAQW010000094.1:0-2980 GCA_036264445.1 Pseudacidobacterium sp.
GGCTTGCGAATATAGGTTTTCGCATCTGTCTTTGTGCGTGGCTGCCACGGATCCTTCGCCGCAACCTTTTCTGCCGCTTTGATGGGCGAAGGAAAGACGACGCGCAACTGATTCGCGCCAGCCTTGAGCTGCGCCTTGACATCGACACGCCATTCACGAAAGGCGTTATCCGCCGCGAGCACTTTCTGATCGTTCACATACACGTCAGCCGCAGAGTCGAGCCCCTCAAAGACCAGTTCCACGTGCTGATGGTTTAATGTCTGCGGCGAAACCTGCAATGTCGTGCGATATTCCCAGTCTGCATTCTCGATCCATTGCAACTTGGCTTCGTTATCGCGATAAAACGGATCGGGAATCAGCTTGTTGTCGAGCAGGTCAAGGTGCACGTCTCCGGGCACTTTTGCGGGACGCCACTCCACCGGAGTTGTTGCGTCGGACGCGAGTTGCCGGAACTCCCATCCGCTATTCAGGTCGGTGGATCGTCGCTGCTGACCCCACAACGACGAAGCTCCAAGCAGTCCAACGCAGCTCATCAAAAGTACAATCCAACGACGACTCATGCACACACTCCAGGAAAGTTTCCGTGAAAATTCGGCTGTGATAACGATATCTTTATGCAGGGTACATGAGAAGCCAGTGAGCGGGAAAGAACCCTGCTCTCTCGATGCATCGCTGCTACACTCGGAAGCGAGCCTTATCTTTCTTGCTTGAGGAGCCGAAAATCGAATGTCTGAAAATGAAGTAACAATTACCGTGCGCCCTAACGGCCCATTCCGTGTGGAAGGCCCCTGTAAACTGCTCGACGCTGACGGAAAAGAATGGGACCTGACCGGCAAGCAAGCTTTCTCACTTTGCCGCTGCGGCGGGTCTACGAAAAAGCCGTTCTGCGACGGAACCCACTCCAAGATTGGATTTCAGGCTGCGGAAGCGGCTGTGGCGCAGGCCGACGCCCAAAAGCAGCCGTAAAACCAGAACTTTCGATACTTCGCGCATCGAATTGTCGCGCCGCGGAATCTCTTATATAGGAGATTCCGTGGCAAAACGCAGGCGGTCCGGCCCAAACTTCAGATTCCTCCTTAACCTGATTGTCCGCTCCGCTTTACGTCCTATGGAAGGCGAACAGCGTAAGCCTGTGCTCACGCATGCAAGCGAACTAGGGGTGACATTTATTGGCCACTCCACGTTCCTGCTCCAGATGGGCGGCCTCAATTTTCTGGTAGATCCAGTATTTGCCAACTGGCTGGTGGTCCTGCGCAGGGTCCGGCGTCCCGGTATTGCGCTGAAAGATCTGCCGCCTATCGATGCGGTTCTATTGACGCATGCTCACATGGATCACCTGAACCTGCCTTCGCTGCGCAGGATCATCCGGCATACGAGTAGGCTCAGCGGCAAATCGCCGGTTGCAGTTGTGCCCTGGAATGTCGCCGACCTGGTAAAAGACCTTGGCTTCGCGCGGGTTGAGTCGCTGCAATGGTGGGAATCACTTCATATTGGCGATGTGGAAATTACATCGACTCCGGCAAAACACTGGGGTGCCCGCAAAATGACCGATACGCACCGCGGCTTTGGCGGCTACGTACTGCGGCATGGAGCACAGTCTCTCTATCATTCGGGGGACACGGCCTATTTTGCCGGGTTTCGCGAAATTGGCACACGTCTCGCGCCGCAGGTCGCGTTGCTGCCCATTGGCGCGTATTCGCCGGACAGCTTCCGTTCCGTGCACACCAGCCCTGAAGACGCATTGCAGGCATTCATCGATCTTCGCGCTCGAACGATGATCCCGATGCATTATGGGACATTTTGTCTTTCGGCCGAACCAATGAGTGAGCCGCGGCCGCGTTTGCTCGCGGCAGCGCGCAACGATGGAATGGGCGAAAGTATCCTGCCTTTGAGCGAGGGCGAAACGAAGATTTTCACCTCCAACGATGCCTCAGCCAATACCTCTAAAACATTGACAGCCTCGGAGACTGCATGAATACTGGTGCAAACATAAAAGAAGCCGTACACTTGCATCAAGTTCACGATGAGCAAATCTGGTTCTCACGCCACACTCGCTGATGTAGCACGCAAAGCCGGAGTCGGCACCACCACAGTTTCACGAGTCATCAATGGCGGACATCGCGTCAGTCCCCGGACCTTGAACCGTGTACGCTCTGTCATCGAGCAGCTTGGCTACATGCCGAACCAGGCGGCGCGCATTCTGAAAGGCGAACGCACCAAGACAATCGGTCTGGTGATTCCCAGCATCGCGGATTCCTTTTTTTCGAGCTGCGCAGAAGCCGCGCAGGAAATCGCGAGGGCTCACGATTCCCTGCTCATCGTCACGGTTACCAATAACGATCCGCACATCGAGATGGAAAATCTGAATGTGCTGATGCGTCATCGCACAGACGGCATACTGCTTGCGCCTGCGAATTATCAGAGCGATACGCTGGCCGAATTTCTCGGCAGAATCTCCACGCCCGTCGTCAGCTTCGATCGCCCTATTGGGAAGACTGGCGTCCCCAGTGTGGTTGCGGACAATTACAAGGGCGCGCGCATCGCAACCGAACACCTGATTGAGCACGGTTATAAACGCATCTTGTGCCTGGGTGGCGAAACTACGCTTTACACCATGAGGGAGCGCCTGCGCGGATATCGCCATGCCATCGAAGAATCCGGCATGATGCCGATCGTGGATATGTCAGTGAAGGATTACAAGTCGGCTGAGTACGCGGTTGAGAGCTATCTCGCCGCGGCGCAACCGCCCGATGCAATTTTTACTTTAAAGAACAGCATCACGATCTTCGCCTTCGAAACCCTGCAAAAGCTGAAAGTATCAGTTCCAAAGTCGATTGCGCTGCTTGGTTTCGATGACTTCGAACTGGCCTCGACGCTGCGGCCTTCGATCAGCGTCATCCAGCAGCCAATTGAAGATATGGGACGCATCGCCACGGAGATCTTGTTTGAACAGTTGCTTCCCACAAAAAAGGGTAAGCAT
>DATAQW010000100.1:0-2531 GCA_036264445.1 Pseudacidobacterium sp.
CGCAAGCAGTTTTTCGTGCAGAGTCTCAAAATATCCGGGGCTTACCCATCGGAAATTGAATAAAGGATTATTCTGATTCAGCCTGTCAGTCCGCTGAATCCACTCAATCCACGATTCCCCTTCAAGTGGCATCGCGCTGACGAGTGCTGCTGATTGAACGCCAGGAATGGCGCGCAGATTCGTCAATACTGCATCGTCGAAGGCGATCAGGCTCTTGTCCGTTCCATAGTTTTTCTGCGAAAGCCTGACCTGAGCGACAGCAACGTGCCCGGTTTCGAAACCCTTGTCCTGATGAAGTAAGAACAGCAGGCTCTTCGAGAAAACTCCTGTCAGCAAAAGCAGTGCCGTGCATCCGCAAATCTCTAACCCGATCAACCATGCGCGGATGCGGTTCGTTCGACCGCTGCCGGCCGTAGCGCTGCTGTTTTCCTGAAGACTCGCCTGAGGATCAACATGCCAGAATCTGAGCGCGGGGATGATACCGAATAACAAGCTTGACCCAACTGTTAGAGCCAGTGCAAACAACATCACAGCCCAGTTGATCTGCACCTCAGTCAGGCGCGGGATGTCCAGTGGATTATGGAGGCGGAAAAATTTCAGACTGATAACTGCCAGCAAAACGCCTGCTGTCCCGCCCGCAAGGCCAAGCAGCAGGCTCTCCATCAGAGATATCGACAAGAGCCTCCATCGAGTAGCACCGAGTGCGCTGCGAACTGCCGCCTCGCGGTTGCGTGACAAAGCCCGTCCAAGTTGCGCGTTGGCCAGATTCAGACAGGCGATGAGCATGAATCCGGCAACAACAGCCATCAGGAGCCATATCCCGGCCTTGTAGCGGCTAACGATCACCTCCTGTATAGGCTGCAACGAAGCGGAGAAAGCATCGGGGTCACGCGGCCTCTGGTCAGCAGGCATTTCCCGAAATACTTGATTCTGAATTGCATTTAACTGGGCTTTCGCGAAACGGAGATTTACACCCGGCTTGAGACGGCCTAACGCGATCCAGTTGCCAAAATTCCCGCCCCATTCCATACGGTTGAGATCAACAACCGCAGGCAAGAAGACCGCTGGCTCCTGCACATTATTTATGCTCTGATTTGAATGAAATGATGGTAATGCATTCGCATCCGGGAAGTGAAAATCAGCGGGCAGAACACCGATAATCTCGCACGGAGCATCCGCAAGCTGTATGACCTTGCCGATTGCGTTCCGATCGCCATGGAAGACGGTCTGCCATAAGCTGTAGGTCAGAATCACTACTTTGTCATGGCCGGAAATGCCATCTTCGGGACGAAAGGTCCTTCCGAGAAAAGGCTGCACCTGAAGGACATCAAACAAATTTGTATACGATACGACGCTGCCAACGAGCTGAGGATGTTCATCGACCCCGGTCGACAAACCTCGGGATCCATATATCAAAAGTGTCAGGCCACTAAATGCCGTAGACCGTTTCTGCCAAAGATCCACATGACGGGGATTCGGTCCAGTCGGATCGGAAGAGAGAAATTTCACCCGCTCCCATGCGACAACGAGTCTGCTGCTGTCCTGATAAGCCAGCGGCTTGAGCACGATGCAATCCAGAAACGTAAAGACTGCCGTGCTGGCGCCAATGCTCAATGTCAGCGTGAGCACGCAAAGCAGCGTAAATCCTGGAGATTTTCGCAATTGTCGTAAAGAATAGCGCGCATCGCGTAACAGGTTTTCGAGCCAGACAAAGCTGTTCATGCGCCAAATCTCCTCGCGCACGCGCGTTGGATTCCCAAACTTGAGGTAGGCCTGCCGACGCGCCTCTTCCTCGTTCATGCCGCGTGCCAGATTGTCGTCCATTTCATGAGCGACATGAACTTCAAGCTCGGTCGCCAGCTCCGCATCTCGCTCTGCCTTGCGAAAAAACCTCTTCAGCCGCATCGCTGTCTCCTACGATTTGAGTTACTCAACCGCTCGCCTAGAATCCGTCCTATCGCCGCCACGACCTGCCGCCACCGCCGCGTTTCTACAGTCAGTTGTTTTTTCCCGTCAGCGTAAGCCGATAAAACTTCGCCCTGCGGTTGTTCTCGCTCGTTCCCCAGTAGGACTCCACCCATCCACGGGCCTTCTAAACGGTGCAATGCGGGATAAAGCGATCCCTGCTCTACCTGCAAAACATGCTCTGACGTGCGCTCGATCACATGCGCGATAGTGTGCCCATGAGCTGGCCCATCACCAGGGTCCGCAGGATCAGCATGTCCAGCATTCCCTGCACCATCTCACTTTGTTCTTGTTTCTTCGGCATTCACTTCTCCACTCGAACGGCTATGGAAGAAGAGCGTACACCACTCGAACATCTATGGAAAGAGAGATTTTGCTCGGGACGACAATGAAACGGCCAGTTTCAGATAGCTTGCAGCCATACCAGAACACTCTGAAGCTCTAAAAATTTTCTTGACAACTATCAAGTCGAACGCTAAACATTGCCGTCGCTTAAGTAAATCGAATTAGTTCCAGCGTCGACATGGCAGGCCGGCTTGTCCAGGTAACCGATCTGCATTAAGCAG
>DATAQW010000129.1:0-1858 GCA_036264445.1 Pseudacidobacterium sp.
GCCCATACTGGGGCGGCATGGGTATGGCAGAAGCTACGAGTTCTACCATCACCGATGGAACCCTCGTTGTTGACATGTATGACCCTGCCACAAAGCAGCTTGTCTGGACGGGAGCGGCGAGTGGGACGATCAACCTCAGCAGCAAGCAGCAGAAGAATCTTAAGAACCTGGATAAGGCGGTGCAGAAGCTGCTGAAGAACTATCCACCCCAATATAAATAAAGGTGATCTACTCATCTACGTCCACGTAAACCATGCTTTTTAGTTGTTCCTTCGTATCTCAAGCCTCACAGTACTCAGGTGCTACTTTTTAATATTCCCATAACCAGTCATCTGCAGAAGGTGACCACTGTAAAGGAGATATCTATGAATCACTTTGGAAAGTTTGCGATGAAGATAGGGCTGGTGTCCCTGTTGTCGGTAATGCCGCTCGCGGCACAAGTCGAGAATGGCGTCGACTTTACGACTCCCTTTCCGTTTTACGCAGGCAACGTCAAGTTGCCGGCTGGAACCTATAAGATCACCTCACTCAGCACGACCGGAAAAGTCCTATTGCTCCGGAACACCACTGGTACGCATGAAGCGATGGTTAGCTTTATACCTACGAGCTCCGTGGATCCAAACAAGGATAGCGATGTCACGTTCGACAAAATTGGCGATACGGGATATCTGCGAGCATTGTCTCTTGCCGGCGAAACAGACGGGATTGAATTCGCTCAAAGCAAAGCCGAACGAAAGGCTGCGGCCAATGCTGCGGATTTGGCTGAGAGCACTATTTCCGTGGAGCACGCAACACTTAGCCGTGGAGAATAGTGCCCAGCGCTGGACCTGTGATGATGTGGAATCACGACGCGGTTTCACATCATCATGCCAGCGCCTCGTCGGACAGTACCTGGCTCTCCGGTACGGGTGTTCTCAGTGGCACCCTGATCGTCACTTGCAAGCCGCCACCCGTTCTATTCCTGGCCTTGATCGTGCCGTCGTGCAGCCGCACGGCTTCACTTGCAATCGCGAGGCCGAGACCGGTTCCTCCGCTGCTCATCGCGCGGCCTGCCGCGGTACGAAAGAAGGGCTTGAAAATATCCGCCAGCATGGCGTCAGGAACTCCCGGACCACGGTCGAGAATCTCCAGGATTATCTCCTGCGAAATCAGATCCACTTTGCAATCAAGCTGTATCTCTGTGCCCGCCGGAGAATAGCGAATTGCATTTCTGAGGACGTTGTCGATCGCACCCCGAAGGAGATTGGGGTAGGCGAGCAGAGTGACATCTTGTTGCGACCCCGTGACGTGGCAGTTGGCATGGGAGGCCATGAAGTTTGCGTCTTCGATGACGCTTTCGCACAAGGATCGCATCGATACAGGCGCGAACGTCTCTGCCGGAATTCTGCCCGCTTCCAGTCCGGCCAGCAGCAAAAGCTGCTGCACCAGTTTGCTGAGCCTATCGGTTTCGCGATCGATCCTGGCCAACGCGCCGCTTTCCAGGCCTGGGAACTCACGCCGTAGAAGTGCAATCGCCAAATGCATGCGTGTCAACGGCGCGCCCAGTTCGTGCGAAACGTCGGCGACAAACCTACGCTGCGCCGTCATCAGCAGTTGAATTTGCGCAGCCATGGTGTCAAAGTCCTGTGCCAGATCCGCCAATTCGTCTCGACGCCTGAACCGCAGCGCACCGGCACGAGCATCTGGCTCGCCGTTCGCCAAGCGCCGCGCGGCGGATTGCAATTTGGTGATGGGACGAGTGAGGTAGAACGAAAAGAATAGGCAAACCAGCCCAGCTGGAAGCATTCCCATCGTCAGGTTGAACCAGAAACGCGGCGTCGATAGTACCGGAGCGAAGATGGTCAAAACGGCGGCGTAC
>DATAQW010000138.1:0-4964 GCA_036264445.1 Pseudacidobacterium sp.
GAAATCTCATCCACCAGGTGCGCATTGAAGAAAACCTGCGCTAGCTCAGACCCGCCCACCAGCCAGATACCTTTCCCGGATCTTGTCTTTAGCTCACGCACGAGCTCTGTTGCGTTTTCCCTGACCCAATGCACGTCCCTATATGCTTTCGGCGAAGGATTGCGGGAAAAAACATAGTTTGCCATCCCAGGCATCGACGGCTGCCAGTGCTTCACCATGAAGTCATGTGTCTTGCGGCCAATCAGCGCCGTATCAATCCCCGCCAGGAACTCCATCATGTTGTAGTCCTTGGCGTCTGGGAGCCAGTCTACAGAGTGATCCAGCCGGGCGATGTATCCATCGAGCGAACAGGCCAGCGAATAAAGAACGCGGCGCATCCCGAAACGGTAGCATAGTCATGATGCAAGACGAAAGATTCATGCAGGCCGCGCTTGAAGAGGCGCATCTGGCAGCCGCTGCCGGAGAAGTCCCCATCGGCGCAGTGGTCGTAATCAAGGGCGAAATCATTGCTCGCGGACAAAACCGCGTGCTGCGCGACATCGATCCTACAGCACACGCAGAAATCATAGCCATGCGCGGTGCCGCCTATGCCGTCGGCAACTACCGCCTGCTCGACTGCGAACTATATGTCACACTCGAGCCCTGCGCAATGTGCGCGGGAGCGATGGTCCACGCCAGACTGGCGCGATTGACTTACGGCGCGGCCGACCCCAAAGCCGGAGCGGTCAGCTCAGTCCTTGAAGTCTTGAACCATCCCAAGCTGAACCACAAGATGCTAGTAACGTCCGGCGTTCTCGCCGATGAATGCAGCACGCTCCTCAAAGAATTTTTCCGCTCTCGAAGGGACTAGCCGTCCAGGCAGCCGCGCGCTTTGCGCGCTCTCTTACAGTTGCTGACACATCTTTCTTCCGACCGCTCCCGTTGGTTGCTGCTTGCTTTTGGGCAGCACACAGCAAATCACTACCTATGTGTCAACTCCTGAATCATCTCCTCCGCCGCAGGAAACTCGGCAATCAACGCATCCCGTTTCCCCGATTCATAATCCGCATAATCAAACCCGGGGCTCACGGTACATCCCAGCAATGCCAGCTTTCCGCCGGGCCTCAGGCGCGAGCCCTGCCAGACACCCTTGGGTACAAGCACCTGCACCTGCATGCCCGCAGCAAGATTTTGACCAAGAACAACAGTCCGCGCCGAGCCATCCGGCCAGAGCTGAAGCATCTCTACAGGATCGCCGAGATAAAAATGAAAAACTTCATCCGAAGCAAGACGGTGCATCTCGGAAAACGTATGCGGCTCCAGCAGGTAGTAAATTGCCGTTCCCGCCGCGCGCTCATCGACATACTGTGAAGGCAGCGCCGACTTCGGAATCATCTCCTCCGAGCGCCATGTTTGAATAAACCATCCACCCTCGCAAGGATGTGGCTCAAGCTTTAACAACTTCTTAAGATCATCAGCAGTCATTGAAATCATCATAAATTTCCCTGCGTGCCGGAACCTGCCTTGAGAGTAGCCGGAGGGCGTTAACTCTGAAACCTGATTCTATTTTCTCCGCCGTGGTGTCTATTGCTTCAGGTGTCTCGCTTACTGAATCTCGACAGTTACGGAGACGCCATGTTTGAAGACAGTCTGATGGAATCCACGGGGCGCATTCGCACCCGCAGCAAATATTTTGCGATTGGCTCCTTCGCGCTGCAGGCCATGCTGCTTACAGCGATGGTTCTGTATCCCATCCTTCACCCTCCAACTCTCCCGAAGCAGGCACTAACCATGCTCCTCACAGCACCAGCACCGCCGTCTGCTCCAGCGCATCTGCCAGAGCGCACGGTGACGCCATCAACCACGACAGTCACGATGGAAAGCGCGATGACTGCACCCACAAAGATTCCTCAGCATGCAGCAATTGTGTCTGAGACAGCTCCACCTGGAGCCATACCATCTGATTTCGGTCAATCCGGCGAAGGCAAAAGCAAAGGCATTCTCGAATCGCTTGGTGTCGGCACGCCGCCGCCCACAGTGGTAAAGCCAGCAACTCCCACCGGACCATTCCGTGTTTCCTCGGGAGTCGCCACCGGACAACTGCTCGCGCCGATTCAGCCTGTATATCCACCGATTGCACGCGCTGCCCACATCACCGGAGCAGTGGTCGTGCAGGCCATCATCGCCAAAGACGGCACAATCCAGCATCTGCAAGTCATCAGCGGACATCCCATGCTGCGTCAAGCCGCAATTGAAGCGATAGAAAAAGCCCGCTATCGTTCCTTCCTGCTAAATAATGAGCCGGTAGAGGTCGAAACCACAATCAATGTCGTTTTCACTATGAATTAAATCCAAAATACCGGGCTGCCAAATCTATGAGCAGCCCGGTATGATGTGGATCATGCAGATTCTGCTCTATTCTGCGGAGTGGTGCCGCGACTGCCGCGAGGCCAAACGCTTTCTCATTCAGCATGGAATTCGCTTCACCGAAATCGACATTGAAAATACGCCGGAAGCGGCGGAAGAAGTCATCCGAAACGTGGGCAAGCGCGCGATTCCCCAACTCGTCATCGACGGCAAATGGGTGCAACCCTACCGCCCCGGCCAGGGCTTTCTTTATAAGGAAATGAGCGAACTCTTCGGCATCACAGTCTCAACCTGACAATTAGCCCGGATTCCCGCACTCCCGTAAAACTTGTCACACTGGACTCGCGTCCCCATAACGTAGGACCATCGCCAACAAGGGCCGCGGTGACCTGCAGTTTTACGAAATATCCGGCTCCGTAGAAGGCTCAGGAGCACTGCCTGCTCCGGGATCGGTGAGAATGGCGCGGGCGTCGGCAGCATCCGCAGCTCTCACCTGCAATTGCAGCGGCCCCAGCCCCGGCTCCAGGATGCGCGCATTCTCTCCCGCCAGAAAAGTCTCAATTCCAGCCGATTCCAACCGCAACCTTGCCATCTCCGCTTCCAGCGGTTCAATAAACGTTGCAACCGTCACAACCTGTTCCATGGACAATGCTCTGCAAACCTCCGTGTTTTCGGTGGTGGAAATCTTTTGCATCTCTCAAGAAAGACACAACAACATCTTTAGGATGCCCAAAACGCTACAATAAGAAGTTCACCCATACAATTTACTCTTTGAGGAAGGACTTTATCTTTTGATCGCCCGCTACACCCGCCCGCAAATGGGCCGCATCTGGAGTGATGAAAACAAGTACCGCTCCTGGCTCGCCGTGGAAGCCGCCGCCAGCGAAACCCTGTCTGAAGACGGCATCGTTCCCAAAGAAGCGGCCAAGGCCATTCGTGAACGCGGCAGCTTCAGCGTCGCCCGCATTCTGGAAATCGAAGCCGAGGTAAAGCACGATGTAATCGCCTTCACAACTGCTGTTGCTGAAAATATCGGCCCCGAATCGCGCTGGCTGCACTACGGCCTCACATCAAACGATGTAGTCGACACCGCGCAGGCATTGCAGGTAAAAGAAGCCTCCGCGCTCATCCGCGAAGACCTGCTCGCCTTCATCGCGGTCCTCAAAAAGCGCGCGCTGGAATTCAAGCATACGCCTACCATCGGGCGCACACACGGCATTCATGCCGAGCCGACAACCTTTGGACTGAAGCTGCTCAACTGGTACTCCGAAATGCAGCGCAATCTTGAGCGCTTTGACGCAGCCGCTGAGCAGATGCGCATAGGCAAGCTCTCCGGAGCAGTCGGCACCTTCGGCCACCTCAGCCCCAAACACGAAGAGCGCATCTGCGAAAAGCTCGGCCTGAAACCAGCTCCCATAGCCACACAGGTCATTCAGCGCGACCGTCACGCGCAGTACATATCCACGCTGGCCATCATCACCGCCACGCTTGACAAGATCGCCGTCGAAATCCGCCATCTCCAGCGCACAGAGGTTCGCGAGGCTGAAGAGTTCTTCTCGGAAAAGCAAAAGGGCTCATCGGCCATGCCGCACAAGCGCAATCCCATCACATCTGAACAGATCAGCGGACTCGCCCGCGTCGTGCGTTCCAATGCGCAGGCCGCGTATGAAAACATCGCCTTGTGGCATGAGCGCGATATCTCGCACTCCTCGGTCGAGCGCGTCATCTTCCCCGATTCGACCATCCTGACCGATTACCTGCTCGCCAAAGCCACAAACCTCATTGAAAATCTGCTCGTCTACCCGCAGCGCATGTTGAAGAATCTCGAAAGCACTGGCGGCCTGATCTTCAGCGGACAGCTGCTTCTCGATCTCGCAGAAGCCGGAATGCTGCGCGAAGACGCATATCGCCTCGTGCAGGGCCACGCGATGCGCGCATGGAAGGAAGACCTGGTCTTCCGCGATCTGGTAAAAGCCGACCCTGTAATCACAGCAAAGCTAAGCCCGGAAAAGCTCGAAAAAACCTTCGACCTGACCCGTCAGTTGAACAATGTCGACGCCATTTTCGACCGCGTATTGCAGTAGAACATGGGTGCCCCATCCTATCGCGTATTGTTGCGATAGGGCGGGGAGACGACATGCTATGACCGGACTGTCATCTTGCGTGCAGCACAATCGGGCTCCCCCGACATGACCCGTTGAAAATAAAAGACTTCCTCATAACAAGGGCGGGGTATCTCTCATGGAAACGCCTGCTCGACTCTAGTCCCTGTAAACTAGGAAAAAGGAAATCTATGCCCGAAATTCAGCGCAGGAAGACCGTTACTGTCAAAATCGGCAACGTTCGCGTCGGCTCGGACGCACCCGTCGTCGTCCAGTCGATGACGAATACCGATACCGCCGACGTGCAAGCGACCATTCAGCAGGTAGCCGCCCTTTCAGCCGCTGGATCGGAACTGGTTCGCGTAACGGTCAACAATGACGATGCCGCAAAAGCAGTCCCCCACATCGTGGAGGGCCTCGCAAAGATGGGCATCCACGTCCCTATCATCGGCGACTTCCACTACAACGGACACCTGCTGCTGAAGAAGTATCCCGACTGCGCCCAAGCGCTCGCGA
>DATAQW010000156.1:0-1509 GCA_036264445.1 Pseudacidobacterium sp.
GGAGGCCGCATCGTCGCGGAATATACAAACGCAACGCACACTGGCCTTGTTGATCCTCGCAAGCATACATGGAACGTGACGATTTTCGATCTTGCAGGATTAAACGTAGCTGCAGCACCTGAGCTGGTGGCTACAGGAACCGATCTTGGCTGCCTTCAAAACCAAATCAATCATAAGAAGGCATTCGAGCAAACTCGTCTAATCGCCGTGGCCTGCCACGATACTGCGTCCGCTGTCGCGGCCATCCCGATGGAAGGAGACGACTGGGCATACATCAGCTCCGGCACATGGTCGCTACTGGGGATGGTGCTGGACAATCCGATCATCACTCCAGAAGCCTGCGCTGCGGGGTTTACCAATCTCGGCGCTGCTGGAAATAGAGTGTGCTTTCATAAAAATCTTAACGGCATGTGGTTACTAAAGCAGACGATGCTGCAACTCTGTTCTGAGTCCGATATGTGGCCGACGGCCGAGCTGGTAGCTGCGGCTGAATTAGAGGACGCACCGGAGACACTGCTCGAGGTCGACGATCACTCATTATGGCTGCCCGGTTCAATGGCCTCCCGCATCAATGAGCAAAGAAAACGCGCCGGTGCATCTGCGCTAGAGGAGCATCCATCGGCGATGCCGCAGTACGCAAGCCTGATCTTCCACAGTTTGGCCAGCCATTACGCTCGAACACTGCGCGATCTGGAGTTCCTGACCAAGAGTCAACTCAAGCGACTGGCAATCGTGGGAGGAGGCAGCCTGAATCAATTCTTGAACCGCCTGACTGCGAAAGCGACAGGGCTTGAAATTTTCTGCGGAGCGGCGGAAAGCTCAACGCTTGGGAACTTTGCCATTCAGCTCGCAACTATCGAAAACCAACCGAATTCGTCTTCGAGAATTGCGCATTGGGCGAGCATTCTTAACGGCTCTGCGTCATTGAAATTTTAATTAGAGTGCTCTCCGAGATTGCCCAACGATTTTCTCTGCTCTGACTCTCCAGGCTTCCAATAGAGAAATAACCTTTGCTATACTCCGGACTATTGTGAGGGACACTTGCCGCAGCGGAAGATCAAGCATCTATACCTAATCCCGATCCTCTCGAAATCACTGGATATTCTGGAGCTATTCGAGTCCGAGAACAGGCCACTAACGCTTGAGGAAGTCTTCCAGCAGCTGCGTGTTTCCAAGACAAGCGTCTACCGGATCCTGAAAACATTTGTCCATCGCGGGTACATGGCGCAAACTCCGGAAGGCGCTTATCGTCTGGTTTCAAGGCCACGAAAGATGCGTTTTGGTTTTGCCGGTGAAAGCGCCGAGATGCCTTTCTCTGAGGCGGTTTCAAATAGCTTAAAGGCGGCGGCAGCGGCATCTGGAGTTGAGCTGATTGTTCGAGACAATCGCTACGACGCTGAAACCGCTTTACGCAATGCCAAGGAGTTTGTCGCGGAGGGAGTGGACCTCATCATCGAGTTCAAGATTGAGGAGCGCATATCTCCTCTTATCGCCCATACGATCTCCAAG
>DATAQW010000165.1:0-16806 GCA_036264445.1 Pseudacidobacterium sp.
AATTTTTACTCATTTTCGGCCAGAGTCAATAGATTTTTTCCACTATTTCGTCGCTTTTTCATAAAAATCTGTGTTTCCGTGGAATTTGGTGCTTATAGATCCAAACCTAATTTGCATCTGAATTTCAGATTTCATAGGTAAGTGCTCTTATTGATTCTAAATACTTTCTACTAACCCACGATTTTCCAACCAATTGCGGCTATAACTTTATAAGTTTCCTTTCTTCAATTATTTAGTGCGTCACCTCCAAGTGCACGGCTTTGGGACAGACCTTTACAAAAATCCCAAGAACTCCGATAGGCCATATATTGTGAGATCTCTGCAATGTCTACCCAGCCTGCAAAAACTCATTCAATTTTGTTAGCCGATTCTGACATGGAATCGGCGGCATCCCTGATCTCGCTTCTCGAGTCGTGGAAATACCAGGTAGAACTGCTCCGTGACGGCACAGACGCCTTTAAGCGCATGCTCGCTGCGGATGCTCCCTCTATAGCAATTCTGGACAATAACCTGCCTCACATGAGTGGGATTGATGTAATCGCCGAAATCAAACGCCGCATGCGCCAGTACTCCACCTGGCTTATGTTGATGAGCGGTTCTCCAGACACCGAGATTGTAAATACGGCATCCACCGCTGGCGTGGACGACTTTCTTCTAAAGCCTGTAAACGAAATCGACTTGCTAGTACGTCTGAGGACCGCGGAACGGGTGCAACAACTCTACAGCGAGATGCACGAGCAGATGAACGCCATGCATTTCCAGGCATCGCATGACACTCTTACAGGCCTGCTGAACCGGGAAACAGTCATGCGCCATCTCTTCCAGGAGACTGACCGCGTGCAGCGCATGCGCACGCCCCTGTGCATGATGCTGCTCGACCTGGACCAGTTCTCCGAAATAAACCATCGGTACGGCTATAACGCCGGAGACGCTATCCTCAAAGAACTCGCTCAGCGCCTCAAACGCTACCTGCGAAGCTATGACGTTCTGGGCCGCTGTGGAGAAGATGATTTCCTCATCGGATTACCCGGATGCCTCGCCGAAGACGCCGTCGCTATGGCAGAGCGTCTGAAGCAGGCGGTCCTGTCAAAGCCTTATCACATCCATCGCGATGTGATTGCCGTATCAGTGAGCATCGGCATCGCCACCAGTCGCGGACGCGCTCCCTTGATTGTTCTTCGCGAAGCCGAACGCGCTCTGACGAACGCCAAGCTCGCCGGAAGAAACAACATTTACTTCTTCGGCCAGGAGGAAAACACCGTGTCCTCGCTTACAGACAACACCATCGAGACGCGCGTTTTTCGTCAATCCCCATCACCATCGTCATGATGCGTGGCATGCGGATGCAATATCATCCACGGCACAGGCTTGTTGCCCATCGCGTCGCGCCACAGGATAACGTTTAGCTTGCGCGCATCGGCGCGGTCTTCATGAGTAAAGTCCATTTTGCTCGACTCTTTCGCGCCAGGAGCCTTTGGTGAATTTGCCGTATAGATAAGGCCGTTGTCGCGATTGGAGTAGTCAGCTTCAAACCCAGATTGATCTCCTGCCCCGGTAAACAACGGAGCAATCAACGGGGCAAGAGCATCGTTATTATTCATCGGTGGAACGCCGAGCAGGTCCTCCATAGTGCGCAGAAAACTCACCGTTGTGTAGAAGGTCGAATCCACCACAGGCTGCGCGTTGTGCGGCGAATACTTGCTCACAACAAGTGCAATGCTGCGATGGGCGTCCACATGGTCGGCGCCATCCTGCGCGTCATCTTCAAGAATAAAGAAAGCTGTATCGTCCCAGTAGGGGCTATGCGACACAAGGTCTACCGCACGGCCTACGGCGAGATCGTTGTCCGCAACCGAAGCCTGCGGTGTCGGCATGCCCGGAGTTGTTCCCGCGGTATGGTCGTTAGGGAGGCGAAGCATCACAAACTGCGGCATCGTGTCCTTGCCCTGCTCGCGATCAGCAACCCATTTGCGGAAATGCGTCTGGAACTCTTCGACGCGAAGTTGATCAGGAAAATTCAGTTTAAAATCCGGAAACAGCGGATCAAAATGGCCCTCCAACTCCGCCTTGGTTGCAATGTTTTTGGCGATCAGCGGAATCGCCCACGGATAAGCGCTTACGCCTCCGCCATAGTTCGCCGGGATCGCTTCGCCCTTATGAATAGCCGCAACTTTGCACTGCTCTGGCGCTGGCTCAGGTGTTCCGGCAAGTGGCGTCTTCTGCTGTGTCTCTTCTTTCGATTCAGTGCAGAACTTGGTCGAAATATATTCGCCGAAATGATAGAGACTCTTCCCATGCCGTGCCAGGTCTGTCCAGATATAGCTGCTCGCCGGCTCATTGACGTCAGAGATGCCTTCCTGAAGCGGATAGCCCTCCTCAACAACTCCCTCAAAATCGTAGACGCGCGCACTCCCGCGATAGGATTGCTGCCAGGTCTTCTCCGTGTAATCGCTGGTGATCGCCGCATTGGACCAGACATGGCCATCGCCTGAAACTTCGCCGGAATCGTAGAAGTTATCGAGCACTCCAAACCGCAATGCCAGCTTGTGCAGATTCGGCGTGATGCTTTGTCCATACATTGTGAGCGACGCATCGCCGTTGCCCGCGCCCAGGTCACCGAATATCTGGTCGTAAGTGCGGTTCTCCTTGATGATGTAAATCACATGGTGAATCGGATTTGCACTGCCCTGGAATTTCAAATGCTCCGCCGCGGCCTTCATCATGTTGCTCGCGACAGTTTCTTTCGTAAGCTGCGGCAGGTCATGCTTCGCTGCATCGACATCCACTGTTGCCAGCGAGCCGTAGAGCAATGTCCCAATGTATGTGTGCGGACGCTGCATGCGGCGCGACTGGTTTGCTGACGGATTCGCGGGCTGAGGCTGTGGCGGCACATTCGGGCCAGTTCCCCTGCCTTTTCCAGTTGCGATATAGAGGTGATTTCCTTTGATCGCAAGCGCCGTTGGATACCACTCCGTCGGAATGAAGCCCTTAGCCGCTGCCCCGGATCCACCTTTGGACTTGCTCGCAGCAAAAACTGCAACCGCATTTGCGCCGGAATTGGCCGCATAGAGCGTAGCGCCATCTTCTGAAAGCGTGAGCGCATCCGGCATCGCTCCAAAGTAGTGCTGACCCGGCAATTGCGTATTGAACGTTCCCGCAAGTTGCATCCGTTCTTTATCAAGATGCACGGTAGCAACCGCGTCTCGATTGGCCAATGCAACATATAGCGTCTTTCCATCCCGACCCAACGCAAACGCCGTTGGATGAGAACCAGGCGCAGTCGCAACATCCGGAGGCAGCAACGGCAATCGCTGCACTACCTTGCCGGAGGTAAGATCAAGCTCGGCAACAGCTGAACCATTCCACAGCGCGACGAAAGCGCGTCGATTATCGCGGCTGGCAATCACCGCAATCGGGTATTCCGACGGAACAGTCGAATGCGTCGCAAGATCAAACCGTGTAACGATATTTCCTGACGCAGTATCGATCAGTAATACATCATCGGAAAACTCATCGGCGACCAGAATCTGCTCAGCTCCGGTGCTGCTTTCTACAGCAGCCAATCCTGTAGGGGCAGGTATTGCCATGCCGCCAGGAATACCCTTGCCAAATTTGTTTTGAACATGGCCAGAGGCGAGCTTTTGCAATGGAACCGTAATCGTCCGCTCAGGCGTAAGTGAAGTTCCGTTAAAGCCGTAAACTGCGATCACGTTTCCTGTTTCCGGTTCCTTGAGCGAGTCGATGCTTGCATAAAGATGTGTCCCGTCTGCGCTGAAGACAAGACCGTTATATAGCGTCTGCGCTGAGCCGATGCCAGTGCGCTCGTCCGGAAAATCAGCCAGCTTTCCGGTCTCGGTATCGAGCACTGCAATCGACTGCTCGTAATTCGACTCAACCGTACTGAACCCCGCATTCACGACCGCGAGATAACGATGGTCCGGCGACCAGGCCGTCATCATGGGCAGGCTGTTCAGCCGCAGCGGATTTCCAGGAACAGGCTCAATAAGCTGCTTACTCGTAGGCAGTGGAATCGTCTGTGCAACTATATGTCCAGAAACACACCAGGCCATCAACAATGGGAGCGTAAGGAGTCTTGATTTCATAGGCTGAAGTCAGGAAGGTATCACACCAACATTACAAAAGTCTTACAAGACTCGCCACATCAGGCTGATACGGTCTAAGGAGCGAGATAATTTTTCCCCAAGGATGCTGTATTCCCGATGCCCGTTGAATTACTAGACGAACCACTGGTAGCGGAAACCGAAACCCCGCTCAAACGGTATGCTGCAAAGCACGAAATTCCAACACTGGGCCGCGCTGCTCAAGGCGGCAAACCGAACTGGCTTACGACATCGTTTATGGTTGCGTTCCATCTCGGCGCAATCGCGGCCTTGTTCTTCTTCTCGTGGAGCGCTGTGATCGTTGCTGCGGTACTGTATGTGTTCGCTGTGAATGCAGGCATCGGCATGGGCTACCACCGCTTGCTAACGCATCGTGGTTACAAGACCCCGAAATGGGTGGAGTATTGCTTGGCGGTATGCGGCACGCTCGCGCTGGAAGGCGGACCTATCTTCTGGGTAGCCACGCATCGCGTGCATCATCAGCTCTCCGACCATACCGGCGACCCGCATACTCCCACGGAAGGCGGCTGGTGGGCACACCTGGGATGGATCCTGAGCGGTGAGACGATGCACTCCCAGTCGACAATTCACGCACGTTACGCGCCTGATCTCACCAAGGACCGTTTTCATGTCCTGCTGAACAAATACCATTGGGTGCCGCTCACCCTTCTCGGATTTATCCTGCTCGCTATTGGCGGATGGAGCTGGGTGCTCTGGGGCATCTTCCTCCGCGTCGTCGTTGGCCTGCATGCTACGTGGCTCGTCAATTCGGCCACGCACATGTGGGGGTCGCGCCGCTTTCCAACCCGCGACGATTCGCGCAATAATTGGTGGGTCGCCCTCCTGACCGGAGGCGAAGGCTGGCACAACAATCATCATGCCCACCCTGTCTCCGCGCGGCACGGGCTGAAGTGGTATGAGTTCGATCCGAACTACTATGGAATCTGGCTGCTCAAGAAACTCGGGCTCGCGGCAGACGTCAAAATTGCTCAGTATGACCCCAACAACCCCAAGCCTGCAGGCGCAGCTTAAAATAATCAGTACAACTTAAAAAACGGATATCCCGCTTTTGTCAGAGTGTGGATATCCGTTTTTTGATCTCTGGGCAGCGGGAGACGGCAGCCGCAACGGCTAACGTCTGGAACCTATGACGCCGAAGGCGCGCCCGCTGCATACATACCCATGCGCATTACGCGACGCAGACCGGCCTTGGTTCTCTTCATCACGCTCGGCGTGTGCATGGTAGGCGTTGCCATTGCTCTGAACGTCGGCTGGATCATCCTGAACTGGCGCAGCGATTGGCCTCTACTGGTCGGTATTCCCTTCTTCCTGCTGTTGATTGCCGGTGTCGTGCTCAACACCATCTTTCTGGTGCGGGAAGTGCGGCGTAACGAACGACATGACAGCTTTCTGAATGCAGTCACCCATGAGTTGAAAACGCCGATCACGTCTATACGCTTGTATCTCGAAACGCTCCAGAGGCGCGCATTAACTGAAGAACAGCGACAGGATTTCTATAACATCATGCTCGCCGACAGTGAACGCCTACTCGCTACAGTGGAACAAGTACTGAAGGCAGGTGAAGTAGGTCAGCGAGGGCGTAATCAGGTGCGCGCGGAAGTAGACATGGCTGCTCTTGTTCGCAAGAGTATTGAAACAACCATTTTGCAGCATCACCTTATACCAGACTCGATCACCTTCACCGAGAATAAAAACAACACCTCCATGCTCGTGCGCGGCAATCCTGACGAATTGCAGACTGCTGTCATGAACATTCTGGGCAACGCAGTGAAATATTCGCCGAATGGCCTGCGCGCTCGCGTTCAGCTTGCAGTGGAAAGCGATGCCTGGATCGTATTGAGCATCTCTGACGAGGGAATTGGCATTGCGCCTGCGCATCTGAAACGCATTTTTAAACGCTTCTACCGTGTGCCCGCTCGAAACGTCCTTCGAACAAAAGGCACAGGACTCGGACTGTTCCTTGTCCGCACCATAGCGCGTCAACATGGCGGAGATGCAAGCGCGCAAAGCGCGGGCGAAGGCCGTGGCACGACCATCCGTCTGCAACTGCCGCGTTTGCTTACACCCGCCGCTCATGCTCAGATGGACTAAAGCGCCATGACACAGCCTATAGCTCGCATTCTGGTGGTGGAAGATGAAACGCATCTCGCGCAAGGTCTTTTCTTCAACCTGCAAGCTGAAGACTACGAAGTAGAACTTGCATCTGATGGCGAATCAGCCTTAGGAATTCTGGAAAATGGCTCGAAGTTCGATGCGGTTGTTCTCGACGTCATGCTTCCGGGTAAAGATGGATTTGCTGTGGCACGCGAGTTGCGTCAACAGCAAAACTATGTGCCTATCCTGATGCTAACTGCGCGTGGCCGCCCGGAAGACGTGCTGGAAGGCTTTGCCGCGGGTGCAGATGACTACCTGCCGAAGCCATTCGATCTCACTATCCTGCTTGCACGCCTACGCGGCCTCCTGCGCCGGGTCGCATGGCATTCTCCTGTTTCTACTTCAGAGCAGCCGTCCGATGTGCTGAAGTTCGAATTCGCCGGCCGCTGCATTGATTTCGAAGGACTTGAGCTGACTGCGCCTGGAAAACAAATCCGCCTGACCTTGATGGAGGCTGATTTCCTCCGTTATCTAGCGCAAAACCCTGGGCGCATTATCTCTCGCAAAGAGCTTCTGGAGCAGGTTTGGCAAGTGCGCGAAGACACCGACACCCGCGCAATTGATAACTTCGTAGTGCGTCTGAGGCGATACATCGAGGATGAGCCTGCCAATCCCGTATATCTCAAAACAGTGCGCGGCGTAGGCTACCGCTTTTCACCCCAGGGTGAGTAAAGAATCCTTTCATGGTTTTCTGCATATAATAGGTATACGGGGTATATCCATGAAAGAAATTACGCTGCGTATTGACGGCATGCATTGTGGAGCATGTATTCGCCGTGTCACGCAGGCTTTGCAAAAGGTGGAAGGCTCAGAGGTAACGGAGGTACGTGTCGGAGCAGCCCGCGTGGCTGTTCCTGAAACGGCTGCAGAACCTGCCATTCTCGACGCGCTGGCAAAAGCCGGCTATTCCGCGCATCTGGAGCAGTAACCATGGCCACCCACTCTAAAACAGTAACCATGCCGGTCACTGGCATGAGCTGCGCCGCCTGCCAGGTACATATAGAGAAAGCGCTGCGTGAAACTCCCGGGGTGAAAGAAGCCCAGGTGAATCTCATGAATCATCGCGCGCGCATCACGTTTGATCCATCGCTTGCACAGCCCGAGCAGTTGATCGGAGCAATTCGCGAAGCGGGCTACGACGCGACGCTGCCCGAAGAGCTCGGTGGCCATTCGCACGGTCACGAAGACGCGGGAAATGAGGGCACGCTGAAACTGCGGGCTGTTGTAACAATCATCGGCGGCGTGCTGGCAATGATAATTTCGATGCCGCTGATGCACGCGCACGGCAATATCTTTGATCGGTTTCTAATGAACGCCGTGCCTTGGCTCTACCGCATTCCGCATCCCGCTCTTGAATACACATTGCTTGGAATGGCACTCATAGGCATGTTCTGGGCAGGACTGCCAATCTATCGGGGTGCATTGAAAGCAGCGCTGCACGGCACAAGCAATATGAACACGCTGGTGTCGATCGGCACCTTGGCGGCATTCCTCTATTCTGCGCTGGCGACACTCACTCCGCAGCTTTTTCTGGAACATGGAATGCAGCCTGATGTGTATTACGAATCGGTGCTGCTGATTCTTGGATTTCTCCTGCTGGGCAAGTGGCTGGAGGCACGCGCAAAGCACCGCACTCTCGACGCGCTCGAAACCTTCGCAAAAATGCAGCCGGAGACAGCGCATGTTCTGCGCGGCAACGATGAAATAGAAGTGCCGCTCGTCTCTGTACAGCCCGGCGATCTACTCGTAGTGCGACCGGGAGAGCGCATTCCCGTAGATGGCGTCGTCACAGTTGGAACCAGCAGCGTCGATGAGTCCCTGATTACGGGTGAATCCATCCCGGTGGTCCGAGGTAGGGGCGACCATCTCATCGGCGGCTCTGTGAATTTCGACGGCGCTTTGACCTATCGCGCTACATCCATCGGCGCAGACAGCGTACTCGGGCAAATGCTCCGGCTCATGGAACAGGCGCAAGCTTCCAAAGCACCAATGCAACAATTGGCAGACCGCGTAAGCGCAATCTTTGTTCCTACAGTCCTGGCAATTGCCGCGGTCACTTTCATTGCCTGGGCACGGCTTGACCACACTGGAGGAATCAGTCGCGCATTCGCGGTCTCTATAGCTGTGTTAGTCATCGCCTGCCCTTGTGCAATGGGACTCGCAGTTCCCGCTGCATTGACTGTTGCAATCGGACGGGGAGCGCAACTTGGCATCCTCTTCAAAGGTGGTGAAAGCGTAGAACGCCTCGCGCATACGGATACCGTCGTGCTCGACAAAACTGGTACCCTCACTGTTGGCAAACCAGAGATTACTGCAATTCACCCAGCGAATGGGTGGGATGAAGGAAAGCTGCTCACCATCGCTGCTTCGCTCGAACAACAGTCCGAGCATCCACTGGCTCACGCAGTCATAACGCGAGCGCAATCAGAAGGCATTCAGACATCCCCGGCAACAGACTTGCGTGTTGTTCCAGGAAAGGGTGTGACTGGTTTCGTGAATGGATTTTCAGTAGCCGCAGGTAATGCAGCCATGATGGACGAGGCCGGTGTTGCAATTGAAAGTGCTGGAATCACGTCGTCCGATGGAACGCTTCTTCATATAGCTGTAGACAAAACCTATCGTGGATATCTGGAAGCGCACGACACGCTGCGGCCAGGAGCAAAAAATGCTATCGCATCGCTGCACGCACTTGGTATGAAGACGATGATGCTCACTGGTGACAACCAACAATCCGCAAACAAAATCGCGAAAGAGGCCGGTGTCAACGAAGTAAAGGCTGATCTTCTCCCCGAGGACAAACTCGCCGCAATTCGCACATTGCAGGGGGAAGGCCACAAAGTAGCCATGGTTGGTGATGGTATCAATGACGCCGCGTCTCTTGCGCAGGCAGATGCAGGGCTCGCCATTGGCACAGGCACAGATCTCGCACGTGACGCAGGAGACGCGATTCTGCTGCATGGCGACCCGAAGCAGATTGTGGAAGCGATTCAACTGTCTCGCCAAACACAGCGGGTCATGCGGCAGAATTTGGCGTGGGCCCTCGGTTACAACGTTCTTGGAATCCCCATCGCAGCCGGAGTTCTCTACCCGGCGCTCGGAATTCTGCTTAGCCCGGTCATCGCCAGCGCCGCCATGGCGCTGAGCTCGGTAAGCGTGTTAGGTAACAGCCTCAGGCTGAAAGGTTTCAAAGCATGAGCAAAAAACAATCTTCTTTGAACAAAAGTGCTGACGCACATTGTGCCTGCGGAGACGAGCGCAAGGCCGTCAACGTCGATCCAGAAATCAAAGCAGCGACTCTCCGCCGTCTGGCACGGATTGCCGGACAAATCCGAGGCATTGAAAAAATGGTGCAGGACGAGCGCTACTGTGCCGACATTCTCGTGCAGATTTCTTCAATACAGGAAGCCTTGCGTGGTACAAGCCGCCATCTGATGCGCAATCACCTGATGCATTGTGCCACGGACGCTATCAAGAAAGGCCCAAAGAGCGCGGAAGCCGCATATGATGAGTTGCTCGACCTGGTCTACCGGCACTCTCGCTAATTGCGCTGTAAACTGGTAATGGACCCTTTGTTGTGCGCATCCTGACTCGCTACATTCTGAAAGAAGTGCTCTCGCACGCAATGATTGGCGGTGTGCTCTTTACTTTTGTCCTGTTCATGAAAGAGCTTGGACCTCTGCTTGAGGTCGCGGTGCGCAACAGCACGTCCATCAGCACAGTCTTTGCAATATTCCTGCTCATGATGCCCAATATGTTTACCGTCACCATTCCTATGGCGGTGCTGGTTGGCGTCTTGCTGGGTCTCAGCCGCCTGGCTGCAGACAGCGAAATCACTGCGATGCGTGCCTCTGGTGTTGGCGTGTGGCGCTTCGTCAGCATAGTCGCCGTTGTGGCAATATGCGCATGGAGCATGGGAATGGCAAACAGCCTCTATTTTGCTCCCATGGCTTCAGCAAAGCTGCTTCAGATGGAAGATGACCTGAAAAATACGCAGGCAGCTTATGAGGTTCAGCCGCGCGTGTTCTACGAAGATCTGAAAAACGCAGTTCTTTATGTCGAAAACGTACGCGCAGGAACAGGAGCAGCGAACTGGCGCCAGGTCTTTCTTGCCGATCTCAGCGACCCGGTTTCTCCCAAAATTACGACCGCTGAAGAAGCCACTGTTGCCGGCAGCGACAATCAAACCCTGATCATGCGCATGCGCGATGGCACACAGCATGAAATACCCCCAGACAGGCTCGATGCGTACAACGTATCAACTTTCCAGCAAACTGACATGCCACTTGAGGCGACATCGGAGCCTGATCCGCACCTCGGGCACAGCGATGCCCCAGTTCTTGCCATGTCGAATCGCGAACTTCTGGAGCGCACGCATCAGCGGGGCGGAAAATGGTATCAGATAGAGTTACAGAAGCGCTTTTCCTACCCAGCCGCGTGCCTGGTGCTGATGCTGGTTGGAGTACCCCTCGGCATCTCGTCAAAGCGCGGCGGCAAGAGCGCCGGTTTTGTGCTCACTATTATCCTGGTGTTTGTCTATTATATTTTGTCTTACACCGGCGTCGCACTGGCGCGCCAGAACAAGCTGCCAGTAATTCTCGGTGTTTGGCTTGCTAATCTTCTTTTCGGAATCTGCGGCATCTTCTTCCTGCGGCAAATGTCTACCGGAGGAGCAACGATTACTGCAATTGCCTCGATTGGCTCGTGGCTCAAGCTAAAGAAAACCTCCACTGCCCAAGAGCCTTCTGCTCCCGCGGAAAGTGTAGCTTCCCGTCGGCATGTGCGCGGCCGTTTTCCGCTGATTCTCGATGAATATATCCTGCGTCAGTTTCTGGGCACGTTCCTGCTGGTACTTGTCGCCTTCGTAATGCTGATGCTGCTCTTCACTTTCTTCGAGCTGTTAGGTGACATCATCCGGAATCAAACGCCGCTTATCATCGTTGGCGAATATCTGGCGAATCTTACGCCGAACCTGATTTACATCCTGACCCCGTTAAGCGTGTTGATTGCCGTACTCGTCGTTTTTGGCCTCATGAACCGCTCGAGCGAACTGGTTGCGATGAAGGCCTCAGGCGTAAGCTTGTATCGATTGGTAGTACCGGTGCTGGTAATTGCGTCAATTCTGGCAGTTTCGCTCTTCGTCTTTGATGAAGTCTATCTGCCCAGCGCCAACCGCAAGCAGGAAGAATTGCGCAACATCATAAAAGGTAAACCTGCGCAGACCTATCAGCAGATCGACCGTAAATGGATGTTTGGTATGCAGCAGCCAGGCAAACCGGGGCGCATTTTCTACTATGAGTTTTTCGATTCAGATAATGATCGCTTTGCGAACATCACTGTCTTTGAATTCGACCCGACTACTTTTTCGCTCTCGCGGCGTATCTTTGCGTCAGGAGCTCACTGGGATCCACAACTTGACCGCTGGATTTTCGAGCATGGCTGGGAGCGCAGCTTCAACGGTGATGAGATCACAAATTACCGGACCTTCGATGTGAGCACCTTCCCCGAGATCGTAGAACCACCTCAATACTTCAAGAAAGAAACACGTCTTTCACAGGAGATGAGCTTCCATGAGCTGCAGCGCTATATCCGCGATCTGCGCCAGAGCGGCTTTGACACCATGCGCCTGCGCGTCCAGCTGAACCGAAAGATCGCATATCCGCTGATCACGCTGGTCATGGCGATTCTTGCCGTTCCTTTTGCATTGTCAATGGGCCGCCGCGGATCACTTACCGGCATTGCCGTTGCCATTGGAGTGGCCATTACTTACCTCTTTGTCGATGGAACCTTTGAAGCTATGGGCAACGTGAATCTTCTGCCCGCATTCCTCGCCGCCTGGTCACCCGACATCCTTTTCGGTCTCGCCGGAAGCTATTTGTTGCTGCGAACACACACTTGATGCGACTTTTCGCACTGCGCGGGAATCAGATTCACAGCACTACAATTGATTCATGTTCAAGAGCCTCCAGCCCCTGTTTCCCTATATGCGCCGCTACCGGCGAAGTTTCTTCTGGGGCGGAGTATCCGTCGTTCTCAGTAATCTGATTTGGATATTTTTCCCGCAGGTTATCCGCGTTGCCATTGACGATCTGAACCAGGGCGTGACCGAGAAAAAAATCTGGCTCTATGCCGGCTTGCTGATTGCTATTTCCCTCGCCAAAGGCGTCTTCCTTTTTCTCACGCGCTGGATCATTATCGGCATCTCGCGCGAAATTGAATTCGACCTGCGCAACGATCTCTTCCTGCAGCTGGAAAAACAGTCATCCGCTTATTATCAGCAGCATCGCACCGGCGACATCATGGCACGCATGACAAACGATCTGAATGCCGTGCGCATGTTGCTCGGGCCAGCGATTATGTACAGCGCAAATACCGTGCTGTTCTCAATCGGCGCTTTGTTTTTCCTGGTCAAAATCAGCCCATTTCTTACATTAGTTGCGCTTGTGCCTCTGCCGCTCGCCAGTATTCTGGTGCAGGCTATGGGCCGCAAAATCCATGAACGCTTTGAGCGCATTCAGGCCATGTATTCCGATATCTCTGCGCAGGCGCAGGAAAATTTCTCCGGAGCGCGTTTGGTCCGTGCCTTCGCCCAGGAGGAAGCACAGATTGCGGCATTCGAGAAATCGAATAAAGAATACATCCGCCGAGGATTACGCCTGGTCCAGCTTATGGGCATGCTGTGGCCTACGCTTGAGTTCATACTCGGACTCGCTCTGGCTATCTCACTCCTGGTTGGCGGACATGAAGTGCTCTCGCATCGCATCACTGTTGGTGATTTCGTAGCCTTCAACACCTACATGTTGATGCTGACCTGGCCTGTCATTGCGCTGGGCTGGGTGGTAAACCTCTTCCAGCGCGGCACCGCTTCTGTGGTGCGTATCGATGAGCTTCTGAAAGCGAAGCCATCCATTGACGACCGAGATGCCAACACGGCAATCCCTGATGATTGGCAAGTGCGTGGAGAGATTGAGTTTCGCAACCTGAGGTTCGCTTACGAAAGCGATAATGGGCATCCCGCCGAAGTGCTCCGCAATATTTCTCTAAAAATTCCTGCAGGAAGCAGCCTTGCTCTCGTAGGACCTACAGGCGCAGGCAAATCTACGCTCGTGAATCTGATTGCCCGGGTTTATGATGCCGAACCAGGAAGCATCCTGGTCGATGGCCGTCCCATACGCGAATACCCACTCGATGTGCTCCGAGCCAACATTGGTTTTGTTCCGCAGGAAACTTTTCTCTTCAGCGAAACCATCCGCGAAAACATCGCATTCGGCGAACCCCATGCAACAGAGAACGAAGTTCTGCGGGCAGCTGAGGCTGCACACATTCGCAAAGAATTTGAGGACTTCCCTCGCGGATTCGAGACGGTAGTAGGCGAGCGCGGCGTGACCCTTTCCGGTGGTCAGAAGCAGCGTTCAGCGCTTGCACGTGCCATCCTGCGCAGTCCGCGCATTCTGATCCTTGACGACTCCCTTGCCAGCGTGGATACCTACACCGAAGAGCAGATCCTCGAAGAGCTGCGCCGCATCATGAAGGGCCGCACCACCATACTAATCTCGCATCGCATCTCTACCGTAAGACACGCCGACCAGATCGCGGTCCTGGCCGGAGGGCGCATCGTTGAGCTGGGCACGCACGATGAATTGCTGGCCGACAATGGCCATTACGCCAATCTATTCCAGAAACAACTTCTTGAAGAAGAGCTGGCAGTGACGCGTTAGGCCGTCCAGCCTGACGACGAAGCAACATCTGAATGAACGGCCAGATGTCCCGGCGCGGTTAACGTCGCTTGCGGCGCAAACTGTTTGCGGACTTCGGGATCCTGCGCCACCTGCTGCCATGCCTCACGCACATTCAGAATGCAGCGGATCGCCTCGCGGAAACGATCCGGAGAAGCCAGCCGCGAACCTTCCAGACACAACGCAAAAATAGATGCGTAAAACTCTGAAAGTGTCTTCGCAGGACCGCCTACGTCCATGCGCAACCGCGATTGCAGATGCATCAGGATATCGAGAACACGCTTGACCGCAATCCGCCGCTCCTGCACGTTTCCCGCTTCTGTGGCGGCGATGGCGTGGCTTAGAAAACGCACCATGCCATCGTACAGAGCGACAATCAACTCGACGTCATTCATGCCAGCAACAGATTGCCGCTGGTAATTCAGATTCTGCATGCCCTATCCGTTCTGGGTTTGGTTATAGCCGGTAATGGCGCTGTACATTTCGTTGATCTGCTGCAGCTCCTGCGGAATTTCCGTCAGGATGTAGTTGGCCTCATTCAACTGTGTGGTCAACTGTGTCTTCTCAGCGCTGATGCTTGATTCCTCGTTACTGATATTCGTGTTCAGTTGCGACTCAACCGACGAATTCTCCTGAAGCGCCAGAGAGATCGCTCCGTCAGAAGTGGTGCTGCCAAGGTTATCCAGAGCAGTGCTGAAGTTTCCTCCGAACGAAGTATAGTAACCACTTGGCTGAAGAAAATTGACCACATCCTGGTAATTGCTGTTCAGAATGCTGTCCAGTGTATCCGTGTTAAGGCTCAGTGTGCCATCGTTGTTCACGGTAATTCCCAACTGCGTGATGGAGGTAACGGGGTTGGATTGGGACGAGGTAAAGGTCACCGCCGAATTCGTGGTTGTATCCGTCAGGCCGCTGCTGGTCACCGAGATTGCGCCTGAGGATCCGCTCGTCGCATTCGTAAGACTCAGCGTTGCACTGCTGCCTGAAGTGATGACTGTGGCCGAGACGCCAATATTGGCTGAATTGATGGCCGACGCCAGGCCAGCCAGAGTCGCGTTGCTGCCTGAAGGGACATTCACTTTCTGCGCAGGCCCGCCGCCCACGCTTATCGAAATGCTTCCTGAGAGTGTGTCGGAGCTGCCAATCGAGGAACTTGTCGCGGCCACATTCGCTGACTGTACGAAGGTCAACGCTGATTCGAGCGACTGCTGCAGTGTCGCAAGCGTCGGGCTGCCGTACAGAGGCTCAGGGTTGCCGCTCGAGTCATTGCCTTCCTGGGTATTCATATCCTGAACGACCTTGTTGTAGTCAGTCACAAAAGTATTGACCGCCGACTCAACGCTGGAATTGTCATTGGTAATCTCAACCTGGACCGTCTGGCCGGTGCTGGATTGACTGAGCAATTGAAATGTAACGCCCTGAATAGCGTTGGTGACTGTGTTCGAGGAACTGGTGATAGAAACACCATCTACCGTGAGCTTTGCATCACTGCCAGGTTGCGACTGCGTGAACGTCACGCTGGGAGAGCCTGACATGCTCGCGTCTTGCAGGGTGGTGCCGGTTCCAATGCTGATGCTTCCGGCAGACCCGCTTGTCTTGCTCACGAGTGAAAGCTGCGCCCCCGACGTTCCCGTAATGACATTTGCGGTCACGCCATAGCTGCCGGAATTGATGGCGCTTGCCAGCGAAGTCAGGGTCATATTTGTCGCATCAATCGTTTGCCCGTTAATCACCAGGTTGCCGCTGAGCGTGTCACCGGCGCTGGTGACAGCGTTGCTAACATAGGATGAAGTTGAAGCAAGGTCCTGCACAGTAATCGTATGGCTGCCCGCGACAGCGGATGATGAGGCTGAGGTCAATTCCAAAACATTCGTATCGGAACTTGAACCCTGCTTCTCCGAAAGCACTCCTTGAAAATCGGTAAGGGACTGCATCGCGGTCGCAAGCGTACTCAGATCGGTACCGATGCTGGTCAGTGCTGTGTCCTGCGACTTCAACTCCGTAAGCTGATTTTTCCACGGAGTCTCGACTGCCTGCATATTGGTCACAATCTGATTGACCGTTGAGGTTACGTCAAACCCCGCACCGCTCGTGGGCGATCCAAATGAAAGTCCTACGGTTCCCATGTCTCTGTTATCGTCGCTTTCTGCGCAAACTTGAGGCACGCCTCGTATGCATATCTGCGCGTGCAATTCTTAGACCGCTTCCAATGCAAAAAACTAAGGCTGCTCTCAGAGAAACAAATAGAGGGCCCGAAGGCCCCCTGAGTATGGATAACTCCACGAACTACTGGAGCAGCTTGGTGACAAGCTGTTCTGTGCTGTTTGCCTGGGCCAGAGCACTGATGCCTGTCTGGCTCAGAATCTCGTACTTTGACAGATTCGAGGTCGTCGAAGCATAGTCGGTAGCCTGAACCGAGTTCTGCGCCGAAGTGACGTTTTCCTGCTCTGTGCTTTCCACGTTGCTTACGGCATTGAGTGTGTTGATTTGCGCGCCAGTATAGCCACGTTCCGCAGCTACGTCCTGAATCGCTGAATAAACGTCGCTCAATGCTGTTGAAGCCCCGGTAGTAAGACTGTCGGCGCTCAGATTGATGAAATTGGTGCCTGCCGCCGCACCCGGGGTATAGGTAAGAGTGGCACCTGTCGTAGCAGTTCCTGCTGTGTATTTCAGAGTGGTCGCGCTGATTGTCGTGTTGTCTCCAACCTCAGCGCTGGAAAGCTTTGCCAGCGTGAGTGTATCCGTAAAGGTTCCCCCGGTTGTGCCATCACCGGTAA
>DATAQW010000227.1:0-8736 GCA_036264445.1 Pseudacidobacterium sp.
CAGAAGCTGCTCTCGATCCATCGAAGGTAGGGGACCAGCAGGAAGAGCGGAGCGGAGCATTTTCATCGCAGGATGTTCACTTTTTGCGCTCACTCCGTATCGCCATTCAGGAAGATCAAAAAGAAGAATAGCGGTTCCTTGACTCCCTGTTGCAGTTCTTTATGCTAGTATCGCCATTTCCGGCGGATATCAGCCGTCGCGGAACGCTGCGAAACGAAGCAAATAAAGCAAAGAGGGCGTCACAACCCATGAAGGACACTCTTGGCGTACTTTTGGCGGGCGGCGCAGGTGAACGCCTCTTCCCACTTACCCGTGATCGTGCAAAACCCGCAGTTCCCTTCGGCGGCAATTACCGCATCATCGACATCACGCTTTCCAACTGTATCAACTCCGAGCTGCGCCGCGTCTACATCCTTACGCAGTACAAGGCGCTTTCTCTCAACCGTCATATCCGTGAAGGGTGGACCAGTGTAGTAGCACACGAACTCGGCGAGTTCATTGAGATTCTGCCGCCGATGCAGCGCGTCAGCGCCAACTGGTACATGGGCACCGCCGATGCGGTGTATCAGAACATCTACTCCATCGGCGCCGAGCAGCCCAAGTATGTGCTGATCCTCTCCGGCGACCACATCTATAAGATGGACTATGGCAAGATGCTCCAGCAGCACGCCGACTCCGGGGCGGACGTAACGCTGGCTACACTACCCATCGATCCATCTGAGGTTTCACGGTTCGGCGTGGTTGAAGTAGCGCGATCCGGTGAAGTCATCGGCTTCCACGAAAAACCAAAAACAACCGACCTGCGCTCGCCGTTCAATCCCACCATGGTCGATGCTTCCATGGGCATCTACCTCTTCAACACCGACGTGCTGTTGCCGTCGCTGATCAAGGATGCCGAAGACCCCACGTCCAAGCATGACTTTGGGCACAACATCCTTCCCGCACTGCTGGGCAAGTACAAGATGTACGCCTACAACTTTGTTGATGAAAACCAGCAGGACGCACTCTACTGGCGCGATGTAGGAACGCTGGACGCCTATTACGAAGCCAATATGGATGTGGCTTCGGTGTCGCCAGTCTTCAACCTGTACGACAATTATTGGCCCATGCGCACCCGCGTGCGCCAGTATCCTCCGGCAAAGTTTGTTTTTGGCGAGCCCGGACGCACCGGCATGGCGATTAACTCCATTGTCTGCGCAGGCTGTATCGTCTCCGGCGCATTGGTGCGCAACAGCGTGCTCTCGCAGGACGTTCGCGTAAACTCCTACTCAGAGCTGGACTCGAGCATCGTTTTCTCGCACGTGAATATCGGGAGACACTGCCGCATCCGCCGCGCAATCATCGACCGCGACGTGCACCTGCCGGAAGGAACAGTCATCGGCTACGACCAGAACGAGGACAGACGCAATTACTTCGTTACGCCTTCAGGATTGACAGTAGTGACACGAGATTATTCGCTCTACGAGAATCCCGTATCAACGGACTTCCTCCAGCCGGTGTAGATAAATCCACCGCAAAGACATAAAGAACGCCGGGGAGCGCCAGCTTTTGGGTTTCTTAGTGCTCTTAGCTTCTTGGCGGTAGATTTCTAAATATCATTGACATACCTATACTTCTAGGTCTATCTTCCAATACCAAGATATATAGGTATCAAGATATGGCTAAAAATGATCTTCAGGGGAGCCTTGACCTCCTGGTTCTCAAAACTTTATCTCAAATAGGCCCGCTGCACGGTTATGGAATTGTGCTCCACATTCAGAGGGCTTCTGATGCGCTCCTGAATGTGGAAGAGGGCTCGCTTTATCCGGCCCTGCATCGCATGGAGCAGAGCGGATGGCTCCGCTCGGAGTGGGCGCTCACGGAAACAGGCCGCAAGGCGAAGTATTACAGGCTCACTCCTACCGGACGAAAGCAGATGGAAGAAGCCGAAAAGAGCTTCGAGCAGCTAGTGAAAGGCATTCGCGCCATACTCCGGTACGCATGAGGTGACTGTGTCGCTGCTTCGCCGCATTACAAACCTCTTTTTTCGCTCTCGATTGGACCAGGAAGCCGCAGCTGAGCTCCAGTCACATATCGAGATGCGTATCGGAGACAATATCGCCGCAGGCATGTCTCCGGAAGAAGCGCGGCGCGATGCTTTGTTGCGATTCGGCAATCCCACCGTCACAAAGGAACGCGTTGTGAGCGCGGATGCTGCCTTGGTTTTCGAAAGTATTTGGACAGATATCCGCTATTCTCTGCGTCAGTTAAGAAGATCGCCGGGATTCGCGGCAACCGTTGTTCTTACCCTGGCGCTTGGCATCGGAGCAAATCTCGCCGTCTTTCAGCTTCTTTATGGAACCATGCTGGCGCAGCTCCCCATCCAACAACCCGATCAAATCTACTCTTTACATGCGTTGCAGTCGCCTTTTGATGGAGAATGGTTCTTTTCCTACCCGGCTTATCAAAGATTACGAGCCGCCAGTGACTCTACTCCAGTTATTGCTCGTTCAGGTCTCGACGAAGGAACCTTACAAGATGCAGATGGTTCTTTAAGCCGCGCGCATTTCCAACTGGTTTCCGGGAATTTCTTCACTGTGCTGGGCGTTTCTCCCGCGACCGGGCGTCTATTCACAAACAGCGATGAGCAATCCGCTGAGAATGGATGGCCTGTGGTTCTCCGTTATCAATATGCGCGGGAATACTTCGGTTCAGAGAATGCAGCGCTGGGCAGGCGCTTCACATTGAACCGAGTTCCCGTGGTTGTCGTCGGCGTTGCCCCCGAGCGCTTCTCCGGTGTCCTCAGAGGATTCGCGCCAGACCTGTGGCTTCCACTTGAAGCGCACTCATCCGGACAGCTTGATACATGGTTCGATTCACTAGGCCCCGGCGGAGGAGCTGATATCAAAAAACCATGGCTAAACCAGCCCGGTGTCTTCTGGTTGTGGCTTCTTGCCCGTGTCCCTGATGCCTATAAATCCTCAGCCCCAGCGAAGTGGACAGCTGCACTTCAGCCAGATATTCACCTGATTGCAACCGCAACAAAAGCTATTCATGCCCGTGAACAGACTCTGAATGCACACGTTCAACTAATCTCCGCTGCAAGCGGTGAAGGAGCATTCTTCAAGCGTTACACGTCGCCTTTGCTGATCCTGATGGCGATGGCGGCAGTCATTTTTCTCGTAGGATGTCTCAACCTGGCGAACCTCCAGCTTGCGCGTCTCTGGTCGCGCCATCGCGAGATAGCTATCCGCATCTCCCTCGGAGCAGGCAAATGGCGGGTGATGCGGCAGATCCTGATCGAAGACCTCTTGCTCGCCCTTACCGGAGGCGCGCTTTCACTTGTCACTGGCCGCTTGGCCAGCGCGATCCTGCTTCACTGGGCTTCTGGAAGAAACTGGGTGATCGCGCTCGATTTGCACCTGAACACGTATGCCGTCTTGCTGGGAGCAGCCCTGTTCCTCAGCTCCATCATCCTCTTCAGCGTACTGCCCGCATGGTGGATGACGCAGAGCAATTTCGCTGCTGTCAGCGGTTCGAAGCAAATTCAGGCTTCCGCCACAAACCGATGGTTCAATTCTCTGCTTGCCGCACAAGTCTCTTTCTCGTTGCTGTCAGTAGGCATGGCCTATATGTTCAGCCAGACGCTTCTCAGCATGGACCATATCGATACAGGCATGGACCGTGAACACGTGCTCTCTGTTCGTCTGGATATGACAAACGCTGGTTTCGCCAAGGGGCACAGCAACCTCCCTACGCTTTACAGCGCGATGATCGAACGCCTCAAGGCTCTGCCCGGAGTAAGTGAGGCAGCAGTGCAAATGTGCTCCATTCCCGGCTGCGGCTGGAACACAGCTATCCATGCCTTAGGTCAGCCAGATATCGACGCTGCCCAAATCCATGGAGACGAAGACCATATCGGCACAGGCTACTTCCGTACCATGGGCATTCCGTTATTGCGCGGACGGGATTTCTCCGAGACCGACCGCACTGACACGCAGCCGGTTGCAATTCTCAATCGGGCGTACGCTAAGAAGCTCTTTGGCGATCACGACCCGATTGGGCAGTGGATTGCCTACGCACCCGCACTTGGCAACCGCAAATTTCTGGTGGTCGGCGAAGTAGCGGACACACTCGCCAATGGGCTGCATGCTCCTGCTCCGGCAATGGTCTATATCTTTGTCAATCAAAATTCAGATGTCATCCACACGATTGAAGTACGCGTAAGTGGGTCTCCCGGTCCCGTGACGAAGCGGATTCGCCTTGCGCTGCATGACCTCGCGCCAGGCCTTCCTGTTACTGAAATTGTGACGCTCAATACCGAACTGGAAGATGGCCTGACAACCGAAAAACTGCTGGCGCGGCTTACAGCGGTTTTCGGCGCGCTCACACTTGCGCTGGCGGCGCTGGGCTTCTACGGCTTGCTTTCTTTTCGCGTAACACGCCGGACATCTGAGATCGGAATTCGCATGGTGCTTGGAGCTACGCGGACTCAAATTCACATACTGATACTGCGGCAGACCTTTGCCATTCTGCTTGCCGGAATCCTTCCGGGATTATTTCTGACAATGGCTATGGAGCGCATCGCTCACCGCGTCCTGTACGGAGCGAGCGAGACGAATATGATGGCCCTTCTATTTGCAGGGATCGCTATGGTGATTGCGGGTGTTGCGGCTACGCTGATTCCCGCGCAGCGCGCCGCATCTGTTGACGCAGTCCAGGCAATCAAAATGGAGTAAGACTATGTCGTTGCTTCGCCGCATCACAAACCTCCTTTTTCGCTCTCGATTGGACCAGGAAGCCGCGGCTGAGCTCCAGTCACACATCGAGATGCGTATGGAAGATAACATCGCCGCTGGCATGTCTCCCGAAGCCGCACGCCGCGATGCACTGTTGCATTTCGGCAATCCAACCGTCGCGAAGGAGCGCATTGCCGCCATGGATATCTCACTTACACTGGACAGCATCTGGCGCGACCTGCGTTACGGCCTGCGCCAGCTCCTCAAAATGCCCGGATTCACCGTGACCATCGTGCTCACGCTGGCTCTCGGAATCGGAGCCACATCGGCCATCTTCACGCTCTTCGACCAGGTGCTCTTGCGCATGTTGCCTGTAGAGCGCCCAAAAGAGCTGGTGCGTTTCGAATGGACCGGATCGTTCTCCGGCTCCAGCAACGGCTTCGGCGGTGGTTCAGCCCCTTATTTTTCCTATCCTATGTACAAAGACCTGCGCGACCGGAATCAAGTCTTCCGCGGCGTACTGGCTGCCGTGCGCACCAGCTTTGGCATCTCCTGGCATGACCAGGCGAAAGATGACGCCGCCGAGTTGGTGAGCGGCAATTATTTCGAGCTTCTGGGATTGAAGCCAGCAGCAGGAAGGCTCTTCACCGCTTTTGATGAAACACAAAAAGATGCCAATACCGTCGTTGTCCTGAGCTATGACTACTGGAGAACGCGCTTTACTGCATCGCATGACGTAATAGGTCAAAACCTGCTCATCAATGGCCACCCCTTCACCATTGTTGGCGTCGCGCCGGAGAACTTTCACACCGCCATTGGCGGTTACCGTCCCGCTGTTTTTGTGCCTGTCACCATGGTCGATATCGCCATGCCGTGGATGGCGCCGCGTCACAACCTCGACAACCACCAATCACTCTGGCTTACGCTGATCGCGCGACTAAAACCGGGTATAACAATAGCTCCGGCCGAAGCCAGCGTTGCCCCGCTCTGGCATGGATTGCGCGCCCAGGAACTGACGCTTTACAAGAATGCCTCGCCACGTTTTCGCGAGGGCTTCGTCGACAAGTCGCATCTTCAGGTCAAGGACGATTCCATGGGCTTCTCTCCCGGACGCATGGAACTGAAGACGCCGCTCATTATCCTGTTGAGCATGGCCGGCCTACTGACGGCAATGTGCGCCCTCAATGTGGCCACGCTTCTCCTGTTGCGCGCGTCATCGCGGGCACGGGAAATGTCCATGCGTTACGCGCTGGGCGCGCGGTTCGGGCGCATCGCCTCTCAGCTGCTTGTCGAGGGAGGGCTGCTCAGCATCGCGGGCGCCGTCCTCGGCCTTATGCTGTCTCCCCTCGTAGCTCGAATCCTTGTCCGCTTGATGACACACGCAGACCCCGGCAACGAGCCCTATTCATCCTCCGTCGACCTGCGCGTGCTGCTATTCATTCTGGCGCTATCTCTTGCGGTGGGATTATTTTTCAGCATTGCGCCCGTTCTGCATTTCCTGCGCCCTGACCTCGCCAATACATTGCGCCAGAACACAGGCACCGCATCGAAAGGTTCTCACCTCTTCCGCAAAATCGCGGTTGGCGCGCAGATCGCGCTCAGCATTCTGCTGCTCGGCGGAGCAGGCCTCTTCGTCCGCACACTCGACAACCTGCGCCAGCAGCACCTCGGCTTCGAGATAAATCATCTGGTAACCTTCGGCCTCGATCCAACCGAGTCGGGCTATAACGAAACCAACACATCTTCCGTCATCACCACTGCGCTTGAGAGCATTCGCCGCATTCCCGGAGTGGAAATAGCGGCAGCCACCACCGATCCCGAGCTTTCAGGGAATGAGGAATTCGATGGATACGCCCTCCAGGGCTACAAGCCCGCTGAAGATGAGAACATGCACTTCGAATCCCCGGATGTCACGCCCGGTTATTTCGCAACTTTGCATCAGCCTCTTCTGGCCGGCAGAGACTTTACCGTGGCGGATGCCAAGGGCGCGCCAAAGGTGGCCATTGTCAACCAGGCCCTCGCGAACCGCTTTTACGGATCGACACAAAAAGCCCTGGGCCATCTCTTGGGCTTTGCCGGCGATCCTCCGCAATTCAATACCACCATCGTCGGCGTCGTAGGCAACGTAAAGCATGAGAATCTCCGCACTGATATCGGCCCTGCCGTCTACCATCCCTATCTGCAGGAAGACCATCCCACCGGCGTACAGGTTTACGTCCGCGCCAGGCAGCAACCGGAAACCATCGAAGCTGCCATCCGGCGCGCGATACACGATCTTGATTCAAAACTTATCGTCGATGATCTGCGCACTATGGAAACCCAGGTCGATATCAGCGCCGCAAACGAGCGAGCGCTGGCGATTCTCGCGATGAGTTTTGCGGCCCTAGCTGCCCTGCTGGCCGCCATTGGACTCTATGGAGTGCTCGCCTACTCCACCCAGGGCCGCACCCGCGAAATCGGCGTGCGCCTGGCGCTGGGAGCGCAGCAATATTCCGTCATTCTGCTTGTCCTGCGCGAAATGGCATGGATCACCGCCATCGCCATCCTCATCGCCTTGCCTTCAACGATTGCTCTGGCACGACTCTTCAGCAACCAACTCTACGGAGTAACGGCTTACGACCCGCTCACACTGGCCGAAGCCCTCACACTCACTGCAGTAACGTTGATCCTGGCCGCAACCCTGCCCGCCGTACGCGCTGCATCCGTCAATCCGGTAGAAGCACTACGCGCCGAGTAGCTGGGAGAACCGCTAAGGTGCAAGAACCTTAGCGGATTTTCTTGGTGTCCTTAGCGACTTGACGTGGATTTTGATTTATTCGTAAGCCAGAGCGTCAATAGGATCCTTGCGTGCGGCTTTCAGCGCGGGATACAGAGCGCCAAAAATCGAGCCAAAGAAGGCAATCAATGTGGCTCTAACCCGCCAATCAAAGCTTATGGGAAATGGCAGAGTAGGAAAGCGATAACTCAATCCAAGCTTCAGCAGGTAGGTAAGCCCGATTCCAAGAACGATTCCCGCAATCGAAATCAATGCTGCTTCTCGCAGGACTACATTCGTAATGTAGCCGCGCGACGCGCCGAGCGATTTCAGGATGCCGATCTCACGTGTGCGCTCCATGACCGCCGTATACATTGTCTGGAAGACAACGATGAAGCCGACTACGACGGCGATGCCAATCACGCTGCGCAGCGCCGCATTGAAGCCATGGAGATGTCCCGGCGTCATCTGTGACAACGCCTCTTCGAGCGTTGTCACCTGGTACTGACTGAGTCCAGGCGTGTTCAGAATTTCCTGCCGGATCTGTTCCTGATTCTTGGGATCATCGCTCTTGATGTAGAACAACGAAGCATTATCGGGATTGCCGATCAACTGCCCCAAAGTTCGAATTGGTAGAAACTTGCGGCCACCCTTGCCGTGATCGACAATGCCGCTGATACGGAAAGGATGGTTCTTGATCATGATGGTTTCGCCGACGCGATGACCGCCATCGGAGCGCGCAAAAATATCGTCAACAATCACGTCATTCGGTCCTTGAAAGGGTGTCCCTTCAAGGAAATTGAAAGGCCGGAGGGCATTGAAACTCTCGAAGTCAATGCCCCAGATTGTCTCCACCGATCCTGCCAAATTGAAATCAGTAATGACTGGAGCAGCCACGGCCACGTGAGGCAGCTTCGCCAATACTCCGGCAATCTTGGCGGGCACCGGTGCACCTCCCACGCCGGTAATGAAGCTCGCGTTTGGTGGACGAACAATGAGGTCCGCGCCTATGCCACTGGTTTGGCTGCGGGAATAGGCAACCTGTCCAATAAAGATACCTACAATTGACAGGATCATGACCACCTCGACAGCGACGGCAAAAACGCCGATCAAGGTACGCACAGGGCGGTGCAGCAAATTGCCGAGGACGAGCTTATTCATTAGAAGTCCTGAGAGTGAAAAACGCAGATCACCGTTCTAATTTGGGACAAAACGAAGATCTCTTGAAATTTGAGTGTAACAAAGCGAACCTATCTGCCGATA
>DATAQW010000270.1:0-4555 GCA_036264445.1 Pseudacidobacterium sp.
TGTAATACGTCATCTTCCTAAGGTGTATTCGGGCGTCACTGCCGCATCAACCGGTTTGCGCAATGTTGAACGGGAACTCAACCGACTATTGATAGTCCCCATGACTCAGAGAGGCCCGCATAGTAGCTTCCAAGTGCGCTTCAACAGTTTAGGCACAAATTTGGACAATATTCAGACGTCACTCAAGGACATTAACGCCACTTTCGCGAAGAGAGATATACCCACCACCACCACCGGAGCCTGAAAGCAACGGTCCACGACCGAAAAAAGCGCCGCAGCCTCCGACGCTTGCCGACTTCAACATTTCCAGACAATAGTCCACATCCGGGGCACGTTCGCAACAATCCAGCCGAGGCACGATCTCTTCATGCTCTTTTGCCCTCGGTTCATCTGAACAGTCCGGCAATTGTAAAGAAGAAACATCCAATGAAACAAACACCAACAAAACAATAGGCTGCGATCTCTCCCCAAAACACTCTTGGTTCTTTAGCACGGTAGACCCAGCCATTGAAACGAACCCACACTTTGCCAATAAATGTAAAAATCACGGCAGCAGAAATTGCGATGACGCCAAGTACCAAGAAAAGATACGGCGGTCTCAAAAGCGAGTTCAAATCACACAACAACATTGTTCCTTTCTGGATGCCTGGAGAAACCTTCAACGCATGATACGCTGAGCTTAGCTAACACGACGGTAGCCCGCAGCTTGACATCCACGCATCCCGCGTTGGAAGCGTGGGCGTCAGCTGATCTGAACCATGCGCCTTAGGACCAACACGCCCCGGTCCTTCTCTCGGACGATCTGTGTGAAATGTCCGTATTGCCGACAAACAGGACATTACTCAGCGCAAGAGGGTTTCCCGTTACCTACCGACCTAGAGTCTCATCCTGAGCGGATCGCGGCCATTATGTGCGCGATCGTAGCCGCTATGAGTACGTTGGTGCTCTGGCAGGCTCAACGCCGCGACAGAAAGGCCGCCTCAGCACCAGAAATTGCTCCGTAAACAATGATCGGTATGCCCATCGATGGGATCGACTCACAGTCGGACTGGACGGTTAACCGGCTATTCGGAAGTTACTCGGTAGACGGCCAATTTCCGTGTGGCCGACTATCAAGACATCATTCAGCACAAGCGCGTTTCCGCGGACTAATCCTGTTCGAGATTAGTCCTCTTACGACGGCAAAGGGTGAAGGTCCGGTTCAACCCACCGCCTTCGCGCTTCAACAGAGAAGAGAACTTCTCGCGACCAATATGCCAGCAACCAATCGGAACGGCCCAATGGCGAGGCCATCAGCTCATTGCAAACCCGAAGCAGCGGCAAATCCTTCCGTGCCATCCGAAAGGTATGCGCGGCCCGCATCGATGCCTGCATAATCGTCTCGTGGTAGCCGCTGGCGTCTGTATTGGCGACACCTACCGACTCGTTATAGGCGCGAATACTGCGGCAATACTTGAACTTCGTTTTGTTTCAATCAGCCACAACGCTGCGGCAAAATGCGCAGCGTGAGTCCATTTAACTTTGGGCAACGTACGTTCGACCAGTCCGTAGCCAATCGCAATAATCTCCGCCTCAGACGTGAACGGAGTGAACGTGCTCATCCCAGATCTTCTGTGGTGAAGTCCAGCAGGCAGGTGAGCATCTCCATAAAGGGCGAAACCCCTCGACTGATCGCGGATTTGTGTTTGATCGTTAGGGGAAGTGAATTATCGCTCAGCTTCCTTTGCGCACGCATACCGCCTGCGACTGCAGAGATTGCTGTTGCTGGGCGAAATGTACACCATGGCAGCACATCGTAATGAGGAGACTACCATAGAAAGACAGACTTTCCTGTGAGGAATAATCAGTTAAACGTCTTCTCGCACCTTATCACAGGATTCGTATAAGAGTTCCTGGGCCTGTTATCCATGTTCGGAATTTCATTTTATGCGTCTGCCTTCATGCCGACAGTTGCACTGAATGTGACGCGCAAATTGCAGGAATTATGACGCAAATCGCACTTTTTGTGACGCCCTACAGGGGTGCACAACTGAAGCGTGTGGAAGACCTGCAACAGAAACGGCCTCCAACTTACAAGAGGCCGTTCGTCTAAATAAGCTTTGCTGCTGTCAGCGTGACGCGAGCCGCTGTTTTACCTGGTCGGTGAGGAGTCGCACCTGCTCCTGAGTGATGCGCGCTTCGCCGTCGAGAACCACCAATAGGCGTCCGTCTCCTCCGTTCTTGAACTCTGCATTCTGAATTGTGACGTAACCCTGCACTGCTGGCGGGAGCGTTGCGCTCAGATTTGTGCCTTTCTGCAGCGCGGAGAGCATGGCTTCTGAATCTTTTCGCGGATCGTATTGCCGAGTATGCCGGAGCGCAGAAGCTCGCCGAGGGAGCCGTCGGCATGAATTTCGCCGAGTTCGGGGACGAGGCTCACAGCAGTGTTGCGCAGTGTCCTCATTTCATTCAGAGCAAGTTTTTATCTGGAACCCAGCCCGGACTGCATGCGTACAGAATTTTGAAAACAGTTACGAGATATCCCTAAATCGATCGTGTTAGGTATGGGGGCAGCAAAATGGAAGCATTCACAGGGCAGCTGAAGCAGGTTTTGCGCAGATTGTGGCGCGCTCCGATGTTTACCTGTATTACGTTGATCACTCTGGCGGTGGGCATTGGAGCCAATACTGCGGTTTTCAGCGTCGTGGATGGCGTGCTGCTCAAGCCTTTGCCGTATCCGCATCCGAAGGAACTGGTCGGGCTCTGGCATGTGGCCCCAGGGCTGAACCTCGGCGGCGATATCAACATGGCGCCGTCGAACTATTTTATTTATCGCGAGCAGAACCGGACGTTTCGCGACGTTGGCCTTTACGGCGGAGATTCTGTCAGCGTGACGGGAGCTGGCGAGCCTGAACAGGTGCGGGCACTTGATGTAACTGACGGCCTCCTGCCGGTTCTGGGCATTGCGCCCCTATTGGGACGCACCTTCAATGCAGCAGAGGTCAAGACGGGCGGGCCGGATACTGTGATTCTGACCTATGGATACTGGCAGCGGAAGTTTGGCTCGGACCGGTCTGTTGTTGGCCGCTCGATGACCATAGATGGCAAGCCGCATCAAATTGTCGGCGTTATGCCGAAGGGATTTCAGTTTCTCGACTGGGAAGCCCCGGCGCTGATTCTGCCTCTTCAGTTTGACCGCAATAAAACGACGCTAGGGATGTTCAGCTATGAAGGCATTGCGCGACTCAAGCCTGGGGCTACGATGGCTGAGGCCAACAGCGATGTGGCGCGGATGATCCCAACGGTCTGGGAGAGCTTCCCAACGCCTCCGGGCTTCAGTGCCGAGCTGTTTAAGAAAGCGCGGCTGGGACCGAATGTGCGTCCACTAATGCGCGACGTGGTCGGAGATGTAGGCAAATTGTTGTACATATTGATGGGCAGCATCGGCATGGTGCTGCTGATCGCGTGCGCGAATACCGCCAATCTGCTGCTGGTGAGGGCCGAGGGGCGGCAACAGGAACTCGCCATTCGTTCGGCGCTGGGTGCCAGCCGGGGACGCATCGGAGGCGAGCTTCTGCTGGAAAGCATTGTTGTTGGGCTGTCAGGCGGCGTCCTTGGACTGGCGCTTGCTTATGGCGCGCTGCGTCTTCTGGTAGCGATTGCTCCGGCAGGGTTGCCGCGCATTACTGATATTGGGATCAATCTTCCGGTGCTGTTTTTTGCACTGGGCGTGTCATTGCTGGCGAGCCTGCTGGCGGGTTGCATTCCTGTACTGAAATATGCAGGCGCGCGGATGGGGACTAGTCTGCGTGAAGGCGGGCGTTCCTTCAGTCAGGGGCGCGAACGTCATCGCATACGGAACATTCTGGTGGTTGCTCAGGTCGGACTTGCCTTTGTGTTGCTGATCTGCGCGGGGTTGATGCTGCGCACGTTCAGCGCGTTGACGCACGTCAATCCCGGATTTGAACCTGGCGGCGTGCAGACATTGCGCCTGACCATTCCCGAAGCCGAAGTGAAGGACGACGAGAAGGTTGTCCGCATGCAGGAGGCGATCATGAGCAAGATCGCTGTGATTCAGGGTGTGTCATCTCTTGGGTTTGCCAATTCCGTTCCGATGGATGGAGGACAGTGGCATGATCCGGTATTCGCGCAGGACCGAAATTATGCGGAGGGAGAGATGCCTCCGCTACGCCTGTTCAAGGTTGTTTCTCCCGGACAGTTTCACACTCTGGGCGTTCCACTGGTTGCGGGGCGCGATTTCACCTGGGCAGAAACATACGAGAGACTTCCTGTAGGCATTGTCTCTGAAAGTTTTGCACGCGCGTACTGGGGCAGTCCAGCGAATGCTCTGGGCAAGCGAATTCGCGTGAGCTCGAAAGATGACTGGCGGGAGATCGTCGGAGTGGCGGGCGATGTTCACGATGAGGGCATGAATAAAGATGCGCCGACAATTGCGTATTGGCCGGTTTTGCTGAATCGATTCGAAAGCGATATGGTCCACGTATCCCGCACGGTTGTGTTCTCCGTTCGCAGTCCGCGCGCTGGTTCTGAAGGGTTGATGAAAGAAGTGCGGCAG
>DATAQW010000358.1:0-8601 GCA_036264445.1 Pseudacidobacterium sp.
TCCCACGGCTTGATGACCTGGAGTGTCAAGAGTTTGCTGCGAATGTCATTCAGCACCATTTCGCGGTCAGCCTGCGTGGATTGATCAAGCTGAGATGCCGGAAGGTCTTCAAACTTTTTCTCGAAATCATGCAGCGCCATAATCTGCGAATCGATTGCCGCCCGGCTGTAATCTTCGAGTTTCGCATCGTACTGATGCAGCCCTGCCGCGGTGCCGAAAGTGGGGCTGTAAGCAAAGGTCACTTGATCAAAATACCGGTCGGCAAGATTGCGGAAATTGTCATTTGCATCAACCGCTTGTGCCGCAAAAGCGGTCATCATGCCTCCAAAAACAAGTGCAAGAGGAATCAGTTTTTGTCTCAAAGAATGGCCTCTTTCCAATACGTAACTGTAGCAGTTCTATTTCGCTGCCGCCGGTTCCAATATCAGCTCGTCCAGCAGCAGCCGGATTTCCATCAGAACCTCATCCGGCCTGGTTTGCGTCAGCGGATAGCGAAGTATGCCCTGTGGCGTGAATTGTGCGCCTCGCTTAGAGTTTGTTGCAACCAGCTTCATCAGACGGCCCGGATCGACACCAGCGTGCTCTGAAAAACGAATATGCAGCTGGTCACGCTTGCGGTCCATCTGTGCAATGCCGATGCGTTCGCACTCTGCGCGTAGCAGCGCCGCTTCGAGCAGCAGCTTAACTCCCTCAGGCAGCGGACCGTAACGGTCTTCAAGTTCCGACTGAACGTCGGCAACCGCGCCTTCTGTTTGCGCTCCAGCGATACGCTTATAAATGCGCAGCCGCTGGTTTTCTTCTGTGATATAGCTTTCATCGATACGCAGACTGATACCGAGATTGAGTTGTGTAACCGGAACCTCGACGCGCTCCTCGCCTTTGAGTTTTGCAACCGCCTCTTCGAGCATGCTGGTGTATAGCTCAAAGCCCACGGCTTCAATGTGCCCGCTTTGCTCGCCGCCAAGCATGTTGCCTGCGCCACGTAATTCCAGATCGAGGGCGGCAATTTTGAATCCAGCGCCAAGGTCGGAAAACTCCTTCAATGCCGCAAGCCTGCGCCGCGCAATGTCAGTCAGCTCCTGCTCTGGCGGAATCAGAAGATACGCATAGGCACGCCGGTTGGACCGTCCAACACGCCCACGCAGCTGATACAGCTCCGATAAGCCATGGCGGTCTGCGCGGTTGATGACGATGGTGTTCGCCAGGGGAATATCGAGGCCATTTTCGATGATCGTCGTCGCCACTAAAACGTCGTGCTCATGGTGCATGAAGGAAAGCATCACTTTTTCGAGCTCGCCGTCGCTCATCTGCCCATGACCGACGGTGATACGCGCCGTCGGAGCCAACTCCTGGATCTTGGCGGCAATTTCGTAGATTGTTTCCACACGATTGTGGACAAAATAAATCTGCCCACCCCGCTCCAGCTCAACTTCAATCGCGGAACGAATCAGCTTCTCGTCGAATTTCGCGACGACGGTCTGAATCGCCATGCGGTCTTTCGGCGGAGTCTCAATCACACTCATATCGCGCAGGCCAACCAGCGACATATGCAGTGTGCGGGGAATCGGCGTGGCTGACATGGCCAGCACATCAATCGACTGCCGCATTTGCTTCAACCGTTCCTTATGGCGTACGCCAAAGCGCTGCTCTTCATCGACAACGAGCAACCCGAGGTCATGAAACTTGATGTCTTTCGAAAGCAGACGATGCGTACCGATCAGAATGTCGACTCTGCCCAGTTCAACCTGCTCAAGAATATGCTTCTGCTCTTTCGGCGTGCGAAAGCGTGAGATCATCTCAACCGTGATTGGAAACTGCTTGAAGCGCTTCTTGAAAGTCTCAAAGTGCTGGAAGCCGAGGACTGTTGTTGGAGTAAGAACAGCAACCTGTTTGCCATCCTGCACAGCTTTGAAGGCCGAGCGCATCGCGACTTCCGTCTTGCCGTAACCCACGTCGCCGCAGAGAAGGCGGTCCATCGGCATGGTCGATTCCATGTCACTCTTAATGTCGGCAATCGAAGAGATCTGATCTTCGGTCTCGTTGTAGTCGAAGGCATCTTCAAACTCGCGCTGGAATTCGTTGTCCGGCGTAAATGCGTGACCCTGCGCCGCCTTGCGCTGCGCGTAGAGCTTCAGCAGGTCATCGGCCATATCCTGCATGGCCTTTTTCACTCGCGCTTTTGTCTTGGCCCACTGCTGCGAGCCAAGCCGGTTGAGAATCGGCGCAGCGCCGGCTTCGCTGGAGCGATATTTCTGGATCAGGTCGAGGCGCGTGAGAGGCACATACAAGCGTGCCTGCTCGGCAAACTCCAGAATCATGAATTCGATGTTGACGCCATCCTGCGCAATCTCTTTCAAGCCCATGTACTGGGCAATGCCGTGCTCTACGTGGACGACATAATCGCCAACAGCAAGATCGCGAAAGTCTGAAACAAAGGCTGCGGTTTTTGATTTTTTCGGAGCGGGGCGCGCCGTAATATCGGCTTCGTCAGAAAAATCAGTTGCGCCAAAAACAACCAGGTTTGCGGCAGGAAGGCTTACGCCGTTGGAAAGCTGCGTACGAACCAGAATCGGCGTTCGCAGGTCGCCTGCCAGGTAACTCGACTCGTCATAGACCGTCTCGCTGCCCGCGTGATGAATCCGGCTGCCAAGCCGGTAAGGAATCTCATACTCACGCAGCAGATTTGCCAGCCGCTCTACTTCGCCCTGGTTAGGCGCGGCCAGCAGCATGCGGGTTTCCTGTTGCATAAGCGTGCGCACCTGCTCAATAAACGCAGGAATTGATCCGTGAAAGCGCAGAGTGGGGCGGGAAGCAAATTCGATCTCGCCCAGCGTTTCATCGTCTTCAAGCACATCTACAGCGCCAAGCTGGTCGATATCCAGCCCCGGATGCGAAGCCAGCGTCGCCTGCAATATTTCTGGACGCATGTAAATGTCATGCGGCTGAATGAGTGAACCAATTCCACTGCGCTCATGCCGTTGCTCAACCTTATTCCACCAGCGGTCAATCTGGTTGCGGATCATGGCTGGCTCTTCGACAAAAAGCGCGCAGCGTGAAAAGAGATCGAGCAGTGTCTTGTTCGCTCCGGCAACAGTCGAGAAGAACTCCCATCCGGGGAAGATACTGACCCCGCTTGCGGCCACTGCTTCTGCCACAAGATCAGGATCATCTGCCGACTCAAGCCGCGCACCGCTTAATCGCGCATGCACAGCAGCCAACAGGCGCTCGGTGATCGGCGTTTCGGTAAGCGGTAGCAGCACCGCCTCATCAAGCGGAGTCGACGACCGCTGCGATTCGGGATCAAACTTGCGGATCGAATCAATTTCATCGCCAAAAAATTCCACGCGTACCGGACGGTCAGCTTCCGGCGAATACACATCAAGAATGCCCCCGCGACGTGAAAACTGCCCCGGCATCTCAACAATGTCCGCCGTGCTGTAGCCTACGCTCGATATATGTGCGATCAGGGTATCGAGATCGATTTCCTCGCCGCGCCGCAGGGTTTGCGCAAGTCCGGAATAGTAATCGGCGGGAAAGAACTTCATCGCTGCAGCTTCAACGGGAACAATCACAATCGAAGCAGTGCTGGTCGCCAACTTCCACAAAGTTGCTGCGCGCTGCTCCTGAATATCCGGATGAGGCGAAAGATTTTCGAAAGGCAGCACATCATGGGCGGGCAACTTCAGCACTCGCTCCGGAGCAATTGCTCCCGTAAGCTCACATCCGGCGCGCAGCGCAATTTGCAGGGCATCGGCCGCCTTATTATCCGCAACAACAATCACAACAGGAACATTCGCGGCGCGCGCAAAAAACGGCAAAAAAAGTGCGCGTGCGGTTGCAGTCAGTCCAGAGACACGACGGCGCCCACGGGCAAGGGCGAGATGCCTTCGTGCCTGTTCAAAAGATGGGGAATGCTCCAGATCCGCCAAAAGCTCGCGGACAAACGGGAGGATCATGCAGCTTCTAGTTTATCAGCGGAAACTCCCGCCCAATTTCTGCCGGAGCTCAACATTGCTTACAATTCCACATATATGTGTTTTTCTGACTCCCTTCGCGGAAAGAGGAACGCATGCCACGGTTCAGATGGACGCTCTCGTTGTTCCTCTCGTGTTGCGCGCTCGTCTATGCGCAGAATTCCCAGACTGCACATCCAACGTGCTACGAAAACAAATTCGGAGCCTCTAAGTATTCGCTCTTGCAGCCGGACCCGCTCTGCCCCATCTTGGGCCCCATCGATGCCGCCAATCAGCGACTAAGGCCATCCACGAACCTCATCTTGATTGCGTCCTACACGTTTCTCAACCAGTACGCCACAACTACGCCGGACACGCGTCATGACCAACTCAGCGGACGGCTCGATTTTCAAGGTATTTGGACATTCCGTACGAACGATAAAGACTTAAGCTCCATCACCTTGCTGTTGCGTTCCGGTACCAACATCGGCCAGAGCCAGCAGTGGAACTTGAGTGACAGCCTCGGGTCGATTCTCGGCCTCAACTCACTTCAAGGAGGAGGAGCGCAGCGGCCCATTACGGTCAACCTTCTTTATTTCAAGCAGACATGGGACGCGCAGAAGGTCGCGCTCTATATTGGCAAGCTGCACCCGAACCAGCACATTGGCTATAGTCCGGTAAATAACGATGAATCCTCGCAGTTTCTCGGTGGTCCATTCGACGGCAATCCTTCCGAACCTCGTCTCGGCACGTATGCGCCTGGAGCGGCTATAGAAATTGGCCCACCCGATGGCTTCTATACACACGCGCTTATCGTGGACGCGGAAGGCGAACCCTGGAGAGGAACACAGACGCTCTTTGACGGTCACTACTACACATCACTGGAGGTAGGCTGGAAGCAGAATCTGCAAACAGAGCAGGGGCGCAACATTCGGGCCGCAGTCTGGCACAACGACACAAAAGAGCTGGGGCGGGGAACCGGCGTCGGGATTGGCGCTGACTGGGAGTTCCACAACGGCTGGATGCCATTCGGGCGCTGGGGAATTAACTCGGCATCGGGCTCGACAACGAAACAGGTGGAAACCATCGGCATTACCAATGTAGCTCCCTTCGGCCGCGCCAAAGCCGATATGTTTGGCGCGGCTACGACCTGGACGCGTCCCAGCAAGCCTGGACAGCGCCTGGAAGAACTGACGGAGTTCTTCTACAGGGTCAAAATCAGCGACAGCTTGGAATTTTCGCCCAGCGTGCAGTGGCTGCGCCACCCCGCCACTCCCAACAAGATTGACCAGACGGCGACCCTGGGCGCTAGGTTGAAGGTCATCTTCTAGCCCCGCTGCTAAAATCAAGCTATCTATGGCTACCACAGCGAGCGTATCGCCAGAAGTTCTGGCGAAGTACGAACCGGTCATCGGACTCGAAGTCCACGTCCAGCTACTCACAGCAACCAAGGCATTTTGCGGCTGCTCGAACCAGTTCGGCGCACCTCCGAATACGAACGTCTGCCCTGTGTGTCTCGGTCTGCCTGGAGCGCTGCCGGTTCTGAATGAAAAGGCCGTAGAGTTTGCCGCGCTCGCTGCGCTGGCCCTGAACTGCGAAGTGCGCGACCGCTCCATCTTTGCGCGCAAGAACTATTTCTACCCCGACCTGCCCAAGGGCTACCAGATTTCGCAGTTCGACAAGCCGCTTGCAGAACATGGATGGATTGATGTTCCGACGCCAAATGGAACGAAGCGCATTGGCATCACGCGCCTGCACATGGAAGAGGACGCAGGCAAAAGCCTGCACGACGGCTTCCCCGACTCGGCAACGCGTACCTACGTCGACCTGAACCGTTGCGGCACTCCGCTGATTGAAATTGTCAGCGAGCCAGACATCCGCACGCCCGACGAGGCTTACGAATACCTCACCCGCCTCAAGGAGATCCTGCTTTTCACGGGCGTAAGCGATTGCAACATGGAAGAAGGTTCGCTGCGCTGCGACGCCAATGTGAGCGTGCGTCCACGCGGTCAGGAAAAATTTGGAACCAAGGCTGAAGTCAAGAATGTCAACAGCTTCCGCTTCATTCGCGCCGCGCTTGAGTATGAAATTGAGCGTCAGGTGGAAGTGATTGAAAGCGGTGGCCGCGTTGCGCAGGAAACACGCCTTTGGAACGCGAATGAAGGCCGTACCTACTCTATGCGTTCGAAGGAGCAAGCGCACGACTATCGCTATTTCCCTGAGCCTGACCTTCCGCCGCTCATTCTTACAGCGCACCTTAAGGAAGTGGTTGCGCGGCTCATGCCGGAGCTACCTGAGGCTCGCCGCAAGCGCATGATCGCCGAATACGAAATCAGCGAGCAGGATGCGCAGACGCTGACAGCAACCCGTGCCCTCGCCGATCAGTTTGAAGCAGCAGCCAAAGCCGCTAAGAGTCCGAAGCGCGTGGCAAATCTGGTTCAGAGCGAATTGACCAGCCGCCTTAAAGCAAAGGGTCTGGAACTTGAGCAGTCGCCGATTACGATGAAGGGCATCGCGCTCGCTGCCGATCTTCAAGAGGAAGGCAAGCTATCCAGTAAGCAGATCAAGCAGCTCTTCGACACGGCTTTTGAGACAAGCGAAGATTTCCCCACGGTCTACGAGCGAGAAAAACCGCAGCAGATCACCGATCCGGGAGCGATTGAAAAAATGATCGACGAAGTCATCGCTGCGAACCCGAAGCAGGTCGAGCAGTACCGTGGCGGCAAGAAGACGGTCGCAGCCTTTTTTGTCGGTCAGGTGATGAAGCTGTCGAAGGGCCAGGCGAACCCTGCGCTCTTGAATGAGCTGGTAACGAAGAAGCTGGACAGCTAGGACTGGCCCCTTCGGCTGCGCTCAGGGCAGGCTTTCAGGCACACGCGCCCTTTGGCGCCCTTACCGGATCACTTCACTGCTCAGAATGTCGTGCACCCAGTCCGGACTGAAGCCATTCACACGTAGAACTGGAACAATCTGCGCCCAGTGCCTGGTCGCATGCACCCACACATGCAGGAAGAGCTTCCGCTTCGTTCCGGAGATTACCCGCCCTTGCCCGCCCGGCCGCTGAATCTCAAACTTCTCTTCGAGCGTGGTCTCGGTAGCCGTATCCAGGAACTGTCTCAGCTTCTTCGTTCCTTCGGCATAAATCACAAAGGCCGTAGAAATATCGCCCTCCGGAAAAAGCAATGCGGGATTGCTCAGCTCTTCGCCAAGCAGGCGCTGTGCGGTTCGGAATGAGGCCGTATAGATATGCCGCACGAGTTCGCCAACATTCTTCGCTCCCGCAATGTCTGTCGGAACGAGTGCCGCGTCTGGATTCGCCTCGAAGAAATTCTTCCAGCGGTCGGTGGTAGCCTCATAGTCTGCGAGCAGGTCTTCGAGCGTGACAGCCGTGTGACTCATACTGTAGCCAGCCTCCGGTGCAGCAGTGACAGCACCAGTCCTTTGCACTGATATTCGAGCTCCGGATCGTAGCGGTAGCCCTCATCGCGCATAAAGGCATGCGCTCCGTTCAGCTCTACCCACTGGTAGTTTGCACCCACTTCATCGAGCCGCGCCTTGATCTTTATGCGGCCTTCAAGCGGAACGTGCGGGTCCTGACGACCCCAGATGTGCAGCAGCTCGCCTTTGATCTCACCGGCGCGCGCCAGCGAATTGTCGTTCTTACCCTTGCCCAGCGATCCTGAATGGATATCCGTCGCATAGAAGCATGCAGCAGCGCGAATCTCAGAGTTCATCGCCGCGCGGAAGGCAAGGTGTCCGCCAAGGCAGATGCCGATGACGCCCAGCCGTCCGTTGCACTGCGGCAATGTCGGCAGGTAGTCGATCAGCGCCCGCGCATCGCCATCGTAGGAAGATAATTCCTTCGCGTATTTGTCGGCATTGCCCTTGTCAGCGCCGGACTGGTCATAGGCGAGCACTGTCCCTGCCTCTTCCAGTTCGTGATAAACCTCCGGCACTGCGACCACATATCCGTGTCCTGCGATGAAGGACGCGAAACGGCGGATCGGTCCGGTCATCTGAAAAATCTCCGAATAGAGAATCACTCCCGGATAGCGGCCCTCAGCCGCAGGATGGAAGAAGTACGTGCGCATCGGGCCGGAGTCCGTGGCAACGTCGTGAACCAGATCGTCTTTGATGACCATGGGTTATGCCTTTGGGTTTAGAGCGCGGTGCCCGATATCGCGACGATAGTACATGCCATCAAAGTGAATTTTGCCGATGCCTTCATAAGCAAGGCCCAGCGCATTCTCTAACGTATCAGCAGCAGCGGTCACCGCCAACACGCGTCCGCCATTCGTCAGATAATTCCCGTCAAGCAGCGAAGTTCCGGCATGAAAGACCTCCACGGCTGGAACCTTTGCGGCTTCATCGAGTCCGGTGATGCGGTGCCCCGTGGTGTAGCTGCCCGGATAACCTTCCGACGCGGCAACCACGCAGGCTGAAGCACCGGGACGCCAGCGCAACTCCGTGTCGTTCAGATGCCCGTTCGCGCTGGCTTCAAGAGCGTCTACCAAATCACTTTCCAGTCGGACCAGAATTGCCTGCGTTTCGGGATCGCCGAAGCGTGCGTTGTATTCGAGCACCATCGGGCCTCGCGCCGTCATCATCAACCCGCAATAGAGCACGCCTGCAAACGGGGTGTCTTCCG
>DATAQW010000361.1:0-18693 GCA_036264445.1 Pseudacidobacterium sp.
AGAGGCATCGTAGAAAGGGCGTCCAAAAGTAATGACCGACTTGTTGAACATAAGAGCCTCGAAGCCCATAGTTCCCACTATTGTGCAGACACCTGCTGATTGTTTGATTAACGCACGTACATTCGAGTCGGGATGAATAAGTTTGACGTTCGGAGTAGTCGCGATCCGACGGTACTCGTCCAGGGAGCGCCTTCCCACGGCCATGACATGCTCTTTGACATACAGCTGATAGCCAATCGGCAGTGCTTTGGCAATATTTGCTATAAGGGCTGGCTGATCCACGCAAAAAGGCGCCAAGGTCAAGGTGGTTGCCTCTGGCTGTACGTGGAGAGGAAAAATAAAGAACTTATCCCCTCCATCTGGCTTTTGAAAAAGCTGCTTATAGGAGTACCTGGAACGATAGACGCGTTGGAGCCTTTGCTGAATTGCACTCCAGGGTGGAGTCGCAATGTAGTCGAACGGGTCCTCTCTAAAAAGGCGGAACACTTCAAAGAGATATCTCCAATCGCCGCTGCGAACAAGATTGTGACGATTGACACGAACTAAGTCTGATATGACTGGTCCCTGGTTTCTTATATGAGTGAGATATTCTTCAGCCTTCTCGCGAGGTTCATTTGGTATGCCATTCATGAGAAATTGCTCGTATAACATCTCTGCCTGTTCCCAACGGTCATTCGGATTCCGAAGAAAATTAATCCGGCCTGGAAAGCGTCCAGCGCCTGGACATATATATGGTCTGTCACTTTTCGCTGCGATGGAATAAAGAATGTGTGACAGTGTGCAATCGATTCCTTCAGCGACCACGGCGTCCGGTTGTATTCTCTCCCACTCTTGCAGCAGAAATCTGAAAGCGATCTCAAGGAATCTCATCATCCGTTGATGTGGGAAGTCTTTCGCAAACCAATCAGCATGGGCGAATAGATAAAGATTTGGCCTCCCATATTTGGCTTCCATTTCTTGGAGGAAACGTAGGTCAAATGGCTCACTTAGCGACTGCGACCTGAGGGCATCTGAGAAACTGGTGAGCGAAGTCCAGAAGGCTCCGCCCTCTTCAACGCGTCGACGGAATGAATGACCGGTCACTATTCCATACAGCTCGATATCCTTGTGATGTAGCTGGATGTCTCTGCAGACGTCTCCGAAGAATTTCGCGAGCACTGAATGGAACACGAGGATGCGCATAATATGAATTGCTCGTTCCCAGCATTGTTATAACAGCGATTTCCGATGTACAGTTCTTCCCATCTAAATGATTAACCCAAATCAATCCTCATACTGTGGTACGGAGGCGAAGTGATTTCATTAGCGGTCACGGCTGTTTCGTACAAGCGCGTCGCCAGGATGTTTCCTCCAGGGTTACCCGTATAGTTTGCTGGCAGCAACTGGCCCGATTCAGATGTCAGTGCGAAGCCAAGTGCAGTGAGGGAATCAGTCACGTCCTTGGCGCTCTTGTTGTAACGATTTAGATTCCACTCTGAGCACTCAAAAATGGCTCGACTTGCGCGAAGGAGAGTTTGAGTGCCTCCTGCGATAATATTTGGTTCAAACCCTTCCGTGTCTGATTTGATCACCGCAATTCGACCTCGGATTTTAAGGTGATCCAGAGGTATACATGGAACTGAAGAGTCACCTTCTCCGACGTAATTCATATCGTCGTTAAGTTTGTCTGTGAAGCGGACAGTGCCAAAGTCACTGCCGATCGCACGATGGATGGGAGTAATGTTCGTTGCTCTATTCAGTTCGATATTTCGTATTAGATAACGGAATGTACGTGGGCAGGCCTCTATCGCGTATACACGACCTTCAGGTCCAACTTTCACTGATGCAGCCAGAGCAAGGGAACCGACGTTCGCTCCTATATCGACATATGTATCTCCTGGTCGTAAGAATGAAAGTAATAGTTCGACTTCCTGCCTGCGATATTGACGGTCTTCCCACATGGCAGCAGAGATTGCGGATGGGTGAAATTTCATCTTGTATCCATAAATAGTCTCAAAGGTTAGTAGAGAGCAGACTTTAGTTCTCCACAAAACACGGGATGCTATTTTTCGTGCGATCATGTGTATCGGATCCATCGTCACAACGCATAGGTTCCAATCGAATATGTATCGAGGTTTTGTTCTATCCAATCAATCGTTTGCGCAATGCCTTCACGGAGACTAACTGTAGACGTCCACCCAGTGAGTTCAGTAGTGAGTCGACTGTTAGCGCAAAGGCGCTCCACTTCACTCGAGTCCGGTCGTAATCGGCTCTCTTTCACGTCGATCGAACAATTCTTCCCTAGCAAGTCGAAAATTATTTTTGACAACTCGAGGATTGTGGTCTCAATGCCACTGCCGAAATTTAGAGTTTTTCCGATCGTTTCGGATGTCTCGGCGAGGGCGAGGAATCCATCCACCGTATCTGAGACGAAATTAAAGTCGCGCGAAGTATCCACGTTTCCTAGGTTCACGGCAGAATTCGTCAGGGCTTGCGAAATGATTGTGGGAATTACAGCGCGTGTCGATTGACGTGGACCATAAGTATTGAATGGACGCGCGATGGATAGGGGGAGACCGAACGAAAGGTGGTAGGATTCGGCAATCTTATCTGCGCCAATCTTCGTTGCTGAATAAGGTGACTGACCTTGCAATGGATGCTTTTCATCAATCGGAACGTATAACGCAGACCCGTAGACCTCGCTGGTAGATGTGCATATCAACCGTTGCGTTCCGAGAAGACGTGCGGCTTCGAGCACATTTAAAGTGCCTTCGATATTTGTCTTAACGTAAGACCGCGGCGATTCATACGAATAAGGGATGCCGATGAGTGCTGCGAGATGAAAGATGACATCCGCACCTTTGCAGGCGCGAAGCACGCTTTCCTGGTCGCGAATATCGCCATAATAAATCTCCATTTCAGAGCGGCAGGGTGAACTGGTCAGCCATCCACATGACCCTTGTGAGTTGTAACGAACGAAACTACGGGTTTGCGCACCGAGTTGAACAACTCTTTCTGCGAGATGGCTGCCGATAAACCCCCCGGCTCCTGTGACTATCACGCGCCGACCCTTCCAAAATGCTCGATCGTTCAATGTTCCGCCCCAGACTTAGTTGCTAAGCCATGCCGTGTGCCAAATCCTGTGATGCCCGTTCGTATTGCTCCAATTGTCCAACATCCAGCCAATATTCCCGTACTGGAAAACAAATTACCCGTTTCCCGGCACTTATAAGGCTTGTTATTAGCTCCGGCATATCGAAGGCATGATCTGGAGGCACCATATTGCATACCGTGGGCTGGACGAGGTAAATGCCGGCATTGATGAAATAATGAACTATCGGCTTTTCATCAATGCGTATGGCATTGACACCTTGGGTCGCTACGACCCCATACGGAATCTGTATTTCGTGCTGCCGGACAGCGACTGTCATGTCTGCTGCATGTTCACGATGAAACTCCAGCATTGCGCGGAAGTCGATTGAAGTCACAATGTCTCCATTGACAACAAGTAGAGGGACCTGCCCCACGACGACTTTTGCAAGCGCGCCTGCCGTGCCCATGGGCCGATCTTCACCGACGTATTCAATATCAACGCCGAAATCCTTCCCGTCTCTGAAATGTTGTGTAATGCTATCCGCCAAATAGTGGGTTGAGATATGGACGTGTCGGATTCCTGCTGTTCTTAGTTTGTCGACAAGATGCTCTAATATCGGCTTCCCGTTTACCGGCAGCATTGGCTTCGGGCAGTTTTCTGTAAGCGGCATCAGCCGTTTGCCGAATCCACCTGCCATGATGAAGCCATCCAGGGGCAGATTGCGATCCGTAAGGTAGTCAGACTTCAGTGCAATATCGACTACTTTCGATTCAGAATCAATGATCGGAATCTGCCGAACGCCGCGCTCCGACATTAACTGTAGTATTTGTTCAACCGTTGAGCCGAGCAGGGCCGTCACCGGTGCCTGATCATGCGCGGAGGTCTTCCCCATAAGGAGCAGATCGTTGGTTGTAGAATCCAATTCAATTCCGAAGAGGATTGCGCGCCGCACGTCGCCATCCGTAATGGTTGCTTTAAGCCGCTGCATACCATCAACTACCAACGCAATTCCCAACCCCGTGGTATCAATTACTTTCAGCACGTCACGAACCGTGCTGGCACTTGTTACCAGTGGTAGAGTACGTGAAGAGTTCGTCTCCATAAGGGACACTCGATAAGCTAAGACGCCATTAGATCCTTGCGCAAGGAGACAAACTGTCCACCATGCACTTATCTACATGTCGTCAACAGCCACTTACGGAATAGATCAAACTTAGTGCGAGCGTAAACTCCGGCCTATACACCGACGGAAGTATAGCACTGGAAGTCATAGATGCGTTTTTTGGCTCTTCGATTGGATCCCTGGGTCTGAAGATAGTGATTTTGGGGTATACAAATCCCTTGGATGGAAGGGTGCTTTTTGGGCGTCTTGGGTTGGCCAACGGCTAAATGGTTGCGGGGGCTGGATTTGAACCAGCGACCTTTGGGTTATGAGCCCAACGAGCTACCAGGCTGCTCCACCCCGCACTTCAATATTAACAACTGTTAATGAAGCAGGTCAAACGAGCCGCCTGGAAGTCCAAATGCTGCAAGTGAAGACATGACTGGCCATCATCTGTTTAGCTCATGCTTACTAGAAAAGCAGCTTCAACCCGAACTGAATCTGCCGCGAAGTGGTTGCTGTCGAGGTGATGACTCCTGCAGTCGGCGACGGGGTAGACGATGCTGACGAATACACCACAGTGTTTGGCGTGCCGAAATTGGTGCGATTCAGTACGTTGAAGAACTCGCTGCGAAATTGCAGGTTCAGCCGCTCTGAGAGCGCAGTATTTTTTCTCAGAGAAAGGTCGAGCGTGGAAAGCCCTGGTCCGGTGAGCGTATTGCGTCCGAGATTTCCATAGGTGCCAGAGACCGGAACGATAAACGCATTTGGATTGAAGTATTGATTCGGGCCGCCTTCGATGACTTTGCCGCGAAAATCAGGATTAACAGAAGGCCGCACAGGATTGCGGCTGTCGCCGTTATTGGAGGGATTGAAGCCAAGCTGCGGTGTGAAGGGAAGTCCTGATTGCAGGTTGACGATGGCGCTCGCGCTCCAGCCGCTGGCGGCTTTTTGCTCCCACAAGTTTGTCCCATTCAGCCAGGGTTTGCCTTGCCCGATGGGCAGATCGTAGGTTCCATTGATGACGGTCAGATGGCGCACATCGGTATTGGACGGGCCGTAATCGAGATGTGGTTCAGCGGGATACATCACGAATCCTGGAGCATTAGCGCCTACGCTGCTGTTCCATGCTGTGCCTTCATCGAGATTCTTTGAGAAGGTGTAGACTCCGCGCAGTTGTAGACCTTTGTTGAAGCGGCGATTTACATCGACAACCAGGCCGTTATATGAGCCCACGCCGTTCGATATCCACGTGGTGCTGTTTGCAAGTTTTGGATTCGCGAGCGGCGCGCCTTTGGGATAGTAGACCGTTCCTGCCGGTAATGTAGTCGGGCACGGCGATGCGGGGCAGATACTGGGGATTGGCTCATTCATGTCGGCAGAAAGAATCTGATGATAGCTGTGCGAGCCAATGTAGCCCAGTGTCAATGATGTTCCGGGTGCAATCTGTTGTTCGATGTTCAGTGACCACGTAAGCAGTGTTGGAGTATATGCATCTGGCTGAATTCCGCTCGGTGAAACAAGGCTTCCAGCAGGAGCAGGCTGTCCGGGGATGAAATGCAGATCAGAGACGGCGATGTTTTTGATGCTCTGCGTGGTGTTGAAGGGAGCGTTCTGGTCGAGGCGGTAATCGAGGCTGTCGAGCAGCGCGCGGTAGATGCCGAATCCAGCGTGAACAACGGTTGTGCCGTTCTGGCGTGGCGTCCATGCAAGGCCGATCCGCGGTTGGGGCAGAAACTTTGCACGATTATTGGTGAAGGCCGAATCACCGATGCGTGGATTTTTTTCCAGCGCGCCGTTCTCATCGAAGACGTAATTCGAGGCGCGGCCCTGCGCTTCATTCCATCCATTTGTTGATTCAAAACGGAAGCCGAGGCGCAGCTCAAGATTTGGCCACAGGCGCAGAGTGTCCTGCACAAAGCCAGCGCCTTCGAGCGAGCGCCAACCTAATTCAGTTGGCGAGGGAACTACAGTGAAAGTGGTGACAGTGCCATTCAAAAATGCGCTCAGGCTGCTGAAGGAGGCCTGCCCATTCTGGTATTGCGCGAGGTTGCTGTTGGACTGGATGCGCTGGATCCATACGCCTGCTTCAAGCTGATTTCTTCCATGCGAGATGTAGACATGGTTGTCCAAAGTAAACAGATTGCGCACCGCCTGCAGATTGCTGCCTGCATTTGTGCCTGCGAGGCTGATCTGTGATGCGCCGTTTAAGGCTGTTCCACCGCCAACCACGACGGCGCCGATAGGTTTACCTTCGACCCATCCGGGAAGACCGACCGGCGTTTCTCCGGTAAAGAAAAATGCCCCGCGCGAGAAGCCAAAGCGGAACGTATTCAATATCTTGGATGAAACAATGTGCTGCTCCTGCACGCTCAAAACTTGTTCGCGCAAATCGGTGTTGACTGTGCTGAGGGGATTGATGGTTGGCGTGTTTCCCACGCTGTCATCGATGGTGTAAACAGCAAAGGCCGAGTCTTTATCGGAGATGTTGTAGTCGAGGCGCGTGGTGCCGAAGTCTTCGCGAATGCGCTGCAGCGGATGATTGAATGCTTCGGCGATGCCGCCGCCCAGCTCAGGGCCATTCTGTGCAGGCCACAGAGCAAGCAGCGGCTGCACGCTAGCAACAGCCTCGGCGCGTGCAGCGTTGTCCGGGACCAGCGTTACATTTGAAAGGCCAAGATTCTGGCGAAAGCCCTCGTAGTTGCCGAAAAGCAGCAGCTTGCTCTTTACGATTGGTCCGCCGAGTGAGCCGCCAAACTGGTTGCGCTGGAAGATAGGAATGTCTGCCTGATCAAAGTAGTTGCGGGCATCGAGCGCGCTGTTGCGCAGAAATTCAAAGGCGCTTCCGTGCAGTTGATTTGTGCCTGACGCAGTTACAATACTCACCTGCGCCCCGGTGCGCTTGCCGTATTCAGCTCCATAGGTGTCATAGACGACGTTGAATTCACGCACTGCGTCCACGCCAAGCAGCTGGCCGCTTACTCCTCCTGGAGTGACGTTGATTTCCGACGCTCCGGTATACTCAATTCCATTCAACAGAAAAAGGTTGTCCTGCGGGCGACGTCCGGCGACGGCGAACATATTTCCGGGAGAAGAGTTAGTTGTGCCAATTGAACCAGACCGCTGCCCGGTGTAGTTCACGACGGCTGGATTCAATGTCAAAAGCTCATCAAAGCTGCGGCCATTGAGCGGTAATTCTTTTACCTGCCGTTCGCTCACCAGTCCTGAAATTGACTGTGTCGTTGGATTTAGAGTCTGGGGTGTATCGGTGACGGAAACCTGCTCGCGTACCTGGCCAACAGCGAGCGAAAGATCAACCACCGCACTTTGCCCGATCACGAGATTGACTCCGCTGCGTGTCTGCGTGCTGAAGCCTTCTTTTTGAGCGGTCACTTCGTAGCGGCCCACGGGAATAGAAGGAACAGCATAGCGGCCTTCGCTGTCGCTTGCGACTCTGCGTTCTGCGCCAGTCTCAAGGTTGTGCACTGTGATATCTGCCTGGGAAATGGCTGCCCCGGAAGTATCGCGTACCGTGCCGGAAATCGACGCTCCGACAATTTGAGCCCGCGCCGAAACGCTGATACTGGCCAACAGAAGAAGCAGAATAAAAGCTACGCGTGTGTGTCCGCGTTTCATAAGAAAACTCCTTGCGTTCAATAGTTATCTGGGATGGATCAGGGGAAGAGCACAGCGAAGGGTCAACAACACGAGCAGTGCGTGTTGGTCAGAGAAGGTTTGAGTTGAAAATGCTTGCGCTGCATTCTATGCCCTGAAAAGTGAATGCCGCCTGGGATGCCCGGCGGCTGCGATAAGAAACGCTGGAAGAGGAGCTGCTTTAACGCATGACGATCCGGACACAACAATTGGTTGTGCAGCAGCAACAACAAGCGATGGTCCGGAAGCGGTTCATTGTGTTGTGAGTGTAGTGGAACCCACGCTCCGGGTCAAATGAATTGTTTGACATTCCGCCGCGCATCGGCGATTCTGAATGCTACATGGTTTCTATGCTTCGCATTCTCACTTGTCGTATGGGATGTCGCTGTTGTTGCAGCAACGGTGCGTGTCGGCGAGGGTGCGAATGCTGTCGATAGAACTTCTGATCTTCTATCCAGTTAAGTAAGAACAAGACCCGCAGCCAGACAAACTGAGCGCGGGTTTTCTATTTTCCCGCCTCTGTCTCACCCGAAATCAGGAATGCTTTAGAGTTTATGGCTACCGCAGTCTACAATCCGCCGCAGCACATCACCGCTGGCCCATCGCGTTTAACGCATTTGCAGGCTCTTGAGGCGGAGAGCATCCACATTATCCGCGAAGTAGCAGCGGAATTTCAAAAGCCGGTGATGCTCTACTCTATCGGCAAGGATTCGTCGGTGATGCTGCGCCTTGCGCAAAAGGCGTTTTATCCTGCGCCGATTCCGTTTCCGTTGCTGCACGTCGATACGGGATACAAATTCCGCGAGATGCTCGAGTTTCGCGACAATTACACGCGCGAGCTCGGACTGAATCTCATCGTCTGGCGCAACGAGGAAGCGCTGGGTGACGGCGCCAATCCGGTTGCGCTGGGGACGCAACGCTGCTGCGGATATCTGAAGACGCAGGCCCTGCTTGATGCGCTGCGAGCGCATGGTTTTGATGCGGCCTTTGGCGGAGCGCGCCGTGATGAAGAACGTTCGCGCGCGAAGGAGCGCATCTTTTCTTTTCGCGATGGTGCTGGGCAATGGGACCCAAAAAATCAGCGTCCTGAGTTGTGGAATCTTTACAACGGTCGCATCGGTCCTGGAGAAAGCATTCGCGTTTTTCCGCTTTCCAATTGGACGGAACTGGACATCTGGCACTACATCCATCTTGAAAATATTCCGATCGTACCGCTCTACTTTGCAAAAGAGCGACGTATGCTGGTGCGCGGCGAGAGCCTCATCCCAATTGAACAGCCTTTTGTGAAAGGACTTCCTGGAGAAGAGCAATCGGTGCGCTGCCGCCTGCGCTCGCTCGGTTGCAGTCCGTGCACGGGAGCAATTCGCTCGGATGCAGACACATTGCCGAAGATTATTGCCGAGTTGATTTCGTTCCGCTCATCAGAGCGCGCGAACAGGATTATCGATCATGACCAGGACGGCTCTATGGAAGTCAAAAAGCGCGAGGGTTATTTCTGATGGCTGTTTTTCCTGACGTGCTCGATGATCTGCGCGAGAGCGCCGAGTCATTCGCTATCGAAGATTTTCTCGCTGCTGAACAGCAGAAAGATTTGCTGCGCTTTACCACGGCAGGGAGCGTGGACGATGGCAAGTCCACGCTGATTGGCCGTTTGCTCTACGACTCGCGCAGCGTCTACGAAGACCAGATCAAGGCTGTCACGCGCAGCCATGCGGGTGAAGCGGCATCGATCGACTTTGCATTGCTGACGGATGGGCTCCGTGCCGAGCGCGAGCAGGGAATTACTATCGATGTTGCTTATCGTTTTTTTGCAACGCCAAAGCGCAAATTCATCATTGCTGATACGCCCGGGCATGAGCAGTACACGCGCAATATGGTTACTGGCGCGTCCACTGCTGAACTGGCGATTGTTTTAGTTGATGCGCGCAAGGGAATCCTGACGCAGTCACGCCGCCATGCTTTCATCGCATCGCTGCTTGGCATTCGCCATGTAGTCGCGGCGATCAACAAGATGGACCTCGTTGATTTTTCTGAAGAGGTCTTTCTGGAACATCAACGTAACTTGCAGGTGCTTGCAGAACGGCTTGGGATCTCTGAATTATTGGCGATTCCCATCAGCGCGCTTGATGGCGACAATGTAGTGACGCGCAGTGAGAGGACGTCATGGTACGACGGTCCAACACTGCTTGAACATCTGGAAGATGTGCCGGTTGCCGGCGAACTGCAATGCAGGGCCTTTCGTTTGCCAGTGCAGCGCGTCATTCGTCCGAATCAGGATTTTCGTGGGTTTGCAGGGCAGATTGTATCGGGAACGATCAAGCCCGGAGATGAGATAGTTGCTCTGCCATCTGGCCGCGCCAGTCGGGTGAAGTCGATTCACACATTTGACGGAGAACTTGAGACGGCGTTCGTTCCGCAATCGATCACGCTTACGCTGGAAGACGAGATAGATATCAGTCGCGGCGATCTTATCGCTCATCGAGAGAATGCGCCTGCGGTTTCTAACAATTTTGCTGCGTCGCTTGTATGGCTTCACGCAGAACCTTCTGTGGCAGGAAAGACGTATCTGCTCAAGCACACATCGCAGACTGTAAAAGCACATCTGCGCATCAAGCACCGGCTTGATGTGGAGACACTGGAAGAGCAGGCGGCGTCGCTGTTAGAACTCAATGAAATAGGTGAAGCCGAAATTGCGACAAGCCGGTCGCTCATCGTCGATTCTTATCTTGAGAACCGCACTACGGGCGGCTTCATCCTTATCGACCCTGTGAACAACGCAACAGTTGGCGCAGGCATGATTCGTCATGCAATCGCTCAGCAGAAAAGGCAGGAAACTCGCGCCGGCGGAGTTTTATTATTGCTGCCTGGAGAGGTCCTTGTCGGCGTGCTTGAAGAAAGGCTTTCTGCTGGCGGGCGCGACGTGGTGATTACCCGCATTCAAAAGCCGGAAGTATGGCGCACGTTGTTGCATTCTGGTTTGACTGTGCTGGTGCCATCCACCTTACAGAGTGAGGTGGAAATTGTAACGCTTGGCCCGGATGCGAAGCAGCTGATCACTCGATCTCTCAAGCGGCACACGGTTGACTTAAAAACTCTGGCAGATACTTTATTGCGCGAAATTGAAGGATTGGGAGACAGGAATGAGTCTGAGTTTTGAGAGCAGTGTTGATGTTGTTCCTGGTCTTCAGGAGAAGATTGCAAAAGCGCAGGAGCTGGTCGCCGAAAATGTAACTGAATCTGCTACAGAATGTGTTACGTGCAGTTTTCAGGCTGAGGACATGGTGGTGCTGCACATGGTGCGCGCCATGCATTCTGATGTGCCGGTGCTCTTTCTTGATACTGGCTATCACTTTGCAGAGACATACACTTACCGTGACCGAGTGGCTGCGGAGTGGAAGCTGAATCTCATCAACCTGACGCCGCAGCAGACTGTGGCAGAGCAGGAAGCGCAATTCGGTATTCTGTACCAGGCTGCTCCCGACCAATGTTGCAAGCTGCGCAAGGTTGAGCCGCTGTTTGCCGCGCTTGCGAATTATGATACATGGTTTACGGGCCTCAGGCGTGAACAGGCAAAGAGTCGCGCCAATCTGCAGGTGCTTGATCGTTTCATTTTGCCGGGCGGCAAACAATTGCTGAAGGTGAGTCCACTGACAGACTGGACAACGCGCGATGTGTGGTATTACGCACAAGAGCACGGAATTCCATTGCTGCCGCTGTATGACAAGGGCTATTCAAGCATCGGGTGCGAGCCATGCACAAGCCTGCCATCCGATCCTAGCGATCCGCGTTCAGGGCGCTGGTCGGGCCGCAAGCAGGAATGCGGCATTCACATTCAGGAATAGTAATCAGGAGATCATGGAACTGATCATCGGCTTTTTCATCGCATTTGCTATTGCAGTTACCGGAGTTGGCGCGGGCACGATCACAGCGCCAATCCTGGTGCTTTTTCTGCATGTGCCGCTTGCGGCCGCCGTTGGAACAGCCCTTGTCTATTCCGCAATCGTAAAACTGATTGTCGTTCCAATTCAGATCGTCCGCCGTCAGGTTGTATGGCGTGCGCTTGGATACATGCTGCTTGGCGGCCTTCCCGGTGTTTTGATCGGAGTGGTGCTTTTTCGCCGCGTAGTGCAGCAGGGGCATCAAGGGATCCTTTACGCAGCGCTGGGAAGCATTATTGTCTTTGCTTCCGGTTGGCATCTCTACAAATCGTTTCGTGGTGACCAAGCAACGCGAACTGTGCAAACACGGCACAAATGGCTCGCTGTCCTTATGCTGCCCATTGGTGCGGAGGTTGGCTTTTCTTCTTCCGGAGCAGGAGCGTTGGGAACGATCGCACTGCTCGGCCTGACAACATTGAGCGCATCTCAAGTTGTGGGCACTGATCTTGCCTTTGGGCTTTGCCTCTCATTGCTTGGGGGCGGCTTGCATCTTCTCAGTCGAAGTCCTGATACTGCGCTGCTGGTGAAACTACTTGCAGGCGGACTGGTGGGAGCGATTGCTGGAAGTTCTCTAGCGCCGCGCCTGCCGAATAGAAAATTGCGCCTGGCGCTCTCCGCATGGCTTCTGGTGATTGGCCTGCAATTTTGCTATCAGGCCGTGCGGCAGAATACAGCTGCGCCATCGCTGGAGAAGCGCATTGCCTCCACCGGTACTGTGCAGAACGCGGTGCTTTCGGCGCCACGTTCGCGCTGAATGAATGCAATACTGGAGATTCATCCTAACTCTCCAGGAGAATGGCCGTTTTGAAGAAGTTCGCGTATTGCCTGCTTGCCGCAATCCTACATGTAACGCTTCCTGCACAAGCGCAGAATGCCGCCGATATCAAGCCGAGCCCACAGCAGACGGCATGGCAGGACCTTGAGTTCGGCGTCATCATTCATTTCGGCACGAATACTTTTCTCAACCGCGAATGGGGAGATGGCACTGCTGATCCAAAAGTCTTCAATCCCTCGAACGTCGACACGGATCAGTGGATGAAGGCGGTCAAGGCCGCCGGAGCCAGGTACGTTGTGCTTGTCGCCAAGCATCATGATGGATTCGATCTCTGGCCCAGCGGGCAGACGGACTATGGCGTGAAGAGCAGCCCATGGATGAATGGCAAGGGCGATCTCGTGCGCATGGCTTCGCAGTCCGCGCGCGCCCATGGATTGAAGTTCGGTATCTATCTTTCTCCCTGGGACCGGCACGAACCGAAATACAAAGACCCCAAAGCTTATGACGAGTTTTATCTCAAGCAATTAGATGAACTGGCAACCAATTACGGTGATCTGGTCGAGTTCTGGCTCGATGGAGCGGGCAGCGCCGGCCGTACCTATGACTTTGAAAAAATTATCAACGAATTGCGAACCTATCAGCCAAATACGATGGTTTTTGCCGATGTGGCGCTCTTTAAGTATGCCGATCTGCGGTGGGTTGGTACAGAGAGCGGGGACATCGCGTATGAGAACTGGAATGTCATCGACCGCGCCGGATACTCACGCTGGCGGCCTGTTGAAGCCGACACGCCGCTGCATAAACTGCACTGGTTCTGGCATCCGGACGATGAGAGCACGCTGAAGAGCGTCGACGAGTTGATGGACATCTACAAGAAAACGGTCGGGCATGGCGGCCAGCTCCTGCTCGGCATTGCGCCAGATAATACTGGCCGCTTGCCTGAAGCCGATGTAATGCGTTTGCAGGAATTTGGTGAGGCCATCCGCAGGTTCTACAGTCATAATCTCATCATCGACGAGCATGCGAAGCCAGCTTCACCGGATCAAGCAGCAGCGGTCGATGGCGATCCGGAAACTTTCTGGTCAGCACCGACGGGTTCACACAATGCAACACTGGAAGTCACATTCCCAAAGCCTGTAACCTTCAACCGCGCTCTTACAATGGAATGGCTCAACGACGGCCAGCACGTCCAGAAGTATGCGATCGAGATTTACAAAGATGGCGCCTGGCAGCGCATTGTGGAAGCGCAGGCTATCGGGCACAAAAAGATTGATATCTTCAAGCCTGTGACCGCGCAGCGTGTGCGCCTCAATCTTCTTTCGACAAGCAGTGAGGCGCAAATACGCGAGTTTCAATTATTCAGGGATGCAGAAAACTAGGCTTGTGCAGAGCACTATTTTCTGATGATGCGAATGGATGTTAGCGCAGGGCTGTCATTGAGCTTCTGCGTGCCTGTAATGGTCAGCTTTTGTTCCTGTCCAGATTCCGTTTCTCCAGGCTGTGCTCCTCCTACGAACACTCTGTAGTCTCCCGCTGTAACAGCGCGCTGTCCCTGCTCATCGACTGTGCTGAGATTCCGCGAATCGAGATCGAACGCGACGTGTGCTACCTGATGTGGCTCGATATGTACGCGCTTGAATCCGGCAAGCCAATGATTTGGGGCCCCCGGAGTAGCAGGTGGAGTGATGTAAAGCTCGGCAACTTCGTCGCCTGGGAGGGCGCTCGTATTCTCGACATCAACCGTAACATGCAGTGGAGTACCTGCGTTCAGCTTCGCTGTCGAGAGGCGCAGATTTTTGTAGCTGAATTTTGAATAGCTCAGACCATAGCCGAAGCCATAGAGCGGCTTGTGGCGGAAGTAGCGATATGTGCGCCCTTCCATTTTGTAGTCGTCGAACGGCGGCAGTTGATCGACTGACTGATAGAACGTTACCGGCAGCCGTCCGGCAGGATTTGCAGCGCCGGTAAGTACATCGGCGATTGCTGTGCCACCTGCCTGTCCTGGATACCATGCCTCTACGATAGCTCCGGCATGCTGCTGCTCCCAATCGATGGCTAACGCGCTGCCGTTCAACAGAACAACGACCAGCGGCTTGCCTGTAGCTCCAAGCGATTCAAGCAGAGCGCGCTGCGCTACGGGCAACGCAATGTCGGTGCGATCTCCGCCGGAAAATCCGGGAATGTGTACAGGCATCTCTTCGCCTTCGATATCTGGTGACAGGCCAACAAAAGCCACGACAACATCAGCCTGGTTTGCAATCTGAATGGCCTGTTGGCGCAATTGCTCAAGATCGGGCTTCCACTTGAGGGTTACGCCTGCGCCATAGTCTGCGCCGCTGCGTGAATACTTCATTTCAAATGGATGCGGGTTTGCGTCGTTGAAATGCACGGTGAACGTCAGCGGATGGCCCTGATCATTCGGATCGTTGCTTGAATCGCTGGCAACTTCCTTGCCGTCGAAGGAAATGCTGTACGAGTATGTAGAAGCGCAGTGAGGCTCGCATCTCGCGTGCTCCACAGTAAAGGTCACATCGCCGGGAGCAAGCGGCTGGAAGCTTCCGCTCCAGCGTACGCTGAAGCTCTTTGCGCCTAGCACCGGCACAGGCACAACCCGGTTCCAGTCGAAGTTAATCTGCGTATTGCGTTCTGTTGTTGACGTGCCGCTGAAATCGGCGTTTGCAAAATATTCCGCCGTCAATCCGCCGGGCTGGCCGTCTTTATCGCGGAAGACGCTGCTTGGCACTACGACAGGCAACTCTTCTACTAATGGTGAGCCCTGAGCGTAGAGCACCTTTGTATCTTTGCCCGCAAACTTTGCCTGCAGGCCGGTCAGCGGTGTTACAGGATGCACCGGCACTCCGTTGTAATTTCCCTCAAGGGCAATCAGCGATTCCGCATTCGGGCCGACGACTGCGATCGTTTTGACGGTGCTGCTCAAAGGCAGTGTGTTGTGCTCGTTCTTTAACAGAACGATAGATTCACGCGCGGTCTGCAACGCTAGCTCTGCATGTTCTGGAGTCGCATTTTCGCTGGGAGAAATGCGCGCAAACGCATTCGATCCTGCTGGATCGAAAAGTCCAAGTTGGAAGCGTGCAGTGAACAGACGGGCCACGGCACGATTGATTGCCGTTTCATCGATTAATCCCTGGTGCACAGCATCTACCAGCGCTGCGAATTCTTTGCCGCAACTCAGGTCAGTGCCCGCTTTTACGGCTGCAGCCGAGGCGTGTGCTGCGTCGGGGGAAAAATGATGGCCATCTTCGCTGAAGAAATCGCTGATGGCTCCGCAGTCGGAAACAACATAGCCAGGGAAGCTCCATTTCTGGCGTAGAGTCGTATCCAGAAGATCGTGATTCGCGCAGGCAGGCGATCCGTTCACACTGTTATATGCACACATGATCGAACCCGCCTTTGCGTCGACCATTGCGGTGCGGAATGCTGGCAAATAGGTGTCTTCGAGATCGTGCGGCGATGGATCGATATTTGCCTTGTGACGGGTGGATTCAGGGCCGCTGTGTACGGCGTAGTGTTTCGCAGTTGCGATGGTCTTATAGATCTTTGGATCATCTCCCTGAAGGCCTCTGATGAAAGCGGCTCCTATTTGTCCCGTCAAATACGGATCTTCGCCATAGGTTTCCTGGCCGCGTCCCCAGCGTGGATCGCGAAAGATATTGATGTTTGGCGACCAGAAGTCCAGTCCGCGATAGATGCTGTGATCGCCCTCGGCCTGCGCCTGGTTGAACTTTGCGCGCGCTTCGGTGGAGATGGTGTCGGCAACGCGATGCTGGAGATCGGTGTTCCATGTTGATGCCAGGCCAATGGCCTGCGGAAAGACCGTGGCATAGCCCGCGCGCGCTACGCCATGCAAGGCTTCGCTCCACCAGTCATATTCCGGCACATTGAGGCGGGGAATGGCGACAGCATGGTTCTGCATCTGCGAAACTTTTTCTTCGAGGGTCATGCCCGAAACCAGAACGGCGACGCGGCGTTCCGTAGGCTGAGACGGATCAAGATAAATTAGGGGTTTCTCTGGAGTAGACTGGCAAAAGCCAAAGATTGCAGACGAGAGCAAAGCGGATGCCAGGCAAGAAGCAAGTGACAGACGAATGGTCATAGTTTGAAAGACTTTCCCGCAACAGTGTACTTGTGAAACAGAATAAGTAAACCGATTTTCTAATGCAGAGTCAAAAATCAGGACTGATTGCAACGAGGGAATTGTAGTGCGAATTTCGCTTTTCATCACATGTTATAACGACACGCTCTTTCCTGAGACGGGGAAAAGCGTGGTTCGATTGCTGGAGCGGCTCGGTCACGAGGTCGACTTTCCGTTTGAGCAGACCTGTTGCGGACAGATGCACTACAACACTGGCTACCAGGCAGAGGCGATGCCGTTGATGCGCCGCTTCGTCGAAATCTTCAAAGATGCGGAAGCTGTCTGCATCCCATCGTCATCCTGCGTTGCGATGGTTCGCGATCACTATTCGAAAATGGCCGAGGCCACGGGTGACTCTGGTCTGGTAAGAGCGGTTGATGAACTGCTTCCGCGCGTGTATGAGTTGTCGGAACTTTTGGTGAACAAGCTCGGCCTGGAAGATGTCGGCGCCTACTATCCGCATCGTGTGACGTATCATGCAAGCTGTCACTCGCTACGAAGTCTGTATCTGGGTGATTTGCCGCTGCGTTTGTTACGCAAGGTGCGCGGCATTGATTTAGTGGAATTGCAGGATGTGGACCAGTGCTGCGGATTTGGCGGTACTTTTGCGGTCAAGAATGGCGATGTTTCAGCCGCTATGCTCACAGATAAATTGCGCTGCGTAGAAGACACGCGCGCTGAAGTCTGCACGGCAGTCGACAATTCCTGTCTGATGCATATCTTCGGTGGGCTTCACCGGCTGCGCGCCGGAGTAAAGACTGTACATCTCGCTGAGATTCTGGCGTCAACTGAAGAGGGAAGCGGCCAATGAGCATTCGCGTAGGAGAGGCAGCCGAGGCTCCGTCGTTTCAGAAAGCAGCGTTCACGCTGCTCGATGACACGCAGCTTCGCAAGAATGTTCGCCATGCCACCAATGTGATTACGCGCAAGCGGGCGATGGTTGTGGGCGAGCAGCACGACTGGCAACAGCTGCGTTCCTCTGCCAGCGCGATTAAAGAGCATACGCTCGCGCATCTCGATCTCTATTTGCAGCAATTCGAAACAGCTTGTACTGCTGCGGGAGGCCATGTTCATTGGGCTTCAGATGCAGACGAAGCAAACCGCATCATTGTCGACCTCGTGAAGCAGTATGGCGGCAAAGAAGTCATCAAGGTCAAAACAATGACCTCGGACGAGATCGGCTTGAACAAAGCGCTTGAAGCGAGTGGCATTCATCCGCATGAAACCGATCTGGCAGACATGATTATCCAGCTTGGGCATGATAAGCCTTCGCATATCGTCGTGCCCGCACTGCACAAGAACCGGCAGCAGGTGCGCGAAATCTTCAGGCAGGCCATGGGTTTGACGGAGCTGGGTGACAAGCCTGAGGATCTGACGAATGCCGCGCGGCATTATCTGCGCGAAAAGTTTCTAAAAGTAAAGATAGGCGTGAGCGGAGCAAACTATCTCATTGCAGAAACTGGCGGTGTTTGCGTTGTTGAATCGGAAGGCAACGGGCGCATGTGTCTCACGCTGCCTGACACGCTCATCACAGTAGCCGGCATTGAAAAAGTCATTCCGTCATTCCGTGATCTTGAAGTTTTTCTACAATTGCTGCCGCGTTCTGCTACTGGCGAGCGCATGAATCCCTACAACTCGCTCTGGACCGGCGTTCAGAAAGGCGAGGGACCGCAGAATTTTCACGTCATTCTGTTGGATAATGGACGCACGCGCATCCTTGCTGACCAGGAGGCGCGGCAGACGCTGCGTTGTATTCGCTGCGGAGCCTGCCAGAATGCGTGCCCCGTTTACCGCCAGACGAGCGGCCTTGCCTACGGCTCGATCTATGCAGGACCAATTGGTGCCATTCTCACGCCGCAGCTTTTTGATATGCAGCATGCACAATCGTTGCCCTATGCGTCGTCGCTCTGTGGAGCGTGTTATGAAGTCTGCCCTGTGAAGATCAATATTCCTGAAGTGCTGATTCATCTTCGCGGACGCGTGGTTCGCGAGCAGCAG
>DATAQW010000380.1:0-8618 GCA_036264445.1 Pseudacidobacterium sp.
GTGAATAGCACGAGCGCAACCATTTCAATCCCGTTCACCTTTGACTCCACAGATACATTGAGCGGCTGGAATGTCCTTACCCAAGGGGCTGCTGGACTGGAGTTCACCGAAGTTACAGCGCACACCACTTGTTCCACTTCAGCTAGTTATTCTGCAGGTGACTCCTGCTCGGTGGCGGTTCGATTTTCTCCCAGGTACCCGGGTTTGCGCATGGGGGCGGTGCAGTTGCTGGATGCGAGCGGCACCGTCATCGCAACAGCCCATCTGCGTGGCACGGGCTCAGCGCCACAGCTTGTCTTTCCGAGCAATAGCGCGACGAAAACAGTGGGCAGCGGATTCAGCAAGCCCATAAGCGTGACGGTGAATGGCAGCGGCGATGTCTTCGTCGCCGATAGCGGCAACCATAAAGTGTATAAGATTGCTGCGACCGGCGGCACGGTCTCGCAGGCTTCGACAGTTGTCCCGGTGGGCAGCGGGTTCAATGCGCCCGCAGGCGTGGCGGTGGACGCGAGCGGCGATATCTTCGCTACGGACGTTGTCAACAATGCGGTATACGAGATCGTAGCGGTTAGTGGCGCGGTATCCTCGGCTTCTACCACCATCCCGGTGGGCAGCGGGTTCAACTATCCATGGGGCGTGGCTGTCGACGCCAGCGGCAACGTTTTTGTCGCGGACAGCGGCAGCAATACAGTGAAGAAAATTGTAGCGGTCAACGGTACAGTTTCCTCTACTTCTACGGTCATTCCCGTGGGTTGCGGATTCAGCTATCCCACAGGGGTAGCAGTGGATTCGAGCGGCAATATCTTTGTTGCGGATTACGGCAACAGCGCGATCAAGGAGATTTTGGCGGTCAACGGCGCGGTTTCATCAACTTCTACCGTCATCACTGTGGGCAGCGGGTTCAGCAAGCCGATAAATCTGGCGATCGACGCCGGCGGTGATGTTTTCGTCGCAGACAGCGGCAACAACGCGATATATGAGATCGTGGCAGTCAACGGCGCGGTCTCGTCAACTTCTATCGTCATCCCGGTGGGCAGCGGGTTCAGCGTTCCTCCTGGTGTAGCAGTAGACGCGAGTGGCAATGTCTTTGTTGCGGATGACGGCAACAGCGCAGTGAAGGAAATGATGCTGGCTACGCCGCCATCGCTTAGCTTCGCCACCACGCCGATCAACACCGTCAGCAGCGATAGCCCGCAGACTGTAACCATTGCCAACAACGGCAATGCACCGCTGACATTCGTGTTGCCTTCTCTTAGCGGTTACTACAATCCCAGCGTCTCAGCCAATTTCTCATGGAACAGCAGCGCCTCCACATGCATGCAGGCTTCATCGGGTTCCGGCTCGGCCTTTACGCTGTCTGAAGGAGCAAGCTGCACAATTGCCATCGACTTTACTCCGGCATCCGCAGGCAGTATCACGGGCAGCACAGTGCTTACGAACGACAGCCTGAACGCGCCCGCACCCAACTACACCACTCAGGCCATCGGGCTCAGCGGCACCGGAACCGACGCGGTAACGCATTTTTCAGTATCGATTCCGTCCACGGCCACATCGGGCAGTTCGTTTGACATCACGGTGACAGCTTTTGACTCGGCGAACAACACGCTTAGCTCCTATTCGGGAACAGTCCATTTCGCCAGCAGTGACGGAGCTGCAGCTCTGCCTGCGGATTCTATGCTGAATCACGGCGTAGGCACGTTCTCTGCAACGTTGAAAACGTCCGGCACACAGGTCATCACCGTGACAGATATGAGTTCTTCGATCACAGGCACGTCGAACGTGATCACGGTAAGTCCGGCTGTAGTGGCGCCGATGATCTCCTTCACTCCGAGGCCGAATACGCAGACGTATGGCACACCGATCATCGCTGGTTCACTTGACGCAATGGCAACATACGACGGAAAACCGCTCACCGGGGCGTTCACTTATACCGCCACCGTAAATGGGAACCCGGAAACGCTGGTTGCAGGTACAACCGTGTTGCCTGCGGGCTTCTACACTATTACGGCGAAGTTCACTCCCACAGATAGTTCCCTGTACCAACCTGTTTCCTTAACTGCAAGTTACTCTGTGACGAAGGCTGGAACCACTGTCTTACTGAATGCAGGCAACTCCCAGATAACGCCGGGAACCAGCGTTACCCTGAACGCACAAGTGGCCTCAGCAACAACGGGAACACCATCGGGAACCATCAGCTTCTATGATGGCGCTTCCCTGTTAAATACAATAACGCTGGCCGGAGGCGTGGCAAGCTACTCCACGGCATCACTTTCAGCGGGAACACACTCGCTTACCGCTGTCTACAGTGGCGATGCTAACTTCACAACCAGCAGCACCACTGCGTCTACGGCAGTGTCTGTTATGGCCTTAGACTTCACCTTAACGGTCGCTGGACCCAGTACTCAGACAGTGCTACCAAGTAGATCGAGTACGTATCAGGTTGCCGTGACGCCGCTTTATGGCGCGTATCCGGATACAGTGAGCTTTGCGGCGAGTGGGCTGCCGTCTGGAGCAACAGCTACCTTTTCACCATCGAGCATTACCGTCAACGGCGGTGCCCAGACCATCACGGTAACGATTCAGAACACCATGTCGACAGCGATGAAACACGACTCTTTCTTCTCACGCAGGCTGGGTTCGGCGTCGCTGGCTTTGCTTCTGTTGCCGCTATTTGGCGCGAGAGATATGCGTCGCTACGGACGTTGGCTGGTCCGGCTCGCATGTCTGTTGATATTGGTTGGTATTACAGCAGGCTCAGTGACAGGTTGTGGCTTTAGCAAAGGCTCTTCAGCGCAAAACTACTCCGTCACCATTATGGCCACCAGCGGAACCGTGCAGCACGCGGCAACTGTGACGCTTCGTGTTCAGTAACAGGAAGGAGATCTAACCTCCTCGCTGGACGAAGTGGGCATTGAGGTCCTCAATACCCACTTCCTCGCTTGTCCACATCGTACGGTGGACGGCCCAATCCCGCGCCCCGGCCGCGATAGTGAGCGACTCGATCAAGATAACGTGGCATTCAGCCCGATCTGAATATTTTTCGTGGAGTCGTTTTCGATCTGAGATGGTCCCCGAAAGAGATTGCCAGTAATAACCGCCGCTTCCACATCATTCCCAAGATGAATGTGAGGCTTATTCTCGCGGAATTCACATCCCTGAATCAAAACGCTGCCTCCGGCAGCTTGAATTGCTGCATGGACTCCATTTTTTCCCCATTGCACAAATGTGCAATCGCTAAAGCCAACAGTACCGCGGCCGTCTATTTTCGCAATCTGATTGCAGGGTCCCCAAAATGCGCTGTTGCTGATGCGGACAACCCCCTTGTTTGTTGAACGAACTTCCACCATAGTCGGGTCATCGCCATGAAAGGAGGTGAACTCTCCATTCGTGATCAAAAGCCCATAAGGAGCGGCATCCTCAACCAGAATTGCGCGGTTGCAATCGTCCGCTCCTATGCCGAGAAAATTTCCGTTGCAGCCGCCAGTTGATGTTTCAACGAATTTGTAACCGACACGGTATCCGAAACAGAACGTGTTGAGAACATACTCCCAGTCAGAGCGGCCAAAGATGAAAGCCTCGCCATTTTGCGTCTGCCACTGGTAGACCTTGCTGTGTGAGTTCCACCACGGATTGAAATGCACATTTTCGATGCGGCCAATATCGTAGATGGCATCCACCCAAATGCCGCGCCGAAGGGGCTGTCCGGTAACGTTGCGTATGTTATGCCGCTCATTCTGGCTGGCATCTATCCCCTGGTATGGGTTCAGCAATTCAACATCGAAGACTGCCGGGTTCTTGCCGCGCATGGCAATCGTCCACGGGTAAGAGACTGGCACATCATCCATCTTCTGCTCTGGATAGTAGATTGTCAGTCCGCAGACAGAGCTGTTGGTATTCAGCGTAAGAAACGGTGTTCCATCTTCACTTCCGCGGCCTGTATCGACAAAAAATGCGGTGCCATCGTCTCCCGGCTTTGGCTGTCCTTTATCCCGGATGCCGTTGTGTGACGGCACGCAGCTGAAGGAGCCACGAAGTGTCACTCCTTCGGGAAGCGTGAGTGGTCCGCGAAATAGATAGCGTCCCGGCGGAGCGTAGACTGTTCCTCCGCCGGCCTTGGAAGCAGCATCCAGCGCATGTTGGAACGCAGCAGTATCGTCGGTCGATGCGTCTCCACGCGCATTGTGTTTCCTCACATCGATATAAAATCCGGCAGCTTTATTTTCATCAGCATGTGCCGCACTCGGTGCTCCGACCCATGCCGCCATGCCCGCGGCTGCGCCGAGAGACAGCAGACGGCGACGCGATGTTGCAGTTTCATTCAACAGATTCATCTCCTGTCTCCCGTTTGATCCACGCTTGTCGACATCGAAGGCGGTGCATCATCCGGAGCGCTGCCCCATTGCAGGTTTGGTTTATCAGTCATTTCAAGAACTAGGGTCCCGCCGTTAGCAACGTTCGCGTGCTGAAACCATGGCTTGTTGAGGGGTCTTCCGTTTAATTCTGCTGACTGTATGTATTTGTTTTGCGCTGAAACATGATGTGCGACGATAGTAAATTCCTTTCCATTGCTCAAGCGGATTGTGCTCTTTGAGAAGATTGGGCTTCCGATTTCGTAAACAGGACTGCCTGGGCACACGGGATAGAAACCGAGCGCGCTGAGAACGTACCATGACGAAGTGGCCCCCCCGTCATCATCGCCAGGAATGCCAAGGGGACCGTCGCCGTACCAGACATCCATCAACTGGCGAACACGCTTCTGCGTCTTCCACGGTTGACCGGAGAAATCGTAGAGGTATGGGATATGAAAGCTCGGCTCGTTGCCTTGCGCATAGAGACCGACTAGTCCCGTTGCATCTGGAAACTGGCCAAGGAATTGATATTTTGATGTCCCGTATTGTTCTACAAATAAGCGGTCAAGCTTTGCATTAAAAGTATCGCGGCCTCCCATCAGGCGGATCAGGCCCGCAACGTCATGCTGCACGTTGAATGTATAAAGCCATGAATCTACTTCGGTGAAGTAGTCGCGGCCTCCTTGCCCGCCTCCAAGTTTCGGATCGAAGCCAGCAACCCACTCGCCATTTGCGCTTTTTGCAGCCATGAAACCAATCCGAGAATCGAAGACGTTTTCGTAGTTGTGCGCCAGTTTTGTGAAATAAGCTGCGTCGGATGTTTTCCCAAGCGCCTTGGCGATTTGTGCGACACACCAATCGTCATACGCATTTTCCAGAGTGACGGATGTAGCTTGCCGTCGCTCGCCTGTAACTTCGGGAACAGATTCGCGTTCGCCTGCAGCCAGCGCAGGGAAAAATCCTTTTTCGAAATACACCTTGTCGAGGCTCGTGAGAGGCCCGCGGCGCCACGGAAGCATCGTCGCCTCTGTTGCATTCTTCCTCATTGCCTCGTACGCAAGGTTAAGTTCGAAATCGCGGTAGCCTTTTGTATATGCATCAGCAATCAGCGACGCCGCATGATGTCCAATCATTACGGCCTGATCACCTGCTACGGACGGGAAGGAAGGCATCCAGCCGCTCTGCTGATACATGCGCAGGTAGGAACGGATCATGTCCTCCTGCTGCTTCGCATCGAGCAGCATTTGCAGCGGATGCAGCGAGCGGTATGTGTCCCACAGACCATCGTCTATATAGAAGTCGTGCCCGTCGGTGTCATGAACCGCATGATCATATCCGCTGAAGTATTTGCCATCTTCAGTAATGTCAGTCATGCGGCCCAGAGAACGGTATAAGGCGGTGTAGAAAATCGTGCGCTGCTTCTCTGTGCCGCCTGTTACATCGACTGCGCCGAGTGCATTGTTCCAAATCGCTCTCGCTTTGGTTTTCGCCTGGTTGAAATTCCAATCAGGGATCTCTCGCTCCAAATTGCGATGAGCCTGCTCTGCACTGATGTATGAGATCCCAACGCGAACCTGGATTTGTTCGCCCGGCCCTGTTTCAGTATTGATTACGAATCCAAGATTATCGCCTGACTTTTTTGCCTCTTGTGAAAGTTCGCCGTCACCCTGCCATGTCAAATAGTTTGAGAACGGCTTGGCAAATTCCACGTAGAAATATTCTCTGGTTTCTCCCGGTGTTCCAGAAAGTTCTCCGACCGGCCCAACCACCTTTTCGCTTCCTTCTATGGCATTGTTTGCGATCACAGCCAGATCGGCATGATCTTTCATGCTCAAAACCAGATGAGCATGAGCGCTAGCGGGAAAAGTAAACCTATAGTAGGCTGCCTGCGCGCTCGTGGTTAATTCTGCCTTGACGTTCCATGTTTGCAACTCCGCTTCGTAGTAATACGGGGTGGCCGTTTCAAGATCATGGTCGAAATCTGAGGCATAGTCCTGTGAGCGATTACAGCTGTCGCCAGTCGAAGCCATGAGCATCGCCGGGCCAACCGGGAACCCATAGATCTTGTCAGCAAGGTATCTGTCTGTAACTCCAGGTGTAGTGATTGGAGCGACTCTCATCATGCCGTGTGGATACTGCACATAAGGAGCCGTTGGTTGCAGTAGTTGTCCAATGCCACCAATATTCGGGGAAACGTAATCTACAGGCAGCTTAACCTGTTGCCCCGGCAATTGGATCGTCCACCCCATAAACGCAGGAAATATCCATGCGCATAAATGTCTCATTCTATTTTTCATTCTTGAGCTCTCAATCGGTTTTATTTAAGAAACCCCAAGGTATTAGTTCATCTGCTTTATCAAGACCACAGACCATGCCGGAAGCTTCATGTTTATGTGCAGATTTCCTGCTTCATCAGACTGGACGATCCGCTTATCTGTATTCCAAGCCAGCTTCTGCAGCACTGCAGTCTGCTCCCTGTTTGGTGGCTCGGGTTTTCCCATCGCTTCCCATGCAGCCACTGCATCTCCATGGTTCTTGTCCAGTGTTTCGATCAGGAATGAAGCCTTTGCAGGGAGATGATGCAAATCGAGGGTGAAATCGCGTGCGCTGCCGTTATGATCAATGCAATCGGCTGCATCCTGCGTTTCTGTAACTGGTAAAGATACTTTTGTCTCCGGCGGGTAATTGTAGGCCATAGCAGCAATGCGTCCGGATTTGCTATCTCGCGATATGATTCCGCCCGTCGTTTGTGAAAGCAGTTCGTCGCCAAGCTCATTCATAAAACGATAGGCGTGGAATGCGGGTTTCACGATCTCCTGATAATTAATCAGGCCAAAGCCTCCGTGAAAGACGGAATCAATGTTTCTGTTTTCCTCGAATACATCGGTGAATGTCCAGTATGAGAGAGAATCCACCAAGCCGATAGATTCAAGATTAGTTTTTGCAACGAATGTTGCTGCTGCCAGCGAATCGTGCGAGTGATCGACAGGTGAGGGACTGGAATTCCATTCCGTCAGATGTATCTCTGCTTTTGGATAAGGACTGGCATCGATGATCCTGCGCATAGCGCGAAGGTCGTCGCGCGTTGAATCAATACTGCGCCGGAACCCTTTGCCTTTCGGCATGCCGGGTTCATCTATGGCAAAGTCCTGTGGGTAAGGATGCGTCGAGACAAAATCCACTGGCAGGTGATTCTCGTGACAGTAGCGAAGAAAGTCGTCGATCCACACAGGTTTCCACGGAATGGAAAAAGGATCGAAAGGCTTGCCGGATTCCTGCGCTTTTTTGAGAGCTTCATCATCCATGTTGAAATTGCTGGTCGCGGGGCCTCCGACACGAAGCGAAGGATCAATTTTCTTAATTGTTTCCGCAGTAATTTTGTACAGCTCGAAATATTTTTCCTGCGAGCCGCCACGAAAGAATGACTGATAAAGATTCGGCTCATTCCATACTTCGAAGTACCACTGGCGCACTTCTTCGATGCCATAGCGCTGTATGCAGTGCTCGACAAATGCATGCACCAGATCCGCCCATTTGTTGTAGTCGGAGGGTGGGCTACCATCGGCGCGCCACCAAAAGGTCGTGTTGTGCACAGGCGACAAAGGGCCAGGAGAAAAACTAAGTTCTACGAAAGGGCGAACACCCTTTGCCAGCATCCTGTCGTAGAGATCGTCAACATATTGGAAGCTATAGATCGGATCACCGTGCTCATCCTCACGGTAAATGAACATATCGTCCTGAAAAATACCGTGAAAGCGGACATATTGAAAGCCGTCAAATTTACCAGCCATAGCTAGTTCTTCCTGCCACGTAGCGCGCAGACCCTCGTTCGCGCGTCCTGCGCCGACTACTTTGCTCCAGAAATGAACTAATGGCTTGCCTTGCGCTTTCGCATCAGCGGCTAGATGAATGCTTGTGGCGCTTGCATCCTGCGGATAGACATCCTTTACAGTAATGGCAGAAAGAAACCCGCAGATTACGAGAGAGAATACCCAACGGATAGTAGACCGCATCGCTTATACCATTATTCCTTCACAAAAATTGTTCATGTTATTACCGGGAACTGATGGTGCGGGACGAACCTCTAAGCTTCACCCGCACCATTTTCGTTTCGTTCAAAAGGCCAGTCGCGCACCAATCTGAAGGTTACGCGCCTGACCACTACTAGTAACCTGTCCAAAAGTACCGTCGGTTATGGAGCCATCCGGCGCGCCGAGGCTCCGATTATTAAATGCGTTGAAAGCTTCAAAGCGAAGTTCAAAGCTCACA
>DATAQW010000389.1:0-2774 GCA_036264445.1 Pseudacidobacterium sp.
ACCGTCAATTTGACTCTCTCTACCCCTTCGTTGAGGCCGGCCTACCTGGGATTGGCGGTCGAGTTGGTTCTATACGACGATATCGTGCCGAGATTGCCCTTAAAAGCCTGGGTCGGCACCTTGGTGCCTGCTGTAACGTCGTTAACACCAAGCGTGGTGTTCACAGTCTCAAAGGCGGAGATGTCCAGCACCAATCCGTGGTTCTCAAAGACGGTCTTCGTGCTCTTCAAGTTTCCCTGCTCCGTGTTGCCCATACCGCCGAAGAAGTGGACAGGACCAACATCCTTGCTGATATAAACCATTGGTGTGTCAGCATCGATGCCGCCATTGCCTTCCATATATAAATTGAAGAAACTGACGGCCATTACCCCTCCGCCGCGAATCAGGATGTCCGGGGAACCGGTACCGGGCTGATTCACACTGGCGTCATAAAAAGATACTGAGCGTATATGACCGGGGCCAATTGTCAAAGGAACACCGCCCTTACTCCCGTTTTTGACAATTGAGCCGTTACTTGTTGCATGGATGCTTTCAAAACTCACTCCGCAACATGCGCTATCGATGTGCCAGACATCTCCATAATAGTTCTCCGCAAAGATGCGCTTGAAAGTACACTGGTCCACTGCACTGCGGATATGTACTACTCCATTCGCGAAGGTGCTGCCGGCCTGATTGTTCCAGACCGCAAATCCCTCGGCGCGGATATAGTTGGCGCCATCGGCTGGGGCATCCGTGCAGTAAATGGAGTCCATCTTCGAGCCGGAGCTGGCTGCGAGCACCATGCGGTTCCCGCCGCCGCCCGGCTGCTGGCCGAGAATGGATGTGCTGCTGAACTGGTAAATGCCGCAGCTCGAACCATCCGTCAGATGCCATAACCACGTGGCCGTGTCAGGCAAGAGGAGGGTGATGCCGATACGCGCAGCCACGCTCGCGGTACTGCCAAGCCTGATCTCCTGTGACATTTTTTGCGGACCCCCGAGCCCGGTGGCATCGCAGACTCCGCCGCCTGCGGCGATGACCGCGGCGATACACGCATTGATCTTCACGCTGGCGTCTCCCCCAGGATAGCCGGCTGCCTTATAGGTGGTTTGCGCATTCGCGGAGACGACAGCATACACCGCGCATAGTAATAATGCGGAGACCAGACGCTGAAACAGCCTCATTTAATCCTCGCCCTCCGGATTGTTATGCCGGGCAATTCTCCGGGTACGCACATCCCATATCTGTTGCAGAAAGATGGCGCTGATGGTCACGACAAGCGCGTGGATTTCGAAGCGGAAGCGCATGTTTTCGCCCACCTCAACGAGATTCCCGACAAGAAATGCGTAGATAACTGTCACCATCATCACAGAGATGACAAGCCGTCGATCCAAATCCCCGCTCCACAGCGAGCGTGAGCCAAGCGAAACCAGCGATGCCAGCAGGACGCCGTACAGCGCCAGCGCGCCCATGCAGAGATTTCTGATGCGGAACTTCTGCGGTGGCAGTAGCTCGTAGGCCTCCGAGGGCAGGCCAAAGATATTACAGCAAACGCGGCTCACAGCCCGGTCGAGGGGTGCCAGGCGCTCGTACTGAACCAACGTATCGCCACCCTCTCCCATGTAGTAGTAGGTAGAAGGCTCGAAGTAGATGATCGTTGCGCGCGCGACATTCAGTACGTACGACTTTGGATCATGGCGCAGCAGAAAGGACACGTCCTTCGCTTCGGCATCATGCATCCTCAGCATGGCAAGCGAGTTCCAGTTGGTCCAGCCGGTGTCGCCCTTGGTGACGCTATCCAGTTCGGGAACACCTCTGGGAGGCGCTGGCCATTGTTGTTGCAGCCAGACTGGGAACTCCCTTTCGGTTTTACCCGACTCCTTCGGTCTCGGCGCAAAAGTAGGCAGCAGGCCCTGCTGAACCCACGGTTCAATTCGCTGCTGATCGGCAGGATATTTCCAATGTTTCGACATACTGAAGGGCGCCCAGGTGGAAGATACAAAATGATGAAAAAGTACGTAGTTTTTTGCCGGCCAGACCAGAGTCAATAGCACTCCCGCTATTCCCAACGTGGCAATCTGTCGCCTGTTTGCGGGCAGAGTCAAAAAGAGCGTCCCAAGTATCGCCACCAGCCAGACCGGCTGGTATGAAGAACGAACCAATGTAAGCGCCACTGCGCAGCCAATCAGCGCAAGCAACATAGTCGTGGAGCGGCTCTTCACATAGAAGACCAAGGCCAATGCGAACAGGCAGTTCAGCGCGTAGACTGGCACGGTGTAGGACGGATCGAATTCGAAGAGAATCGCCGCTGGGTTCAGCAGCAGGATAAGACTAACCACGAGGCTGAACAGCGGCGCGACGCTGAGTTTCGTGAGCGCCAGATAGATAGCAATCGGCGCGCTAAGTCCCAGAAGCAATTGCAGCGCCAGAATAATTCCGCCGTAATGTGTGGCGCTGAGTTTCTCTGCGACTCCGACGATTGCGTTGTATAGCGGCGGCTGCGCATGGAGATAAAGGAGCCCGCGCAACAAATGATGGTGCAGAATATCGAGGTCCAGCAGCTGCCAATACCAGGGCAGGTCTCGGCTTAATATCCGCAGGCCGGCTATGTAGGCCAGCCCGCGCGTGGCAACAAAAACAAGTATGAGAATAACCAGGTGCAGCCAGCGTTGCCTTGACAGCGAAGTTCGCTGCATCGGCAAACTTAAAACTGCCTGCTTATTTTCGACAGTGATTACGCTCATACTTTTACCAGATGACGCCGGAGTTTTATTCCACGCGATTCGATTTGAAGC
>DATAQW010000393.1:0-7653 GCA_036264445.1 Pseudacidobacterium sp.
CCGATCATCTGTGTCTTTTCAGCCGCTGGTATTACCGTGCTCAAACGCAGCGTATGGGCGAAGTATTTTTTGCGGATCAAAGCGGGTCATTACCGACCAAGCAGATCCTGCGGGGCATCTCGCGCGTCTTCACAGGCAGCATTTTTGCGTGAAAGAAATAGGCCGGAGACATGCTCCGGCCCGTGTTGAATTCCTGGATTGATTACTTCTGCGACGCAATCCACTCCTTCAATTTTGGACCCTGTGTGCCACGCAGCTCAATGCAGTCGTTGATCTGATCTTTGGCGCGTGCCAGAGATCGCTCAGAAGCGGGCACCTTATGTGTCGCAAAGAAGCTCTCCACCTGATCACGAGCATCGGCGCTGCAGAAGCTACCCGTAGCGCTAACCAGATAGGCTCCCATTGCCGTTGTAAGCTGCGCCTGCACCTTGTCCCAGTTCTGCTGAATGTATTGCCATGCAGCATCGCGCGTTTCGCGGCCTTGCAGCATAATCAGCAATTGAATCGCAACATCCTGATTGCGCACCTTGCCCGACACTGTGTAGTCGAGTGAGCGCCGTTCGAGAGATGCATCCTTGAACACTGCCAGCAAGCGCAGCGCGCCATCCTGCACTTGCGGATTGGCTGATGTCTCATAGGTTTTTTGTAACTGATCAAAGAAAGCGCCATCGCCATTCAATGCAGCTACATGTGTGGCAGTCTCCGCCAGAGTTGGCTCGACTGAGGATGGATCAGTAAGATATTTCTCGGCAAGCGCTTTGGCTTCGGCAATCACTTCCGGATCCTTACCGAGCGTTCCCAGCGCCCCAAACAGGGCAGCGCGCAGCTCCTTTGTTTCCGGACCGTCGTTGTCGGAGGGCTTACTGAGCTTTTCATACGCGGGCTTGAAGTTCTTCAGTACCCAGGCAGACAGCGCTTCATGCTCTTCGTCTGTTGCTGCGATCCGGCTGTCGATTGTGCCGACCGCGTTGAGCGCAGTTTCAATTACAGAAGCGCTGGTATCGTCCTTCACAGCAGCAGCGAGATTCAGATAATCGCCCACTGCCATCTTATCGGCACGCACCTGGGCCCACACATCACCCAGCAGGCTGATGCGCTCTTCAGGCGTCAGCTCCGTCTCTACGCTACTCACAATCTTCGCGTAAACGTCGGATGGATACGTGCTGCGGTAGTAGCCCTTGCCTCCGGCATTTGCAAAGAAGAACTGCGATTGCGGAGTTTTGAGTGACTCCTGCGCCGAAGGAAGGACTTCGCAATCATTCTTCTCTCCAGATGCCTTCATGCAAACCGGCACTGTCCACGACTGCGCATGCTCAGCTTTTACGCTGGGGCTCAGGAAGAACCGCTGCTGGCTCACTGCGACGCTGCTTCCCTGCGGATTGCCGAAGGTGAGGATAGGCTCACCCGGCTGTGCCACAAAGCTCTCCATGATCTTGTCGACCGGCTTGTGGCTTGTGGCTGTCTGCGCATTCCAGAAGTCCTCTGCAGTTGCATTACCATACATGTGCGCAGCCAGATAGTTGTGAACGCCTTTGCGGAAAGCTTCTTCACCGAGATAGTTCTCGACCATCAGCAGCACAGCGCCGGCTTTGCCGTAGGTAATGCCGTCAAACATCTCATTGATCTCATCCGGCGTATCCGCTTTGGCGCGAATGGTACGCGTGGTGTGCTGTGCGTCCAGGTTCAGTGTGCTGTTCAGGCCCTGCGCCACATCCTCTGGAATCTTCCACTCAGGATGCCACGCAGCAACTGGCTTGTTTTCCATCCAGGTGGCAAAACCTTCATTCAACCACAGATTGTCCCACCACTGCATGGTTACCATGTCACCAAACCATTGGTGCGCCATTTCGTGCGCTACCACTAGTCCAACGTTTTTCTTCGCACCGACAGACGCATTCTTTTCATCCAGAAGCAGATCTGTTTCTCGATATGTGATCGCGCCGAAATTCTCCATTGCGCCAGCTTCAAAGTCAGGCAGCGCAATCATGTCGAGCTTGGGCATCGGATACTTGATGCCGAAATAATTGTCGTAGTAGTGCAGTACAAATTCAGCAGCCTGCACTGCAAACTTCGTCAGCTCCACTTTGTCCGGGGTAGCGCAGCCGCGGATCGGCACACCGTCGCTTTCGCCGGTGGTGCATTGGAAATCACCGACTAGGAACGCCACAAGGTACGTCGACATCTTCGGAGTGGTGGCGAAACGGATTGTGTGTTTGTCATCAGATGGGCCCGGTGTGTCAGAGGCGATATTCGTGTTCGAAATAGCCGTGTCGCCCTTATCAACGACGAGAGTCACATCATATGTTGCCTTAAAGGCCGGCTCATCGAACGAAGGGAATGCGCGACGCGCGTCGGTTGGCTCGAATTGCGTGACCGCATAGTTTCGTTTTGCTGTCTTGGAAAGATAGAAGCCGCGTAGCTCATTGTTCAGGATGCCAGTGTATTCAATCTCCAGCGTCAGGCGACCCGCAGGCAGCTTCTGATGAAAACCAAATGTAACCTGTTGCTTTGCCGTATCTTCAGTGACAGCGGCTTCAAGCGTCTTGCCCTTGAGATTTGCCTTGACGCTCTGAAATTTGATTTCTGCGGAGTTGAGCGTGATGGCATCAACAGGCTGCTCAATCGTTACATCAATCTTCTCGCTGCCAGCAAAAGTAGCATTTTTCAGGTCAGGCGTAAGCGTCAGACCGTAGTGTTCCGGACGGACTGTTTGTGGCAGACGCTGTGCCTTTGCGTTTTGTGTCAGAAGGAGTGCGAGAGCGAGACAAGCTGCTCCCGTAAAAGTACGGAGATGTTGCGGCATAAACTTCCTTTAAACAAGAGTGCTATATTTACGATACCGCAAATAAAGTGCAAAGTTGTCCAGTTGAAATCAAGACTCGCGATAATCCAGCAGCAAGAGCCCGACCAGTATAAGGCATACCGGCCAGACATAGGATGCGATTTTCGAGTCACGTTTCTTCGGCAGGCGCAGTTCAAGCCAGCGGCTCCAGCCTGCGGTTGCGCCCAGCAGCGCTATCGGAGTATGGCTCATCTCGGCAAGCATTTCTTCTTTAATGTTTCCCAGCGCATGCGAATGAGTCAGTAGTAGTGCTCCGCCCGCAGCGCACATCAGCGGAAAAACATAAGAGGCGAGCTTCGATTTCACGCGCCTTGTTTCAACAGCCCATTCGAAAATAGCAAATGCGGTAATAAGCAACGCATAGAGACGGTGCTGTAAAACATCTGGCGAGGAGAAGCTGGCCCAGAAAGGACGTGGGCCCAGGGGCCAGTTTTCCGGATCGGCACGCAAGAGAATAAATAACGCGAGCCCTATAAACAGAAGCGGCCAATGATGCGCCCACCTGAACCGGCTCGATTGCGCGAGCAAAGCGAGTATACCGGCGCAAAGCACTATCAACCCCGCCCAGTGATGGTTGTACTCGCTCCATGCGCGATCATTGGTGTCATTCACACTACCCGGGCCGAAAAGCGATGCATGCACTGCAACCTGAATCGAAGTAGGCGGCACAAGCGCCTGCACCGGAGGACTACTCATGCGCGGAGGTATCCAGCGCATTCGTTCGATAATTTCGTGCCTGGTCAAGCGATCCTGCGTGAGGTCCACAGCTGGCGGTTGTGAAGTAAGGGATGCCGCAGCAAGAATCGCCGTAAAACCAAGCCCTATCTCTGCTTCACTGAATCGCCGCAGCCGTACCAGCAAAGAAGCAGGCCCGCGCTCCATCTGCCGCACGAGGAAAAAATTTCCCGCGCCCATGCCCAGAATCATCAACAGCAGATAAATCTTTGCCACCATCATGATTCCGTACGCCGTTCCATAGACGCCCTGCCATGAGCCAACATAGAGCAGCGCCATTCCGATGCCGCCGGCCACAAGTATCGAGACGCTTGTAATCGCCATGGCAGAAAAGCGCCGCGTATACCGCACCGCTGAACCTTGATTCTGCTCGCACCGCAAAGCCATCAGCAAAAAGGGCATTGCCCCTATCCACGCCGCAGTACCAACATGATGCAATGCGGTAAGTATCAACAGAAGCATGCGATGATCGAGTCTTGCAGCAGCATGGCTCAGACCTACTGAAGCCATCAGCACGAGCACTGCAAAAGGCGCACTGGCAAAAAGTGTCGAGCGCAAAGATGCACGCAGGAGAAAAAATAACATCAATGCACTTAAGACCAGCAAATTACCAAGAAAGAAGAAGTCCGCTGAAACGACTTCACGAAAGGTGAACCCCGAACCGCCAATAAGAATTGCAGCACTGTTGGCAATCGAGAGAATTTGCGCGATGCCAAGAGCAAGCGCTACCCAGCTTGCTGTACGGCGCAGCCGTTGCAGGCCCTCAGAATGCATCTGTGCCGGCAACGCGGCAAAGAGAAGAAATGCTACACCGCCGAGAGTCAATGCCTCGAGTGCCAGTGCCGCTGCGCGCAACAGCACTGCGAGTAGATCGAAATCTTTCAGTAGCCAGATCAATGAACTATTGAACCGTGAAAGGAATCTCGCCGCGCGTTATATGACCATCTGCTGCAAGCGCCTGCCAGCGAATTGCATACTGGCCTGCGCTGATCTTAATATTCTGCGCATCCAGCGCATCAGGGCTCTCTTGCGGCAGCAAAGAAAGTGTCTGCACTTTGCCATCCGGCGACACTAGATACAACCGTGAATGAGTACCATCAATTCTTGAATTGAACTTTAGATGGATCGCAATCTCCGGCCCCTTCACCGATGCATGCGCGGCAGGTGTTGAGGCAATCAGCACTGCATGAGCAAAAGCGAGCCGTGGGGCCAGCAAAAGCACCGAGAAAATAACAGCAAATAACCCATATCTCGAATAAGAGCGAGCAGATTTCATACACCTCTCTAATCTTTGACTAACAAGAGAGACGCAACAAAAAACAGATCGATTCAGGAAAACTGCACTGATGCTGCCCGGACCGACTGACCGCTGATCTCCGCCGCGCGCGCTTCAGCATATGCCGCGGCGCCCATAAGGGCGGCACGACTCTCAAGAATAATACGAACCGGCGTATGTACAAGCAAATCGCTGAGACGTCCCTTATCAGTAAATGCCTTTACGAATGTGCCGTCCTGCATTTTTTTCAGGATCTTCGGAGCGATACCGCCTCCCAGATACATTCCACCTATCGATAAAACTTTCAATGCGAGATTTCCCGCCTCTGCCCCATAAGCTGAAACAAAAATATCCAGTGTCTTCGCGCACAGCTCATTTGCGCCACTCTCGCCTAATTCACCGATGACCGCGTTGGGATCTTCAGCATGCATCCTCTCTTTCAGCCAGGCAGGTTCTTCCATGCGTTTCTCATCGCGGAGAAAAGCATAAATGTTCTGCAAGCCAATGCCAGACACTACCCGTTCAAAGCTGACGCGACCCTTTAGCACGCGCTGCAGATACCGCAGCAGATCAATCTCAATCTCGTTGCGCGGAGAAAAATCGCAGTGGCCGCCCTCGGACGCCATCGGGCGGTGCATGATTCCGTTCCACACCAGAATTGCTTCGCCCAATCCTGTGCCTGCTGAAACGAGGCCGCGATTTCCCACGGCGCTGGCGTCGCCCTCGCTCAATACAAGAATCTGCTCGGGATGCAACTCGGCAATTCCATATCCATTTGCTTCAAGATCATTGATAAGAAAGAGATGCTGGATATCAAGGCCCTTCGACAATTCAGCGCAATCGATCACCCACGGCAGGTTCGTGAGTTTCAGCCTTCCATGACGCACTGGTCCTGGCACACCGAAGCAGGCAGCAGTCACTTCCGGATTGCCTGTTTCATCAAGAAATTTGCGAACGATTACTTCAAGATTGGCATACTGCTGCGCTGGAAACTTCTCATCGCGCACATGTATTAGTTCGCCCTGTTCAAATCCATACAATGCCAAGTGGACTTTTGTTCCGCCCACATCCCCGGCGAGAATCATCGTTCAATCTCCAGTCTTCCTGTTCCGTCTGCGCCAGGCGCGGGCAGCTGCGCTGCCGCATCTTTATCCAAAAGCAGAAGCAGCTTACCGCTTTTCGGGCGAATCAATTGCGACGGCAGTGTCTCTGGATCATACGGGCCTTGCAGCACACGATGCAAAGGGTCAGCTTTATCTTTGCCGCCGATCAGGAAGAAAACCTCGCTTGCCTCAATAAGCACTGGCCATGTTAGCGTAACGCGCCATGTGTCTTTCTGCGGAACATGATTGGCCACAACGATGCGGCCCAGTTCATGAATTGCTGCTGTATGCGGGAAAAGCGACGCGGTGTGGCCATCATCGCCCATTCCAAGCTGAACGAGATCGAAACGCGGCACTTCCGCGCCTTCAAGACGAAAATTTGTGCGAATAAGCGACTCGTATCGCGCCGCAGCTTCTTCAGGATTCAGCTCACCCTCCACGCGGAAGACCTGCTCCGGTTTCAGCGGAACTTTTTCAAGCAGCGCTTCGCGCGTCATGCGATAGTTGCTATCCTTGTCAGTCGGAGGCACGGTGCGCTCATCTACCCAGTACAGATCAAGCTCCTGCCACGGCATCGCTTTCAGAAATTTTTCCTGAGGATTCGCAAGCCGCTCAAAAGTGCGTTTCGGCGTGCTGCCTCCTGAGACTGCAATACGCGCGCGCCCACGTGCTGCAACAGCCTGCTGTATTGTTTCGAAGAAATGTTCTGCAGCCGCATGCGCTAGAGCATCCGGCCCATCATAAACGCGATATTCGACTAAGATTTTTCTCGCCATTCGTTCCGTTTTCTGGCCAAACCGTGGGTGCCTGGGTGCCCCACATCCGGAGGAGATGTGCGCACCCATTGTCAGTCAATCCCCTCAAATCCTGTGCCACTTGCGCCCGTCGCGCCCGATTAATCCATCAGCGGCCTTCGGGCCCCACGTGCCACTGGTGTAGTTCGGAAAATCTCTGGAAGGAATCTTGGCCCAGGCTTCCAGCACAGGCGTGTACAACGCCCAGGTTGCCTCTACCCCATCGCGATGCGCAAACAGTGTCTGATCACCGAGCATTGCATCAAGCAAAAGACGTTCATAACCATTCGCGGAGTTTACACCAAATGCAGTAGCATACTGGAAATCCATCACCACCGGACACACATTTGTTTCCGGCCCCGGAACTTTGGCGCCAAAGCGCAGTGAAATGCCTTCGTCCGGCTGGATGCGAATTGTCAGCAAATTGGGTTGAATCTCGTTGCAAGGCCCTCCGCCCAAACGGTCAAAAAGTAACAGCGGCGGTTGCTTAAACTGAATCATGATTTCCGTCGCGCGTTTTGCCAGCCGCTTGCCCGCGCGCAGATAAAATGGAACTTCAGCCCAGCGCCAGTTCTCAATCTCAAGTTTCAGCGCTGTGAAGGTCTCCGTCGTCGAATTTGGATCGACGCGGTCTTCTTCGCGATAGCCCTGCACCTGCTCGCCATCGACAGTTCCCAAAGCATATTGACCACGAACCGTATTCTCAATCGCAATCGGCTTGATGGCGCGCCATACTTTCACTTTCTCGCCCCGCACAGAATTCGCCTCGAATGAAACCGGCGGCTCCATGGCAACAAACGAAAGCAGTTCCATCATGTGGTTCTGAACCACATCGCGCAACGCTCCGGCTTTCTCATAGAACGGCCCTCGGCCTTCGATGCCAATCGTTTCAGCCGCCGTAAT
>DATAQW010000400.1:0-8440 GCA_036264445.1 Pseudacidobacterium sp.
AGACAGGTGAGTTTTCACGCACTCATAATATGCTAGAAAAGCTGTGATCGAGCACAGAACAATGCGCTGGGGAATTTATTGTTTAGTTGTAATGGCAGGACTCACCGGAAGAGTAGCGCTCGCTGGCTATACACAGAGCGAAAACTCCACAGGCCAGCAGAACGCAACCAGCGCAACGATGGATACATACGAACATATCCTGAAACAAGATCCAAGCAATCAGACAGCACGCAATAACGAAATAGAGACAGCCATCAAGGAGGCCCTGGCAGCGCGTCGAGCGGGCAAAAATGAACTGGCACTGGCGTTCCTTTTGCGGGCCAATTATTGGGTGAGGGATAGCCCTGAACTGTTAACGGACCTCGGCATTCAGGAAGAAGCAATGACCCTCTATTACGATGCCGATTCTACGCTCGGCAAGGCGCAGCAGCTCCGTCCTGGAGATTTGAAAACGATTTATGCTGTTGCTCGCGCCAAGATGGAGCTAGATCAGGTGCAGGCCTCTGAGGACGCATGGAAAGCCTACCTTGCGCAGCGTCCCGATGATGCTTCGGCTCATTTTGGCTATGGACTTCTTTTGCAAATGCTGCAACGGCCAGACGAGGCTCGTGCTCAGTTCAACAGATCGATTGAATTATCACCGCAACAATCTGAGTCTTACTATCGATTAGGAGAGATTGCGCGCAATGCCGGAGAAGACATCCAGGCAAAACAGTTTTACGAGCAGGCAATTGAACATGATCCAGCACATGCAGGAGCGTGGACCGGTCTCGGCATTCTTGCATATAACGCAAAGGAATATAACCAGGCAGAGCAAGATCTCGAACGAGCCGTTCAGGATGGACCTGATTTCCAGACAGCCCGGTATTATCACGGTCTAACGCTGGCGAAGCTGGGGCAGAAAGGCCAATCCAAAAAGGAATTGGACATCAGTGTCAAGCTGGCTGAGGCTGAAAGCGCGCACAAACTCCAGTCAAAGCAATTGTCTGTGACACCATACAAGCCCGAATAATGCCTCGGCGGTAGACCTATCACTGACTGCCAAAGCTCGCACCAAGTCCATATAGCTACCTATGACTTAGGAACAACTGCCAAAGCACGACGAAATGCCCTGCTGATGCTGGTACTCTGGGTGGTGCCGGGTTTCGCGGACGACTTGCAAAGGCTATCGGAAAAGATCTACTCATCGCACTGCTTGAAGATGCGATTGCCATTGCGGGCGCATTACTTATCGTGAGGAAGGTTTTATGACCACTCGCTTTGACTCGATCATTATTGGCGCGGGCCAGGCTGGTCCGTCGCTCGCCGGGCGTCTCACACAGGCAGGCCAGCGCGTCGCAATGATCGAGCGTAAGCTCTTCGGCGGCACATGCGTCAATACAGGCTGCATTCCTACAAAAACGCTGGTGGCCAGTGCGTATGCCGCACACATGGCGCGCAGGGCAAGCGATTTCGGTATACGCATCAAGGGCGCCATCGAGATTGACATGAAGGCGGTCAAGGCACGCAAAGATGCTGTCTCAGCCAAGTCTCGCGTAGGTATTGAAAGCTGGCTGCGCTCGATGAAGAACTGCACCGTTTATCAGGATCATGCGCGTTTCGTGTCTAGTCATGAAGTGCAGGTCGGCAGAGAGATCCTCGCAGCAGAGTCTATCTTTATCAATGTTGGCGGCCGCGCAATCGTACCTAGAATGCCGGGTGTAGATGAGATTACTTACCTGACCAATTCAACTTTCCTTGATCTGGATATAGCGCCGCGTCACCTGGTGATCGTTGGCGGCAGCTACATCGGCCTTGAGTTTGCACAGATGTATCGCAGGTTCGGCAGTGAAGTAACGGTGGTCGAAAAAGGAAATAGATTAGTCCAGCATGAGGATGAAGATGTCTCTGCCGCAATCAAAGAGATTCTGGAAGGAGAGGGCATACATATTCGGTTGAATGCGGAATGCATTGCCTTTGCAAAGCATGGCGATGAAATATGTGTGCATGTCGACTGCCAGTCAGGCTCGCCTGAAGTTCTGGGATCGCATGTGTTGCTTGCCGTTGGCCGCCGGCCGAACACGGATGACCTGGGCTTGGAAAAAGCGGGCATCGCTGCCGATCAGCACGAATACATCATAGTGGACGATGAGCTCCGCACCAGCATGCCTGGAGTCTGGGCTATGGGAGACTGCAACGGCAAAGGCGCATTCACGCATACTTCTTACAATGATTTCGAGATTGTTGCCGCCAACATACTCGATAACGATCCGCGAAGAGTAAGCGACAGGATTCCATGCCATGCACTTTACACCGATCCTCCATTGGGACGGGCCGGTATGACCGAAGCAGAAGTCCGCAAATCAGGAAGAGCTGCTCTGATGGGCACGCGCGCCATGACAAGAGTTGGACGGGCAGTCGAAAAAGGGGAAACACAAGGATTCATGAAGATTCTCGTCGACGCCGAAACCAAGAAGATTCTCGGAGCATCGATTCTCGGCACAGGCGGTGACGAAGCAATCCACTGCATTTTAGATGTGATGTATTCCAGGCAGCCTTACACAATGTTGCAGCGCGCCATGCATATCCATCCCACAGTTTCTGAGCTGATTCCAACCGTTCTAGGCGATCTGCAACCTTTGTCCTAAGGACCATCGGCGCATTCTGCCTGAAATAGCGCGGGGATGCGCCTTCTTGGTAACTGCAATCCAATAGAGTGGGAAATCATAATAGCCTTCACTCGTCAGCCACTCTTAGCGGCCTTTCGGACTCTCAATTGTAAAAGTGTCCTTTGTTTCCCACGCTGGGTTTACAGCGGTGGGCTCCGAGAGCCGTATCATTGTGGCGTTCAGTTTTGTTCCGTCATATTGGAACCTGACGTAGTGATAGTTCGGGAATGAAGGGTCCTGATATAAGTCCGCAGATGTGCGTGCAATGGGATATGGTTTGGCGCCGCCTCCGCCAGAGACGAGATAGGTCACGCCATTCTGATAAAAGCGCTGATAATTATGAATGTGACCTGCCGCGACGATTATGCTGGCGTGAACAGCCGGCGCCTTCTGCTTAAGAAAGTCCGCCAGCGCTTTCTCATTTGGACGCACATCGTGCGAGGAATTATTCAGGATGGAGTCGGCCACCGGAGGGTGATGTATTGTGATGAAGACAAACTGCGTCTCCTTCGGAAGATGATCAAGCTGGCCGGCCAGCCATTTTTGCTGGCGGCTGCCATCGGAGAGCGGGAGGTCTGAATCGATGCAGATGAAGTAGGCATTTCCAAACTCGACGGAATACCAGCGTCGTCCCTTCAATTCCGGAAACACGTTCCACCAGTTGTTCGGCTGTTTGACTTCATCTCCATGCAGTTCATGATTGCCTAGGGCGGGGTAGACGCGCAGGTTTTCATCGCGCCATACTTTTGTCTCACTGGAATAGACGGCATAATCGTTTGCGTTTGCTCCGTTATAAGGAAGGTCTCCGGAAAGCAGCAAAGCATCAGGGTGTTCTGCGGCGACTTTTGCCACTAGCACGCGCCGGGCTTCTGGATTCGTGACCTCGTGGTTTGATGGATCAGTAAATCGCATATCGCCGTAGGCAATGATCGTCCAGTGTTTGGGAACCTGGCTATCGGGAACCCGAAAGGTCGGTCCCGATTCGCTAAGCAAGGTGCTGGCGCTCGCTTCTCCATCTGCGCCTGCTTCCTGTGCATGCGCGATGAGGTTGCCTGACATAAGGAGCAGCAAGACGGGGCAGCAGAGCATTTTGAGAAATTTATATGTCCGAAGCATTTTTATATCTCGCATGAAGCCTGTTCCAGGTTAGTTTGACATACCGGTTGCGAAGACACGGAATTTCCATGTATCGAGGCAACTAGCACCCTGCTGGATATTCTGCGAAAATTAAATGCGTATACAGCGCGCCGGTCATCGCCACAAATGATCTTTTTAGATCACGAGTGGAGCGCAATTTTTGCTGTGCAGAAATGAATTCTATGGCTACCAAACTGGCAGTTCCCGCGCAGGCGGATATTACGGAAGAAGTTGCGGAGTGGATTGAGGCCTTCGATCAGATTGTGGTCGACGAAGGCCCTGAACAGGCGGCAGAGCTGCTGGGCGCGTTACGGCAGCGAGCACGCGAAGCTGGCATCAATACCCCAAGTGAAATTCGAACTCCCTACCTTAATACCATTCCCAAACATGATGAAGTGCCGTATCCGGGCGACCGCCAGATGGAGCGCCGCGTTGAGAGCCTGCTCCGCTGGAACGCGATGGCGATGGTGCATGGTCAGAACAAGAAAGACTCTGGCATCGGCGGGCACATCTCGACGTATTCGTCGCTGGCCACTCTGCTTGAGGTTGGCTTCAACCACTTCTTCCATGCCAGCTACGGCGACCAGCCGGGTGATTTTGTTTACTTTCAGGGACATGCTTCTCCGGGCGTGTATGCACGTGCTTATCTCGAAGGCCGCCTGAACGATGATCATCTCAAGAACTTCCGCCATGAGTTGCGCGAGAAGCCGGGATTGTCGTCCTATCCGCATCCGTGGCTCATGCCAAATTTCTGGCGGTTTCCGACAGTTTCCATGGGTATAGGACCGCTGAATGCCATATATCAGGCGCGGTTCATGCGCTATCTCGAAAATCGTAAGCTGATTGAGAAGACACCGCGCAAAGTATGGGCGTTTGTTGGCGATGGCGAGACGGACGAGGTCGATACGCTGGGCGCGATCACTGTTGCTTCGCGTGAAAAGCTCGACAACCTGGTCTTTGTCGTTAACTGCAACCTTCAGCGTCTCGACGGCCCAGTGCGCGGCAATAAGCGCATTATCGATGAGCTCGAAGGCGTCTTCCGCGGTGCTGGATGGAATGTCATCAAGGTCATCTGGGGATCGGACTGGGATGCTCTGTTTGAGCGCGACCACAAGGGTCTTCTTCTGAAGCGCATGGAAGAGTGCGTGGACGGCGAATACCAGGCGTTCAAGGCCAAGGGCGGCGCTTATCTGCGGCAGGAGTTCTTTGGAAAATATCCGGAACTGCTGGAGTTGGTCAGCGATATGACGGATGAGCAGCTTGCGCGGTTGCATCGCGGCGGACACGATCCAGTGAAGATTTACAACGCCTATAAGCGGGCAGTGGAGCATCGCGGTGGCCCGACGGTGATTCTTGCCAAGACTGTGAAAGGTTACGGCATGGGCACCACGGAAGCCCGCAACGCGGCCCATCAGGAAAAGAAGATGACCGACGAGGCGCTGACCACATTCGTGAAACGCTTCGATATCCCGGTGCCTGAAGAAGCAGCAAAGCATGGCACTCCATATAAGCCAGCGGACGATGCGCCGGAGCTTCGGTACATGCATGAGCGCCGCAAGGAGCTCGGCGGATACATGCCGAAGCGTGAAGTGCCCGAGTTGAAATTTAAGGCTCCCGAACTGGATTACTTTGGTGAATGGATTGCAGGATCGAAAGGCCGCGCCGTTTCCACAACGATGGGATTTGTCAGCATCCTGCGCCATCTGCTGAAAGACCCGGAGATCGGCAAGCTGATTGTGCCCATCGTTCCTGATGAGGGTCGTACATTCGGTCTGGAGTCAGCGATTCGCCAGGTGGGCATCTACGCCAGTGAAGGGCAGAAATACAAGCCGCATGATCTTGACATGCTGCTCTACTACCGCGAAGAGCAGGACGGACAGATTCTGGAAGAGGGAATTACCGAAGCTGGATCGATGGCTTCATTCACGGCAGCCGGAACTGCGTACTCTAACTACCGTACGCCTACGATTCCGTTCTACATGTACTACTCAATGTTCGGATTCCAACGCGTCGGCGACATGGTTTGGGCGTTTGCGGATTCGCGCGGCAAGGGCTTCCTGATGGGCGGCACTGCCGGGCGCACCACGATGCTCGGTGAGGGCCTCCAGCACCAGGACGGTCACAGCCATGTGCTGGTGAGTACTGTGCCTACTTGCCTGAGTTACGATCCTGCTTATATTTATGAGCTAGCTGTGATCCTGCAGGACGGCATCCGCCGCATGTATCAGGAGAATGAACAGGTCTTCTACTACATCACCATGTACAACGAAGACTATGCCATGCCCGAAATGCCTGAGGGTGTGCGCGAAGGCATTCTGCGCGGCGTATACAAGTTTAAGTCTGCGATCAAGGGTAAAGCCGATGCTCAATTGTTTGGCAGCGGTCCGATCCTGAATGAAACGTTGCGTGCACAGCAGATTCTGGCTGAGAAATACGGTGTGCAGACCGATGTCTGGAGCGTGACCAGTTATAACGAGCTGCGCCGCGATGCACTGGCCATTGAACGCTGGAACCGCTTGCACCCTGCGGCAACCGAGAAGACGCCATATATTCTGCAAGCCCTGAAGGGTGCGAAGGGGCCGATTATTGCTGCTTCTGACTACATGAAGGTTGTTCCGGACCAGCTTTCTCCATGGCTTACGGGCCGTCTTGTAACGCTGGGTACTGACGGCTTTGGTCGCAGCGACAACCGTGAGTATCTGCGCCGTCATTTCGAAGTGAATGCTGAGTCGATTGTGGCGGCTACGCTTTCGAAGCTGGCACGCGACGGCAAATTCGACGCTAAGCGCGCACAGAAGGCCTTTGAAGAACTTGGCCTGGATACAGAGAAAGTGGACGCTGCTAAGGCATAGCTTGCACCCTTTGATACATAACAAGAAAACCCGCCAATCCGGGCGGGTTTTCTTATTGAAAGCAAATATCTTGCCTCTAATTGCAGTTGTTCCCAATAGTTTGGCCCGGAAATAATTGGAGGCCGGATCAGTTTGAGGTAGCAAGATTGGCGCGCTAAAGCGCGCGTCTGCCTGGACGGCTGGTCCTACATTCCACCTTGTCCTATATCCATGCTTTTTGCAATGGGGTTGCGCTCGTCGATGTATTTTTCAATGCACTCATTAAGAATCCCCTTTGCTTCCAGGATGAAATCAACGGCATCGCGGCCTGCGCCGTGTCCACCCGGATTGGGCGTGATGTAGTGCGCGGCGTCTTTGACTTGTTTGCGAGCGTCGGCAACGGCGATAGCAAGCCCAACCTCACGCATCACCGGCAAATCGATCACGTCATCGCCAACATACGCGATTTCTTCAAGCGTGATCGACTCCTTCTCCATGATTTCGCGAACTGCCTTCATCTTGAAAGCCTGACCCATATAGACATATTCGAGTCGGAGATCGCGTGCTCGCAGCGCAACAGTTTCTGAGATTCGCTTGGTGATGATGCCGCATTTCATGCCGCCAATGCGTGCGAGAGAAACGCCGGAGCCGTCGTGCGCGTTGAAGCCTTTGGCCTCAACCATGTTTGCGGAATGGATGGCGTAGCCGCCTTTGCTCTCCATCTCCTGCGCATGCGCGGCGGTAGTGTGGCTGGGGGCCGGTGCAGGGAAGATCCAGATACCGCCGTCGGTTAGTACTCCGTCTACGTCAAAAATAATGAGCTTGATGCGTTTTGCGCGTTCTTCAGCGGACAGGTTTTGCGTTGCCATATATCCGCATTGTAAGGACTGCGCGTCCAGAGATACGCGCCTTTGGCACAAAAAAATTACGCGCCGTAACTGCGGCCTTCCTCATGACTGTTCTCCCATGGATAGTTTTGTATCGGCGAGAAGGTGCGTTGGAAAAATGCGTCATCCAGCACATAGCATTCGCCGTTTTCACCGCGAACGATCCAGTCACCACGCTGCACGTTGCAAAAGCCTGTATCGGTAGCGATAGTCTTGTTTTCAGTACACTGTTCCGCGTCGACGAGTAAAGGTCTGCAAGTACGAAATGCGCTCATGATTCCTCCGCCGGTTTTGCCGGCTGTTCTTATTCAAAATCGGTGGCCGTAAAGGATGAGTAGGCGGTTTCTAAAGGATTTGTTAAGAGGAAGGATACTCAGAAGCTGGACTAGATGCGGTACCCATGCATGGCACGCAATTGAGATAGGCCTTGAGAGCAAGTTCCGGGAAGCACATTTTTGAAGACTAGTAGCGCGGCGCAATTCTGGAGGTAGTACGGATAGGGCGTTTGGAGGCGGGCCGCATTCATGGTGACTCACCTATGAGTGGGGCATCCGCTATCAGCATCAGGTCTCATTAGTTGATATCCGCTTCATTCGCTATCGCAGCAGGAACTCGGCGCGACAGCCGCGGTCGACCCAGATGCCGCGGTCGTCCGATCCCCAGCTCTGCCCCCGAATGCATGGCGAGCCGCTGAACTGGCGGTTGAGGGTGACGTTACGGCGCGGGAAGCCGCACCAGTTGCGGCGGTTGTTGCTGGACGAGCAGGTAAAGGTCTGGCCTGGGCTGCCACGGTTTCCCGGGCGGCCCCCCCGGTTGCCATCTATCGTGAACTCGGCGCGACAGCCGCGGTCGACCCAGATGCCGCGGTCGTCCGATCCCCAGCTCTGCCCCCGAATGCATGGCGAGCCGCTGAACTGGCGGTTGAGGGTGACGTTAC
>DATAQW010000401.1:0-3429 GCA_036264445.1 Pseudacidobacterium sp.
ACTACTACTTATGCTGACGGGAACGCTTCCTATGGACGCAGCTGATGAGAGCATGCGAGAAATCCATATCGCTCTATTGATAATGCTCCCCTCGCGCATGTCCCAGCTTCCGCTAAACTTGAAGCCCACCTCAATAGCCAACAGGCCGGAGGGATTGGCTATGTCCCAAACCGTAAATGAAAACAATGCAACGCCGATGCCGCACCGCAAGATTGAAGAAAGATTTGCGAATATGTGCGATGCCAATCATTCGCGTCGCATCCTACCAGCGTGAGATTTTGCAATACGAGGTGAAATAAATGAAGAAAACAATTCTGGCGTTGGGTTCGCTGGGCATGGTTACGCTGCTGATCGCAATGGCTCCGGATATCCGTCGCTACCTCAGAATGCGGTGCATGTAGTTTGACTGGGGCTTCCTCTACGGCTGACTTCGACTGGTTCCGGCAAAAATCATTGAATAGGACGCTTTCGCGAAACATCAGCCGAGCAGCCTTGCGTAAATCATGCTGGGAGCACAAGATGGACGCGTAACTTTTTCTGCGAACACAAGTTCTGCAAGGAAAGGCGTCAACTTCATCATGGCATCAGCTCGCCGCTCGGATCGCAAGTCGACACCCATCAATGAAATAGACGTTCTGTGGATCACGGCGGGACTAGGGTGCGATGGCGACACGATTGCCATGACCGGAGCTACGCAGCCCAGCATTGAGGACATCGTTCTCGGGGCGCTGCCTTGGATTCCCAAAGTACATTTCCATAATCCTTTTCTCGCGCATGCGGTTGGAGACGACTTCATGCGGCGCTTTCATCTGGCGGCTGAGGGAAAATCGAATCCCTTCATTCTCGTAATCGAGGGCTCGATTCCGGATGAAAACAATAAGAAGGAGGGCTACTGGGCTTCCTTTGGCACCGACCAGGAGACCGGCCAGCCTATTACAACCTGTGAATGGATCGATCGCCTGGCTCCAAAGGCGTGGGCAGTCATTGCCGCGGGAACCTGCGCGACCTATGGCGGAATTCATGCGATGGAAGGCAATCCGACCGGATGCATGGGGCTGCCTGACTACCTTGGCTGGCAGTGGCGTTCGAAAGGGGGGATCCCCATCGTCTGCGTGCCAGGCTGCCCTGTTCAGCCCGACAACTTCATGGAAACGCTGCTATACCTGCTCAACATGGCGGCAGGGCGAGCACCCATGATTCCGCTGGATGATGCGCTGCGGCCGACATGGTTGTTTGGAAGCACGGTGCACGAGGGTTGTGATCGCGGAGGCTACTACGAGCAGGCACAGTTTGCCGAAGAGTATGGATCGCCGTTGTGCATCGTGAAGCTGGGTTGCTGGGGGCCGGTAGTGCAATGCAATGTGGGGAAGCGCGGCTGGATGGCAGGCATCGGCGGTTGCCCCAACGTGGGCGGCATCTGCATTGGGTGCACGATGCCGGGATTTCCTGACAAATTTATGCCGTTTATGAATCAGCCACCCGGGTCGCTGCTGTCGTCTGCGGCGGTTCAGACTTATGGGCGGGCGATCCATGCGTTGCGCCGCTTCACACAGGCGTCCCTCAACAAAGTGCCAAGCTGGCGGCAAAAGCGGCGCGTGCCGGGCAACCAGAATGAATCGCGGACGACTCCTCATGGCTAGAGACATACGATTGAGCGTGCGGCGCGTGGAGTGAGAAATGTCTTCGTTTGTGAGAGCGGACAAAAAGAGGATCAGCAGCAAAAAGAAGTTCATCGATCCCGACGAAGAGCTACCGAATATCTCTGATGCAGAGGCCGTCCTTCTCGATCTCGCCAGTGTTTTCGCCAACCAGGAGATCGGTCCTGGCGACGGAGACTATTTCAACAAGACAGACGAAGCGGAGCCAACCGCCGATACACGCGCGCCAAATCATGAAGCCAAATATCGCGCTTTGCTGGAGCAAATCCCGGCAGTCGTTTTCATGGCGTATCTCGACCGCGGGATCAGCGAAGCGTATGTGAGCCCGGAGATCGAGGCTGTTCTCGGGTATTCACGCGAGGAATGGCTGGAGGACCCCGTCCGTTGGTATGAGCACATTCATCCGGATGACAAGCAGCGTTGGAGTCTGGAAGCCGCCGAGATGTTTCTCTCCGGCAAACCGCTGCGATCTGCGTATCGCGTGATTGCGCGCGATGGCCGTGTTATATGGTTTCATTGCGACGCACGCATGATGCGGCGCGAAGATGGCCAGCCGTGGTTCATTCATGGCGTCGCGTTCGATATCTCGGACATGAAGCGCATTGAAGAGGAGTTGCAGGAAGAACGCAACTTCGTATCGGCGATCTTAGATACGGTGGGAGCGCTGGTCGTCGTTCTTGATGACCAGGGACGCATACTGCGGTTCAACCCGGCCTGCGAGCTCACGACTGGATATTCGAAGGAGGAAGTGCAAGGCAAGTGTATCTGGGACGTGTTTCTCCTACCTGAAGAAGCGGATCGTTTCCACGCCATCTTCGAGGTGCTGCGCACTGATCTTCTTCCTCAGGACTATCGGAGCTGCTGGGTGACCCGGCACGGAGACCAGCGGCTGATTGCGTGGACGAGCACGCTGCTTCCCGGCACCGGAGAGACGTCAAATTACATCATTGCCACCGGCATCGATATTACCGAACGAAAGCATCTGGAAAAAGCGATTCTCGAGATCAGCGCACGGGAACAGCGACGCATCGGGCAGGACCTGCATGATGGTCTTGGCCAGCACCTGACCGGGATCGCGTTTATGGCAAAGGTGCACGAAGCAAAGCTGGCCGAACAGAAGAGAGCAGAGAGCAATGAAGCGGCTAAGATCGTGAAGCTCGTTAATGAAGCCATCTACAAGACTCGTGAACTGGCGAGGGGATTGCTCCCCGTTCTGTCGGATGCGCAGGGTCTTATGTCCGCATTGCAGCTATGGGCGGCTGAAGTCGAAGACCTCTTTGGAGTATCATGCCGTTTCGAATGTGCAACTCCGGTTCTCATTCACAATGTAACCATGGCCACGCATCTGTATCACATTGCCCAGGAGGCGGTGAACAACGCGATCAAGCACGGAGACGCACGGGAAATTCTGATTCAATTGATTGCCGAACAGGGACGAGGTCGGTTGACAATCAGAGATAACGGCAAGGGCATTATGGAGAACCGCGCGTCAACTCACGGCATGGGGCTGCACATTATGAACTACCGGGCAGGCATGATTGGCGGAGCTCTTGAGATTCGGCGAGGGTCGAATCGCGGAACGGATGTGATTTGTAGTTTCCCGGTGAAGGATGATGCATAGCGCTCGGACGGCGAACACTCAAAGGTCGCAGAGTGGCACCAAGTCGAAAAAGAAGAATGTCTTTGTGGTGGACGACCATCCTCTTCTGCGGCAAGGGCTGGCGTTGATGATTAACCGTGAACCGGATCTTGCTGTTTGCGGCGAAGCGGA
>DATAQW010000424.1:0-61511 GCA_036264445.1 Pseudacidobacterium sp.
GCGCTGATCTCAGCCAGCCGGGCGTACCCGCTATCGTGAATTATCTGCAATCGCTCAATCGTCCTGTCGAACCGAATTGCCAGTCCACCCACTACTACCTGGTCAACAACTACAATCCTGGATACAACGGTGACGGAACGCTAGCCAGCCAATATTCGCCGTTCACTATCCCGCCGACCTCGGTGCGGCACATTGGCGATGCGCTGTTGGAGAAAAACATCTCCTTCAAGTACTACGGAGAAGGTTGGGACCTTTATGTAACCGACCCGACAGGCGCAAACACCTATGACCGCTACTGCAACATCTGCAATCCCTTCCAGTACGCCACCGATATTATGAGCAACCCCGCCATGCGCGAAGCTCATATCAATGACACTACAGGACTCTACGAGGACATCGATACGGAACAGCTTCCTGCTGTGTCCATCGTGAAACCAAGCGGCTTTAATGACGGCCACCCGGCTTCTTCGAAGATCGATCTCTTTGAGGGCTTTGTGAAGAAGATCGTTGACCAGGTCCAGGCGCATCCAAAACTCTGGGAAAGCACCGCCATCTTCATCACCTTTGACGAGGGCGGCGGTTACTATGACTCTGGCTACATCCAGCCTGTAGACTTCTTCGGCGATGGAACCCGTATTCCTCTCATCGTTGTCTCCCCGTACTCCAAGGGCGGCATCGTTGACCATGAGTATGGTGACCATGTTTCGCTCATCAAATTCATCGAAAAGAACTGGGATCTGAAGCCACTGACAGACCGCAGCCGCGATAACCTGCCGAATCCAAAGACGCGGAAAGGCGATCCATACGTTCCAACAAACAGCCCGGCATTAAGCGACCTGAGCGGAGCATTCAGGTTTTGACACGAAATGACCGCATCGCCTATCACTACACGCATCCGCGCCAGATCCAAGTCTGGCTGCGGATGCATTTTTTCATTCTGTAAATCAAAGTATGTTTGTTTAAGGTTGTATGAGGTTAAAACTTCCGATCCTTCTCGTCGTTTACGTAACGTGCTTCTTTCTGCAGGACAACCACCTCATCATTGCTGAGTCTTCTGCATCGCAAAATCCTTATAGCATTCAGCAGAAATGGCCTCTGAGCGGCGCAGGAGGATGGGGATCGCTGTTTGTAGACACGGCCTCACACCAGCTCTATGTTCCACGCACCGATCGGGTGGCCGTGATCGATACATCGACCGGCAAAGAGCTTAGTGAAATAAACGGTCTTGTGGATGCAAGAAGCGTAGCGCTTGTCCCTCCAGGCAGATATGTCTATGTAACTGACGTTACCGACGGCAAAGCCGGCTTCGTACGCGTTTTCGAACGCGCAACCGGAAAACTCGTCACGTCGATCTCAACTGGAAGAAATCCAGATGCTGTTGTTTTCGAGCCTGGAACGAAGACAGTTGCTGTCTTCAGCCGCCGCGATCAAAACGCGACACTCGTGCAGACAAAGTCCAATCAGGTGGCTTCTGTTCTAAGGCTTCCAGGATTTCCGGCGGGGGCTATAGTCGACGGCACAGGGAATATTTTCGTTTTGATCGAAGACAAGAATCAGTTGATACGCATCGACGCTAAAAGTGGAAGAGATATGTCCACATGGGAGCTTCCCGCCTGCCAGGCACCCACAGGACTGGCAATCGATGCAAAAAATAAGCTCTTATTTGCGCTGTGCGAAAACCGCACGTTAACTATTGTGCGCACCGACAATGGTGCTCTTGCTGCCACCATAGAGCTGCCGGGAGGGGGTCCCGGAACAGTGGCCTTCGATGCGCAGAGAAAGCTGCTTTTCGTCGCTGACGGTGGAGGCGGCCTTATTGTCATTCAGCAGGAAGATCCGGAGCACTACACCGTCCGCCAACGCCTCGACATTTTGCCTGGGTCGCATGTGCTCGCCATCGACACATCTGAGAATCGCGCCTATTTGATAGCGGCGGAATACACTACGAGAACCGACGACGTGTCAGAGGAGCTGAAGCTACGCCCGGCTCCCGCCGCGGGGAAATGTTCCGTTATTGTCGTGGGACCTTCGTAGAACCCTGACTTGTATCCCAGCGTACTAGAAGTGCTAGAAAATGAAAGAAGCCGCCCGGCAACAGGGCGGCTTCCTTCGTTTAGGGAGAATAGTTCCAACGGAGGCAAAACCATCAGAACTTTCTGGCGAAATACTATGGGTGCGCCGGAGGGGTGTCAAGGCAAAATCCCTAAAGATATAAATAATTAAAAATCAATAAATTACGGGTGCAGGTTTAACCGGGAAGCCAAAATCTTTTCTTTGCTTTTTGTTCACTAAATAGGCGCGCGCTGCAATCTAACTTTTTTATTTTGTGATGATTAGCTTGGATATGCACTACTTATGATGCAATTCAGACAACTGGCAGAGGAAACTACTATTTCAACTTGAGGCTGATGAATTGTTCATCGTTCAGCGATGAGGGAGGTTGCCGCGCATCCGCCGAACCAGCGCTCGTCCGCCGCCAAAAAAGAATCCCATGATGATGGCGGCGCCTCCGAGTATGCCAGTAAGTGCAGCAATGCCTAGTAGAAGCCGCGCTGTCTTCGACGCCTCGCTTACATAACCTTCCGGGTGATCCCATGTCACATTTGCGCTGTAATTCACTGCATCGAGAAGCTCACGCGCCTCATTCGCAGAAAAATTTCCGCTGGTAACAGCGACGATTGGCCCGCTGCGGCGAACCAGCAGGCTGTCTGGCGCACTCTGAGCAAGTGACTGCGGCCATGCGGCCTGCGGTGTGTTGCCCGCCTTAAACAACGCCTGAATCGCCTTCTCACGGCCAATGGCAAGCTGCGGCGTAGGATACATCAGGAGCGTAAGCGTGCCGCCGCCGCTCGAGGAAGAATACCTTGCCGTCACTGCTTCGGCATCACGGTCAAATCCGACGATTCCTGGTGGAAGCACACCTCCGCTGCGCGCATAGGATTCTGCCCCAACCGCGTAGCGAATACTGGTGGGGTCGAGCGATGTTGCCGGAAGATACTTCGGAAGTGGCGGAGGAATGGCGCTAGGGCCTCCGGGCTGTGGCAAATTTCCCGCAAGTTCCCGCAGCTGCGCCGCAGACATCGCAGTGAGATGGTCGAAGGTCGCATCCACCAGCGTCGCACCATCCCAGAAGAGCACGTGCGTACCGTCAAATGCGCCTTCTGCGCCAATATCCTCTTTTTGCATGCCTGGGCGCCGGTAGAAGGTGAATGCACCGTACGCTCCGGTTGCGTCCTCAAACCGAATTGCCCGCACGTTTAACTTATTGTCTGGTTGCGTATAAGTGGCTGCTGCAAATTGCGCTAATCCGTATTCGCGCAGTACAGCAGCATTTGCCTGGTCGGCTGCTTCAGGAACAGTGCTCTGCTGTGTAGGCGCTGCCTGGCGCCATCCGGCAAACTCAGCCGGCAATAGTGGCGGCTGCGAAGACACACCCGGGGCTTTGTACGCATACAGCTGGACGGAAATAAACGCGATGAAAAACAGACGGCGCAACATAACTGCCTGTTTTTGAGACTACCACCGTAGACGTTTGTATGCAGAGTTGCAAAATTCAGAGCAAATCTATCGTCTGAGTGCCTCATCCTTTGTGCAGCAAAGGGTAGGAGTTTACACCTATTTCCCTAATCCCCGTTTTTCTCTTAATTTCCGGTGGGCCGCGGGTTGCTCTGCGCAATCCGGACTCCGCTCAGGCTGCTGGCATAGCGCGCGACGCCGCGGTAGAGAGATTCCGCAATGCGCTGGCGGTACTCTGGATCGCGCAGCTCATGTGCATCGTCAGGATTGGTGAGGAAGGAAATTTCCGCGAGGATCGACGGCATGTTAGCTCCGATGAGCACGACGAAAGGAGCTTTCTTTACGCCGCGGTCTTTCAGGCCAGGGTTTCCACTTTCAAGTCCGGAATAGAGACTCTGCTGCACATCAGCGGCAAATTCGCGTGATTCGCTGATCTTGTCCTGCAATGCGATCTTCTTCACCAGGTCAGAGAGCTGATGGATGGACTGATCGGAAACCGCGTTTTCGCGAGCTGCTACTTCGAGCGCGTCGGCAGATGTTGTGAAGTTCAGGTAGTAAGTCTCGACTCCACGTGCAGATGAATCGGAACTGGAGTTCGCATGGACTGAAATAAACAAGTCAGCCTGCGCCTTGTTCGCGATCGCTGTGCGAGTTTCGAGCGGAATGAATGTATCGTCGTCACGGGTGTAGATCACGTCTGCGCCGAGACGCTGCTTGAGCAGTTTGCCCAGGCGAAGGGCCACATCAAGCACGATATCCTTCTCTTCAATACCTCCGGGCCCGAGCGTGCCGGAGTCATGGCCACCGTGTCCTGCATCGACGACAATACGGCCGATTTTCAGCCCAAGAGCACGCACCATGGAACGCTCGCCGGCGGCAGTAGGCTGCGCTTCATGAATGGGCGGTGCGTTTGTGCTTGTGCTCGAATCTGGTGTCGGTAACGCAGTTTTGCTGCTCTTCTTCACAGGTGGGGGCGGTGGAATGTTCTCCGCTTCCAGCTCATTCGGCTGCTCCTCCGGCTTCGTACCTGCAACCGACTGGACAACCGGCGCCGTAGTCGGGTGCTTTGTCGCCTTTACGCGATTCGGCTGGCGGTCAAGCGTCGCGATGTCTTTGAGTGATGAGTCCGGCGTAGCGGAGTCAGCAGCAGACTGTTGTGGTGCTGAAGTTCGCTGCTGAGGCTGCGGCAAGGTCACAGCCGGTTGCGGAGGTGGCTGCTTTTTGTATGCAGAGGCTTGAGTTGCGGACGGTGTATTTGCCGGAGCAGGAACAGGAGGCGCGGTTTGCACAGAATGTTGTACCGCTGCAATGGATGGAGCAGCTTGTGCGCCTGGCTTCCTGCCATGCACATCAATGATCAGACGCCAGGGATTCGGCAGCAGAAATGCCGAATACTCGCTCACGTCGCTTACATCGAGCACAACGCGCGTCACATCATTTGAGAACTGAGCAGCGCGGACACGTTTCAGAAATCCATCATCGGTTACATCAAAAGATTTGCCCACCAGTTCCGGAGCAAGTTTTGCTCCATGCAGATCGAAAAAGATGCGATCAGGGCCGGGAACGCGCGATGCCTCGTACTGCACTTGATCCTGCAAGTCGATGGCGACACGCGTATATATAGGTGTCGACCAGTGGCGGATGCCGGTCACTAAAGACAGCTTGCCTTTGCGCGGAGGAGGAAGAGCGTTCATTGCGGCTTCGCTCAGCTTCGACTGGTCAACTGTGGACTCCTGCGTTTGTGCAGGAGCCGCAGGTATAGGCTGCTGCTCAGTCTGTGCTTGCGTTTTCTGCGGGGGCGCAACGGCCGGAGCACTTTGCTGTGCCGATGTTTTTGGAACAGCCGCGGCAGGAGTATTCGCAGGTGCAGCCTGGGCCTGAACCACCGGAGCAGGCGTACGCTGCCCGGGACGTTTGCCGTGCTTTTCGGCAACTTCTTCCTTATGTATATTGCTCAACTCCACACGCGCTTCATCAGCCAGAGGGCTTTTTGGATAGAGCTTAAGAAATTGCTGGAAGGTCGCTTTGGCGTTGTCGCGGTCTTCAAGATCACGGCGATAGATTTCGCCTTCCGTCAGCAATGCACTGAAGCGAAGATGACTGCCCGGATATTGCTTCCGCAAAAATTCATACTGCCCGATCGCATCCTGCAGCGATTTTTCATCCTGAAAGACGCGACCTTGTTCTGCAAGAAGATCGGCAACTGCCGAAACACTCGTGTCGGCTTTCGGCGATGCCGGATCACGGTGATATACCACGCGATACGCATCCATCACACGCTCATAATCACGCCGCGTCCGCTGCTGCTCAGGACGGCCCTCTAACGCCTCACGCAGCCGCTGCGCCTTTTCATAAGGAGACAAGGGTGCGTGCTGCGCCGCAAAGACAGGGGAAAAGCAAAGAGCAAAAAGGAGCGGGTAAGCGCTGATGCGCAGAAGAAGCGTGCGTCCTCCGGAGGGGTAAGGGTGCGACATAAGCAAATTTCAGAGGCACACGCCCAGAGACATCTTGATTATAGGTGTGGCGTTGCGAGTGAGCAACGGAAGAAACAAGAAAGAAACAGGAGGAAATTGGTATTGAAATCGGAATAGAGCTAAGAAGCGGATGGCTAAGAGCACAGATAGCGACACAGGCATTACCGCCATCCGGATTTTAGCCACCCGCTTCTTAGCTTTTTTACCCAGCTAACTCCTCCACTACCTGTGGAGCACTCTTCAATGCGGCATCCAGTTGACTAGCATCCTTACCACCAGCCTCCGCCATGTCGGGACGTCCGCCACCAGATCCGCCGACCAGCTTCGCAATCTGGCCGACGAGCTTTCCAGCCTGCACTTTTCCGGTGAGGTCTTTGGTCACGCCAACAATCAGTGCGACCTTGCCTTCTTCCTGCGCCGAACCAAGCACGACCACACCAGAGCCAAGCTTCTGACGAAGGTTGTCAACCAGCGTGCGCATCTGTCCTCGGTCGAGTGAATCGACGCGCTGGGCGAGCACCTTAATTCCCTTCACTTCGACGGCCTGATCGGCTGCATTCGAAACTGCTGAGGCAGCAGACTTCATGCGCATCTGTTCCAGTTCGCGGCGAAGTTTTTTTAACTCTTCTTCCTGCGCGCCGAGTTTCTGCTTCAAGGCATCAGCAGGCGCCAACTCCACGTTGGATGAGAATTGCGAAGCAAGTTGCGCCACCGCGAAGTCGCGGCGAAATTCATTCAGCGCGCCAAATCCGGTAACCGCCTCGACGCGGCGTACGCCTGATGAGACACTTCCCTCGCCGAGCAGCTTAACAACACCGATTTCGCCCGTAGCCCCCGTATGCGTGCCGCCGCAAAGTTCGGTCGAGAAGTCGCCGATCTTCACCACACGCACCTTCTCGCCGTACTTTTCGCCGAAGAGCGCCATGGCGTGGTACTCGTTGATGGCGACGTCGATAGGAACATCTTCAAGCGTCTCGACGCGGATGTTTTTGAGGACTTCCTTATTAATAAGGTCTTCGATGTCCTGCAGCTCTTCATCGGCGATCGAAGTGAAGTGTGAGAAGTCGAAGCGCAGACGGTTCGGTTCAACCAGCGATCCGGCCTGCTTCACATGTGTCCCCAGGACTTCACGCAGCGCGGCATGAAGCAAATGTGTCCCCGTATGATTACGGCGCGTAGATGCGCGGAAATTGCCGTCTACGACCGTGTCCACCTTGTCGCCCAGTTTGAGCGGCTGGCGCAGAATCGCCTTATGTGCAAAGACTCCCTGCACTGGTTTCGTGCATCCGCTCACATCAGCAACAACGGAGTTGTGATCGTCAGAATAGAGCCAGCCCGTATCGCCGATCTGACCACCCGAGTCAGCGTAAAAGCTGGTGTGGTCAAGCACGACTTCAACCGCATCTCCGGGATTCGCCGTCTGCACTCCCTGCCCATCCTTAATAATGGCGAGCACTTCCGCCCCTTCGACTTTTAGCTGGCGGTAGCCTTCGAAGTCAGTCTTCGGCAGTTCGCGGAAAGCAGGACTGGCCGACTGCTTTGCGCCACCTTTCCATGAGGCGCGAGCGCGGGCCTGCTCTTCGGCGCGGGCTCTTTCGAAGCCTTCGAGATCGAAGTGGATGCCAGCGTCGCGCGCGGCATCCGTCATGAAATCGAGGGGCAGGCCGTATGTTTCATAAAGATGGAAAGCCTTATCGCCTGTGAGCGAGCCTTCCAGCATGGCGGCTTGCAATTGACGCGAGCCAAGTTCGAGTACTCTTGCAAACTGCCGCTCCTCAGCCTCAACCACCTTCACGACACGATCCGCGCTTTCCTTCAATTCCGGATACGCATCCTGCATCTCATCGCGAACGGCATAGACCATGTCGCGCATGAAGGGCTTTTCCTGTCCAAGCAGACGGCCGTGCCGAATGCCGCGGCGAAGAATTTTGCGCAGCACATAGCCGCGTCCTTCGTTCGCAGGAAGCACTCCATCAGAAATGAGGAATGTCCCAGCACGGGCATGGTCGGCAATGATGCGTAGCGAAGCATCGGTTGGTGCATTGCCATCCTGATATTCCGTCGAAGTCAGTTCGCCCGCCTTCTGAATCAGCGGTGTAAATAAGTCTGTTTCGAAGTTCGAAATCTTTCCTTGCAGCACAGCGGCGGTGCGCTCAAGGCCCATGCCTGTATCAATCGAAGGCTTGGGCAACAGGTTCAACTCGCCCTGCGCGTTGCGATCGAACTGCATGAAGACGAGGTTCCATATCTCCACGTAGCGGGCATCGTCCTGGCCAAAGGGCTTGTCTTCGCCAGTCTCCGAAGCCTCAATGCCCATGTCGTAGAAAATCTCCGAGCAGGGACCGCAGGGGCCTGTGTCACCCATCTGCCAGAAGTTGTCCTTGCTGCCGTATTCGTGGATACGGTTGGCGGGCACTCCCTGAGCAAGCCAAAGATTGTAGGCTTCTTCATCGCGAGGAACGCCATTCTCGCCCTTGAAGATAGTCACGTAAAGCCGGTCCTTCGGAATGCAGAACCACTCCGGTGAGGTCACAAGCTCCCATGCGTAGGCGATGGCGTCTTTCTTGAAATAGTCGCCAAAGCTGAAGTTGCCCAGCATCTCGAAAAACGTGTGGTGGCGGCGCGTAAAACCTACATTTTCAAGATCGTTGTGCTTGCCGCCCGCGCGCACGCACTTCTGCGAAGTCGTAGCGCGTGAATAATCGCGGTGTTCCAGCCCGAGAAAGACGTCTTTGAACTGGTTCATGCCCGCGTTGGTAAAGAGCAGCGTGGGGTCACTGGCAGGAACCAAAGAAGACGAATGCACGCGACGATGCCCCTTCGTCTCAAAAAACTTCAGAAAGGTTTCCCGGATATCCGAGCCTTTCCACTTTTTTTTAGGACCAGAACTGGATTGCATACCTTGAGTTTACCGGACTTTGAGACGATGCCAGAAAAACTGCAGCTTCCTCCACTCCGCTGCACTACGGTCGGAATGACAAAATGATCTGCCTGGCAGCCAAGGCTATATATGTCCCCAAAACATAAGAAAATAAGCAGCCAACCATCCTTATGAATTCCTTTTGTTACCCTTACTACCTGCTTATACCCGCTTGCATAGGCTTGAGTGTTTGCGACCCCCAAGCGCGTAATGGGCTTGTGTCTGTCTCGCAAACGCAACTTAGTGAGGACATGATGCTCAGCTATCCAAAAGAGAAAATTCGCGGCGCAATGACTGCTGCTGTATTGCTTTGTGCAGGAATGCTGCCTGTATCAGCACAGACGGCTGCCAGTCAGGGTCAGTCCGCCTCGGCCAGCGAAGATGCAGGCGGCAACGCAAATGCCTCGACCAACGCAGCCATTCTGCAGGAACTGGAAGCGATGCGCGCGCGCATTCAGGAGCTGGAAGCGCAGTTGAAGGCACAACCCGGGGTCAAGGGCAACGCTATGCCTGCTGACGCCGCAACCCAGTTGCAAGCCTCACGGAAGGGATTGCTGGCTATTGGCGCTTCATCTGCCGCGATGGCGCCAACCACACCTGCTGTTGTTTCCACTGCCGCCAGCGAACCGGTACAGGCTGCAGCGCCAACTGTGGATAGGAGAACCCCGTTTGCCGACGCGGACTGGACGTGGCTCAACGGCAATTCACGCACAAAAGATTGTCCGCTATGCACAAAATATTTCACGCCGGAGATTCGGGTAGATACCAATTACAGCTTCGACATGAATCACCCGGCCGACGACACCATCAACGGATCGAGCGAAATCTTTCGCGCCCAGGAAGTTCAGTTGGAGCAGTTTGGCGTAGGTGGCGACTTGCTTATCGACCACGTTCATGCAAGGTTGATGACGCAGTTTGGAATGTACTCTGCGACGACGCCGCGCAACGACGCCAGCGTCGGCCGTGGACAATGGAACATGGACACGGCCTATCGTTATCTGGCAGAGGCTTATGGCGGCTACCACTGGGACAAGCTCCACGGCATCAATCTTGATGCAGGCATCTTCATGTCGTACATCGGCCTCTTCAGCTATTACAACTTCGACAACTGGGCTTATCAGCCGTCATTTGTGTCCTCTAACACGCCGTGGTTTTTCAATGGCGTTCGCGGCCAGTTCTTCGTGACGCAGCATTTGAAGCTTGAGCCCTGGTTCATCAACGGATGGCAGTCCTACGCCCGGTTCAACACCAAGCCCGGCCTTGGCGGACAGGTAAGGTGGACTCCGACCAACTTTATCAACGTCATCAGCAATAACTATGGCTATGGCGAAGATGATCTCGGCATCCATGGACGGACGCGTTTCCATACCGACAACAGCATCGAAGTAAAGTACTATGACCATCCTGAGAATCGTGTCAGCAAGATGGCTTTCTCGCTTACCGGCGATGCTGGCTGCGAATCCGGTTCAGGAGTAGCATGCACCGGCTCGGCCAACCATAAAATCTTCATTCCAGCGACTGCGACTACACCAGCCACCCCTTACCACAAGCAGAGCTTCCTGGGATGGATGGCATATAACCGCACATGGTTCAATAGAGATCGCTATGCGCTGACTGTGGGCGGCGGACAGATTAACAACCCCGGGCGGTATCTTGTGCTCGTACCGAATATCAACGGCGCGACTGCTGTCACAGGCACCGCTTATTTTCCGGAAAATCCAGGCCAGCCCTTTCATGCCACAGACGGCACCATCACCTGGGACTTTATGCCGCGTCAGTTCATCACTTTCCGTACGGAGTATGGATACCGTCACTCGAATGTGCCGTACTGGGCCGGACGGGGAGGTTCGACGCCTCCCGGTGGCACACAAACTTCGTCCATTGGCAGCCCCTCGAATTTTACCTGCACCAATGGCACCAGTTCGGTCGATTCCGGGCTTGGATATACTTCGATGCCGGGCCTGTCTTATTCACAGGAGTACGCCGCCAACATCGCTGCCGCCAAGGCAGCCTGCGCTGCCATTCCAGGCTTTACGCAACTCTGGCAGGCGGATATGCGTCGCGACGAACAGAAAGTTACTTTTGCCATCATGGTGAAGTGGTAGAAGCAGCTTTATGTTGTGATCCGCGAAGCTGTCATTCCAAATGCCGTAAGGCCGGGGCAAAATCACTCCGGCCTTTGCTTTATCGCTCTACAAACACTGTTTATCTGGACTTAATCTTCTTCGATCGAATCAAGCCCAGAGAGCGTCTCCTCATCCACATCCCAATTCTTAAGAATCTTGAAGATCACACTAGATGAGAATCCAGCGCGCATCAGCATCCGCATCACGCGCGCAGCTTCTTTCTCATTTGCCGGCTTACGGACGCGTTTGCGCGCAAGATGCTGACGTGCCAGTTCTTCTTCATTCACATTCTCGTAGGCTGGATCAAGAGTGTGAGCAATCACATTCGCGTGCACGCCTTTCTGGATCAGGTCCTGGCGAACGCGGCGCTTGCCGAAGCTTGAGTTATCCTGCCGCAGACGCGCGTATTCTGCCGCGAAATTCGTATCGTTGAGATAACGCTGTTCTTTCAGACGCGCGATGACTGCATCAATTTTTGCTTTCCCTTTATCGCCTTCTTCCACACGATTGCGCATCAGCCTTTTCACTTCAGCTACAGTGCGCATGCGGCGACCCAGTGCGCCGATGGCGTATTCATAGAGCGCAGCTTCATCGAGCGGCTGCTTCTTCCTTGGTTCTCGACCAAATGGCATAAATCCTACAGGGCAACCAGGGGTTCGAAATGACGTGTTCGACGCCAACGATAAGCCGCAAAATCGCTGTCCAGCGTAAGAATCTTTCCTGTGTCCAACATGTCTGCAAGATGAATAAGACATGCATCTGCTAAATCAGCACGCATATCGCGGTATTTGCGCATGATCGTCTTGACTACGCTTGCTGATTGCGAAAGCTGAAACGGCAATTGAAATATCCCTTGCTCTACGTTCTCAAGAACAGCTTCCGCGGCTCCTGCAATTCCTTGCAGGAGATAGCAGCTCTCTGCAATTACCGCTTCGCAAGTTACCAGCGGTTGGGTTAATTCCCCAACCACCGCAACACATTGTGTATGATGCTTTTCGCTTCGGTCAAGCAGTGCGACTACGACGCCTGTATCGAGAAGAACCGGCTTCACCGTCCAAAACCTTTCAGATGTTTCTTGTTCGACCCAAGGTCAGAATGGCCCGAAGCAAACCGCCCCAAGCCTATAATTTTCTTTCCTGACGGAGCACCATAACAAGCTGTCATCAGCCGCAGCCCTTCACGAACGACCCGGGAAGGACTCCAACCTAAACGTTCAACCAGACGCTCCAACGCAATTCGCGAGTCGTCGTCCAGTCGTGCCTGCACTATTGTCTTCATAATATTAGCAATGTATCACAGACGATAGAATGTATTACATCCTTCGTCCACTGATCCACTCAATCATTCATAATCTTGCACCAAAACTGCGGGTTCTGTGGCTTCAGTACCCAGTGATCTACGTCTGGAAAGTAAAGCATCTTCGACGGCACATTTAGCCGCTGCAATGTAACGAAAAACTGATAGCGGCAAGAATTCCGTTTCAGCGCGTCAATTTCGCGGCTCTTTCGCCCCATTACGCGTCTATCCTAATAAGCGGAGCATAATCCATGAATCGCGCACACCACGTTCGCCGCGTACTTGCATTCGGGCTGCTGATTGTTGGCTTGCTCGCAGGAAAGGCCTTGCTCGCGCAGGTGTCGTACACGTCTATGCCTTTGGACCAGGGCTTTGGGAAGCTCGACACATCGGCGCCATCGGTTCCTGCACAGCAGATCATCGACAACTTCACTGCCAAGGAATCGGAGTTCCGCTCTGCCATGGGGAATTACACCTATGAGCGCAGCGTAAAAGTGGAGACGATCGACGACGACGGCAAGGTTGACGGCCAGTATTATCAGGTCACAGATATCACCTTCGATCCGACCGGCAGGCGATATGAAAAAGTCGTACTTGCGCCGGCAAGCAGCTTGCAGCGCATTATGATGAGCCCAGCCGATTTTCAGGACATCGAACACCGGCTGCCTTTTGTGCTCACAAAAGAAGATGCCACCGAATATGACCTGACCTATGTAGGCAAGCAAAAGATCGATGAAGTGGATACATACGCTTTTGATGTAAAGCCCAAGGTCATGGAAAAAAACAAGCGGTACTTCCAGGGGCGCATCTGGATCGACCAGAAAGACCTGCAAATCGTCGTAACCAACGGCAAGAACGTGCCCGACGACCTGCGCAAGGGGCATGAGGATCTGTCACCGCCATTCACCACTTATCGTGAACAGGTCGATGGCAAATATTGGTTCCCGGTCTATACACGCGGTGAAGGAGTGCTCCATTTCTCCGGCGGCAGCGGCTACTTGAGCCAGGAGGTGCACATCCGGGAAACCGTGAAATACGCCAACTACAAGCAGTTTGGCTCGTCGGTGAAGATCACATTTGACGGGCAGGATATCGGTAACGGCTCAGGGAGCCAGCAGCAACAACAGCCACCGTCAAAGCCACAGTAGTCTGGAACATTATTCAACTGTTGCATCAAATGTGCCTGTCTCGATTACATCTCCGTGCTTCATCTGTACGAAGATGCGGTAATCTCCGGGCTTGGGAAAGCCGTATGGAAAGCTGACGGTATTCGACACCGCATCTCCACCGCTCATATCCATCCCGGGCATATCAGCCGTCATCTGCTGGCTTCCTGGATTCTGCGACTGCGCCATCATCAGCGCTGCCATGGATACAGTGCCCGAAGGATGTATGTGTGCAAAAACAGTACCGTCCGCCCTGACGAACGCCGCGTGTCCAGCCATCCCCATGTAGAGCGCCATGTCCTTTGGCGGTTGCCCTTGCGGGTCTAGCAATTCGAATGTGAAGTCTTCTGGAGTGTTCGCTTTAAGGGCTGCCGGACGCTTCCAGGTCATCGCGTATCCATCGGGCAGTTTGTAGGCTGTGCTGGTTTCTGTTCCCAGAGCAGTTGCCGTGCCGCTCGAATCATCCCCGGCGAGCGCGCGTCCGTGCATGTCAGGCACAGTGATGGTGGACACTACCGTCTCAGGAAATCCATTGGCATGAACCACGTCAGCATAGAGATGATATGTACCTGCGGGCATCGTGGGCAACGTAAGCTGAAAGTTCCCTGTACCTGTCTGGTCTGGATGCAGGTGAAAGACCACATCCATCGCGGGCCAGCGGATCGCGTACAGGTGCATCAAATGGTTGTGGTCAAGCACGAAGTCGTTAAGCCTCCGTGCACGGACCCATCCAGGATCCGTGAGCTTAAGATTAAGAACGTTTCCCGACTGCAATGAAACACTCATCGTAAGCGGTTTGTAAATGTAAGCGGAATAATCTGCCGCTTCAGCCCTCCACCATTTGCCGCCAAGCACAGCGGCCATCACTAACAGCACAAATGTAACTGCCATGGCGACATAGGCGCGTTTCTTTCGTATTGCCGGAACAGCTTCTCCGGGCCTCAGTTGCGCTTCGCGCGCGGCAGCGCCGATAACGCCAACCATGCCCAAGATTAAAATCACGCCTAGCACTGCAAGCAGAATGCCCAATCCGCGCTGCATGGTGCGCGTGCCCATTGCAGTGGCGGGAACAGGCACTGAAAATACACCTTGTCCCTGGCTTCCATTTACGACGAAGCGCACCTGCCATGATCCGGCCGCCATAATCCACAGATGCCCAGTGAAGAATTGCGCGTCCTTTGAGGACTTCGTCATCGTGTCAGGCACAGGAGGATGCTTCGATGCATCGCCTGTGAGCAGCATAGGCGCAATAGTGATGCGGTCCACATCAGAAGTGCTGGTGCGCACTTCAATTTCAGCCACACCAGGAATAACAAGCGGAGGACGCACGACTACGAACAGTTTGTATGGCCCCGCTGTTCCCTCAGCATAGACATCCGGACTGCCGACATGCGCGCGAGCAGGCAAAGCGCAAAGCAGAACAACGAAACAACCAAGCCACAGCTTCCACTTCGGCCACTTCATCTACCGTTGCACCTTTCTCATCCACTTGCCCAGAGCTATTCCAATCAGAGTGCTCAACGATGCGTAGAGCATGGCAAGGGCCAGTCCTTTCCAAAGAATTAAGCCGTGCTCCGGCTCGAAGAACTGGCGCATGGCAGCGTGTGACCACGAAGGCGTGCCGTAATCCAGATACCCAGCGCCGAAAAAGCGATTCTTTGCAGCATCCGTCATAAGAAAACTGGCGAAAGGCCACTGCACAGCAACAAAGGAGAGCACGAATAGCGGTCCGGCGACAATTGCGATGAACCACGGCTTCCACGACTGCGTTCGTTGCAGCAGCAGGTCCATAAAGAAAGCAGGAACCACCAGCAGCAGTGGAAAGAGTGGCGGAATAAACTGGTGCACTGGCTGATACACAGGTCCTAGTTTTGGCTCAGCAGGGAAGAGCGGGAGAATGAGAACCAGCCCAATCAAAAAAATCGTATAGAACGCGGTAATCGTAGTAGCAGCCCAGCGGTTGCGCGAACACCACCAGAACATGGTTAAGTAAGTGGGCACACCAATAGCAACCGCAATGTACGCGCCAGAAGAGTGCAGCTTGATATCCCAGGTGTACTCCATGCGGAAGAACATGGTAAGCACCATCATCAATCCGCCAAGATAGAGCAGCAGCCATTGCAATTTCTTGAAAAGCACATTTTCCGCGCGGTTCATGGCCGCAGCAATCAGGAAGAACGCGCCGATGTCGACAGCAAAGATTCCCATCATCAGCAGCGTGTGTGGCGGGCTGATGATCTTCACATCCAGTCCATAAGCGTTATGCCACCAGTTATCAAATGGAGCGGAAGTGAGCATCGCCACTCCGCCCCATGCGGCAAGAAAGGCTCCGAGTGGCGCGCGAAAGCCAAAGACACTTACCGATGACGCCACAAATTCAGGCTGACGGCGGAAAGTCGTATTCAGGATGAGATAGCCACAGCAGATTGCCGCCAGAATGCCGCACGCATAGATAGCCATGTGTGCGGGTGTCCAGAACGTGTCGCGGCCAATGGAACGGTGCCAGGAAACATCCCAGTGCGCGCCGATGGTTACCGATGTCACTGCCAGCGCCGCGCACCATAGATACCACGGAATGCTTGCACGGCGGCTGCCCGCATACCTCAACGTATGATTTGCGGTGGTTGTTGCTGCCATACTGCTCCCCTCCGTTCAGAATACGCTGTAGCATGTGGAATTACCGTCAAATTAGCGTCGAGGCAAATGCAGACAACTGTATTCATTCGTCATTCTGATTCAGTGCAGCGAAGGAAAATCTCAGCGACCATGGCTAAATCAACTATCTCGGAGATTTTCTTAATGACAAAGAATCGGGGAATAATAAGCCTTGACAAAACTAAACTGAACCGTTCAGTATAGTTTCACCGGAGAATCCCAACATGATCCGTGCTCAGAATCTGGTAAAGACCTTTGGCGACTTCACCGCAGTCAAAGACATCTCCTTCGATGTAAACCAGGGAGAAATTTTCGCTTTCCTCGGCCCTAATGGAGCAGGCAAGACAACCACAATCAAAATGCTGACAACCCTGCTCAAACCCACCAGCGGGACAATTGAGCTTGACGGCTTGAATCCAGCGCGTCAACAAAAAGATGCTCGGCAGCGCTTCGGAATAGTTTTCCAGGACCCCAGCCTCGACGGTGAGCAGACCGCATACGAAAACATGGAGTTGCATGGCGTTCTGTATCACGTCCCGCGCAAAGTCCGCGCGGAGCGCATCGAGGCCCTGCTCAAGCTCTTCGAGCTCTGGGATCGCCGCGACGATTACGTGAAACAGTTCTCAGGCGGCATGAAGCGGCGGCTGGAAATCGCTCGCGGCTTTCTACATACGCCGAAAATTCTGTTCCTGGATGAGCCGACGCTCGGGCTCGACCCACAGAGCCGCAACCAGCTGTGGACTCATGTGAAGCGCATGAACGAAACCGAGCGGACAACGGTCTTCCTCACCACGCACTATATGGATGAGGCCGACCGCGTAGCCCATCGCATCGCCATCATTGACCACGGCCAGATCGTTGCGCAGGGAACAGCAGCAGAGCTGAAGGCCAGCACCAACAGCGACTCGCTTGAAGGCGCGTTCCTCGCGCTCACCGGGGAATCCCTGCGCGACGAGAGTGCAACTTCCGCCGACGCTATGCGTGTGATGGCCAGAATGTGGAGGAGGTAGAAGCATGAATGCGGTCTATATTTTGTGGCTGCGCGAACTGAAACGCTATGTGCGCTCACGTGTCCAGATCGTTGCGTCGCTGGGCCAGCCCGTGCTCTATCTACTGGCGCTCGGATTCGGCTTTGGCCCGGTGTTCGCGCGCGCCGGACATGGAAGCTATTTGCAATTCATGGCGCCTGGTGTGGTCGGCATGTCGGTGCTTTTCATGTCGATCTTCTCAGGAATTGCAATTCTCTGGGACCGCCAGTTTGGCTTTCTAAAGGAAACGCTGGTCGCGCCGGTGTCGCGCATGCAGATCATGCTGGGGCGTACGCTGGGCGGCGCGACCGTGTCCATGATTCAGGGGAGTCTCGTCTTTGCCGTGTGCTTAATCGCAGGATTCCGACCGCAGAGTTGGGCCGCGATTCCGCAGACGATGGTGTTCATGGCCATGGTCGCGATTGTCTTTGCGGCGCTGGGTACGGCCTGCGGATCGATCATCAAAGACATGCAGGGCTTTCAGATCATCATGAACTTCATGGTGCTGCCTATTTTCTTTCTGTCCGGCACACTGTATCCCCTTGCCAATCTGCCTTGGCTGATGACCGTTATTACGCGTCTTGATCCTCTGACCTACGGAATCGATGGTCTGCGCGGCGCGCTGATTGGAACATGGCACTTCGGTTTCGCGCTCGACATCACTGTGCTCGCGTTGATTGCAGCAGCATTTCTAGCGATTGGCGCATATCTCTTTTCGAAGATTCAGTTGTAAGCGATGGCAAGAACAAAGAGCGCCGCTGCGCATCAAAAGGTTCTGGAAGCCGCGCTCAAGCTCTTTGCGGAGCGCGGCATCGATGCAACCAGCATGGACGCGATCGCCGAAGCATCGGGCGTCAGCAAGGCAACTATCTACAAGCACTGGCGCGACAAAGACACACTATGCCTGGAAGTGCTTGTTTACCTGCATGGACTTGATGAAGAACAGCCTGTCTTTGACTCAGGCGACATCCGCGCTGACTTAATTGCGCAATTGAACTATCAGCCAGCCGAGCACAGGCGCAAGATGAAAGAGCGCATCATGCCTCACCTGATCGCCTACTCAGCCCGAAACCAGGTCTTCGGCCGGCAATGGAGAGAACGGGTTCTGGAGCGGTCGCGCACACAGCTCAAAGAAATACTGAAGCGCGGCGAGGAGCAGGGCGAGCTGGTGAAGAGTATTAATACCGATATTGCGGTTGCGCTGCTGCTGGGACCCATGGTCTACCGGCACATCTTTATGAAGCGCTTCGGCGGAAAGATTCCTGCCGATCTGGCCACGCATGTGGTGGATGCATTTCTGGCGGCCTATAGGGCTGGCCCCTTCGGCTTCGCTCAGGGCAGGCGTCCAAGCGGACGCGCTTCGCACCGGACTTGATTTCACTCCTTGAAGATGTGGCTATTGAATCTTCATGCACACCGAGTTGGGGAATAATCTGCGGCCCTTCGGTGTTTTGCGTACATGAAGATTTTGCTTGCTTCCATACCCGTCCCCGGCCATCTGAATCCTATCCTCGGGCTGGGTAGGATCCTGATGAAACACAATCACGAAGTACTTGTGCAGACAGGCGCTGCGATGCAATCCATGGTTGAAGCTGCAGGAATGCCCTGCGTTCCCCTGCTCCCTGAAGCTGACATCGATGCACTCAAATACTTTGAAATGCACCCTGAACGGCAGGAGAAAACTCCTGGCATCGAGATGATTTCCTTTGATCTCCAGCACTACTTTATGCCAGCGCTTGCTGCCCAGACTGCGGGGCTCAGGGTGGCTGCGCGTGAGTTTTCTGCACACCTCATCGTGACTGATTCTCTGTTCTGGGGAACGCTGCCGCTGCTTCTAGGGCAGAGGGAACAGCGCCCGGCGATTGCGCATCTGGGCATCTCAGTCTTGAACGTGGGCAGTGGGAAAAGCATGCCACCCAAAGCAGACGCATCCGCTGAGCGGTTACGAACCGAACACGACGAGCGTGAACGCGTCTTGCTGCGACCTGTTCAGGCAGCGTTTAATGAGGAACTGGCCAAGATGGGTTCCCGCGCGATTCCTTGTCCCGTGCTGGAAGCCATGTCGACTCTGCCCGATCTCTATCTTCATCCAGGAATCGAAAGCTTCCAATACTCTGCTGTCTCGCACTCATCTTCTCCTGTGCGATATATTGGCCCACTGCCTCTGCCGCCGGCGCAGTACTCTCTTCCGGAGTGGTGGCACGAACTTGATGAGTCAAAACGGCTGGTGCTGGTCACGCAGGGCACCGTTGCCAACTGGGACTTTGGGCAGCTGGTCGGGCCAACTCTGACAGCTCTCGCGGAAGAAAAAGACCTGATTGTTCTGGTGACGACGGGCGGGCAGCCGAGTGATTCCATTCCCGTAGAAATTCCTGCGAATGCACGTGTCGCGCAATTCCTGCCGTACGATCTCGTCCTGCCTCAGGTGGACTTGCTCATTACCAACGGAGGATACGGCACGGTCAACATGGCCCTGTCGCACGGCGTTCCGATTGTTTCGGCAGGGTTGACCGAAGACAAGGAAGAAGTGTCGGCGCATGTCCAGTGGTCGGGCGCAGGGATTGATCTCAGAACCAATCAGGCGGACCCAGAGGCTGTGCGCACAGCTGCGAGAGAGATTCTCGACAGCTCGGGATGCCGCGACCGGGCAAGAGAGCTTGCATTTGAATTTAAGCGTCACGATACGGAAGCCGAGCTGCTTGAACTGGTTGAGGCTTGCGCCATGGAGACAACTGCCTAAATGAAAAAAGCCCGGTGGAATTCCGGGCTTTTTTATTTTTCGACCAATCCCCTCTAGTTCCAACGACGGAAAATTAATGATCCGTTGGTGCCGCCGAATCCGAATGAATTCGACAACGCAATATCGATCTTCGCAGACTGCGGCTTGTTGGGAACGTAGTTCAGCTTGCATTCTGGATCGAGGTTTTCAAGGTTAATGGTTGGAGGAACAACCTGTTCAGTCAACGCCTTGATCGTGATACCTGCTTCCAGACCGCCAGCGCCGCCGAGCAGATGCCCGGTCATAGACTTGGTTGAACTAATGAGCAATTTGCCGCTGGTTGCGCGCTCTCCGAAGAACTTCTGCATGGCTGCGCTTTCGAGCACGTCGCCGACCGGAGTCGACGTGGCGTGCGCGTTCACATACTGGATATCCTCTGGCTTGATGTGCGCGCTCTTTACCGCGTTGTTCATTGCCCGGTAGCAGCCTTCGCCTTCAGGAGCCATGCTGGTGATGTGATAAGCATCGGCGCTCATGCCATACCCGATAATCTCAGCTAGAATCTTCGCGCCGCGAGCTTTTGCAAACTCCAGTTCTTCAAGAATGAGGATGCCTGCGCCTTCTCCTACCACAAAGCCATCGCGGTCTTTGTCGAAAGGACGGCTGGCGCGTTCCGGTTCGTCATTGCGCGTAGAAAGAGCGCGCATCGCAGCAAATCCGCCCACACCCATGGGCGTGATCGAGGCTTCTGTTCCGCCGGCAATCATCACGTCAGCGTCACCACGCTCAATGATGCGATAGGCATCGCCAATGGAATGTGCGCTGGTTGTGCAAGCCGTGGCAGTGGCCTCATTCGGGCCTCTTGCGCCATAGTGAATGCTTACCTGTCCCGCAGCAAGATTGATGATGGCAGCTGGAATGAAAAAGGGCGAAATCTTGCGCGGGCCGCCTTGCAACATGGCATTGTGCTCGCGTTCGATCACGTCGAATCCGCCAATACCGGAGCCGATGTGCACGCCGACGCGGTCTCCAATTTCTTCGGTGACCTTCAGGCCGGACATCTCCATCGCCTCTTGCGTAGCGGCAAGAGCAAAGTGGATGAAGCGTCCCATCTTGCGAGATTCCTTCTTATCCACAAAGTTCAGTGGATCGAAGTTCTTCACCTCGGCCGCGAAAGTGACGGAAAAACCCGTTGTATCGAAGGCGGTAATGGGACCCATGCCGCTCTTGCCTGCCAGCAAACCGTTCCAGACCTCAGGCGTTGTGTTGCCTACTCCGCACAACAGCCCGATGCCCGTGACTACTACGCGCCGTTGCAAAGCTACTTGCCGCCTTTCGCGTTCTTCTCGATGTAATCGATCGCGTCCTTCACTGTCTTGATCTTTTCAGCATCCTCGTCAGGAATCTCGAGGTCGAACGCTTCTTCAAACTGCATTACCAGCTCGACCACGTCGAGCGAGTCTGCGCCCAGGTCTTCCTGGAACGATGCACTGGGCGTCACCTCGGCTTCGTCGACCTGAAGCTGCTCGACGATAATCTGTTTTACTTTTTCCTCAACTGCCATGCGTTTCTCCTATCCATCGATAAGGCAAAAAATTTAGATGAAACTCTCCCGGGCGCGGCGCACTCTGGAACACACGAATACCGCACTCCGAAATCTCAAGTCTACTGAGCACTCTTCCTAGTGTAAAGGGGACTGCGCATCCAGCGAAACGCGCTTCGCGCAAAACATGAACACTGCCTGTCCAGCTTTTATTAAATCGGGTTTCAGTGCGAGTATATTCGCTATGCTCCCTATTGCGGTAATTGTTGTTCTGGCTGTCCTTGCGGGGACAGCGATTGGCTATTGGATCCGCAATCTCAGCTCCCGTTCCGAGATTGCCGCGAAGTCTGCTCTTGTCGAGTCCGTAGCCACCCAGCTTGCTGACCGCGAAGATCAACTTCGTCAGGCAACCCAGAAAGCTGAATCTTTCGGCGTAGAAAAAGCGCGTTTAGAGGAGCGTCTGACTGCCGAGCAGGAATCACTGAAACAGGCGCGCGCGGCCCTCGAAGAGAGCTTCCGCAGCGCGGCGTCGCGCGTTCTGAATGAAAACAGCCAGGCATTTTTGCAGTTGGCACGCCAGGAATTAGGCCAGCAACAACAAACAGCGAGCAACGAATTGGAGCAAAAAGAGCAGGCTATTGAAAACCTGCTGAAACCAGTCCGTGAGACGCTGGATAAGCTACAGAAGGATACGCAGCAGTTAGAAGTCAAGCGCGAAGGTGCATACCAATCACTAAAGCAGATGGTCGAAGGCATGCAGACCTCTCAGGCCGACCTTAAGCGGGAGACTTCGCAGCTTGTCTCAGCCCTGCGAGCGCCGAAGGTTCGGGGCAACTGGGGTGAATTGCAGCTGAAACGCTGCATAGAATTCGCCGGAATGGTGGAACACGCTTCATTCGACACAGAGGTTTTTGTTCGCGGCGAAGAAAACTCCATCCGTCCGGATTGCGTGATTCATCTGCCCAATGAGCGCACAATTGTGATCGACGTAAAAACACCGTTTGATGCGTTCCTGGAGGCTATGAACGCGCCGGACGAAGCTACTCGTGAGCTGAACCTGGCAGCACACGCCAGGCGAGTCCGCGAGCATTTGGCAGCTCTTGCCGCAAAATCGTACTGGAAACAATTCAAAGACAGCCCTGACTTCGTAGTTTGTTTTCTTTCGAGCGAAGTTCTCTTTAGCGCCGCTCTTGAGCAGGATCCGGGCCTGATCGAATTTGGCAGCACTTCGAATGTAATCCTGGCCACGCCAACCACTCTCATTGCATTGCTCAAGGCAGTTGCTTATGGCTGGCAGCAGATGGAAATCACGAAAAATGCGCAGGCCATCCAGAAGGTCGGCGAAAACCTGTATAACAAGCTGGCAACCGCGCAGGACTACTTCACAAAGATGGGAACAGCCCTTGGCAATGCGGTGAAGCATTACAACAGCCTCGTTGGATGCGTTGAAGGCAGGGGGAGTGTTTTCACCTACGCGCGAAAATTACATGAACTCCAGATTGGACAAGATGAGTTGCCGGAGATCGGAATGCTCGAATCCGTTACGCGCGAACTCACGGCAGAGGACTGGAAGACCGAAGAGAAACAGGAAGAGCCGGACAAAACCCTCTTCCCTGAGAACTAAATCCAGACCTACTTTTTCTTGTTTTCGCCCGTAAACGATCCGGTCGAGTGTATTCCCGCGGGCGTTTCCGGGTGACGCTGTGCTTGTCGTCCTTCGCTGTTCAGTCTCAGGATCCGGTGTTGGTGTGAGCGGCTGACTCCAGCCAAGGCTGCCTCTTCCGGCTCTACTGGTGTCGGGGTCGACTGCACCGTCGTAGGCGCCCTATGCTTCGCAGCAATATGTTCTTCCTGATTGTGCGGCTCTGATTTCCTGTGGATTTTCATGCGACATTTCCCTCTATCACTAAAGTGAGATGCCTTCTTTCTTTGCCGGGAAGCTGAGTTGTCTATTGTGAGCCGCTTCCAACCCCTGTTTTCTTACTCCCCTATTTTCCTCATCTTCGCAAACCCTTCGCGAACACGCTGCCATGTTGTTTCTAAATCTTCCGGCAGCACTCGCGTCTCCCCTATGACCGTCATAAAGTTTGTATCTCCGGCCCAACGAGGAAGAACATGCAGATGCAGGTGCCCCGCAACACCTGCCCCGGCAGCTTTGCCCAGATTCAGGCCCATGTTGATCCCTCCTGGGTTATAGACTCTGCCAAGAATCTTCTCAAGATTCTGCGCCTTGTCCATCAGTTCGTGAGCAGTTTCGGCGGGCAGCGCCGCGAGCGAACCTTCATGCGCGTAGGGCAGGACCATGACATGTCCGGAAGTGTAGGGAAAGCGGTTGAGGCAGACGAACGTCGTTTCGCCGCGATCGACAATCAGTGCAGCCTTCTCGGCCTGCTCGCGCGGCATGCGGTTGGCCTCTGCGTATGTGACAGCTTCGAGCATGTTGCAGAAGACGCAGCCCGTGTCGCCCGGCCACGCCGCCAGCTCTTCCGGCACACCCTGGCGTTTGGCTGTATCAGCAGTAGTGACATAGGAGTAGCGCCACGGTGTCCACAGATGGTCCATAGGCATTGAGTATATCGACTCGACCCTATACTGAAGCCATGTCACCGGCGCAACTTACGGCCTTGCTCGAACGCACTTTCGGGTTTCCAGCATTTCGCGCGAACCAGGAAGCTGTGTGCCGCGCCGCAGTCGAAGGCCGTGATGTGTTGCTGGTAATGCCCACCGGAGCAGGAAAATCGCTCTGTTATCAGCTTCCCGCCATTGCGCGCGGAGGAACGGCGCTGGTTATTAGCCCGCTGATCGCGCTCATGGAAGACCAGTCCGCGAAATTGACCGCTTTGGGGCTCAGGGCTGCACGCATCCATTCCGGACTCGACCGTGAAATATCCCGGCAGGTCTGTCGTGAATATCTGAGCGGTAAACTCAACTTTCTATTTATCGCGCCGGAGCGCCTGCGAGTCCCCGGATTTCCCGAAATGCTGGGAAAACGTAAGCCGGCTCTCATCGCGATTGATGAGGCGCACTGCATTTCCCAATGGGGACACGACTTTCGCCCCGACTACCGCCTTCTCGGCAGTTATTTGCCTGCTCTGCGTCCCGCTCCGGTGATTGCGCTAACGGCAACTGCAACACCAATCGTCCAGGACGATATCATCACGCAACTGCAGCTTAATCAACCCGCTCGTTTCATTCACGGATTCCGGCGCAACAATCTCGCCATTGAAGTCGTCGAGGTCTCAAAGCCAAAGCGAATACAGCAGACGTTGAATCTGCTGAAGTCTGCCGAGCACCGCCCTGCCGTCGTCTACGCGCCCACGCGCAAAGACGCAGAGTTACTGGCGCAGGAGCTTTCTGTGAGCTTTTCAGCTGCGGCGTACCATGCCGGCCTTGAGCCGGATCACCGCGAGCGCGTGCAGCGTGAATTCCTTGCTGGAAAGTTAGAAACCGTTGTCGCCACCATCGCCTTTGGCATGGGCATCGATAAGCCCGATGTCCGTACCGTGATCCACACCGCCATGCCTGCAAGCCTCGAAGCGTACTACCAGGAAATTGGCCGCGCAGGCCGGGACGGCAAGCCCAGCCGGACTATCCTGATGCACTCCTACGCTGACCGCCGCACGCATGATTTCTTCTACGAGCGCGATTACCCTCCCGTCGAAGAACTTGATCTCATTTTCCGCAAACTCGAACCCAGGCCGCACCATAAAGATGAGCTCGCAGAAATGCTCAAGGAAAAACTAAACGACGAAATCTTCGCAACCGCACTCGATAAGTTGATGACCCACGGCGGTGCTTTGGTCGATTTCGAAGGCAATGTAACGCGTGGCGGCAAGAGCTGGCGTCAGTCGTATCTTTCACAGGCAAACCAGCGCATGGTGCAGCTTGACCGCGTCATGCGTTACGCCGAATCGCATCAATGCCGCATGGCGCAGCTCGTCCGCCACTTTGGCGATGAGGATGATGGCCGCCGCGCCTGCGGCCAGTGCGATGTCTGTTCTCCTGAGCGCGCAATCGCACAGCGCTTTCGCCCGCTCAATTCCGAAGAGCGGGAACTGATGTTTGCCGTATTTCGCGAACTGCGCAGATCCGGCGCGAAGTCCACAGGCAAACTGCATCAGGAATTATGCGGAGGCAACCGGTTCTCCCGCGATCATTTTGAGGAGCTTCTCGGAGCTATTAGCAGCGCAGGTTTACTTGAGATTGAAGACACCAGCTTCGAAAAGGATGGCCGCAACATCCCCTGGCGAAAGGCCAGCCTGACGCGCGAAGGCGAAGAGGCGCAGGACGATGATCCAGTCACGATTCTGATGCGAGACAGCGTTGCTGAGCCTGCCGAAAAACTAGCCAAGCGCGAACGCAAGCGCAAAGAACCTAAAGCCGACCTTCCACTCTCACCTGAAGCCACAGCTCTCGCAGAAAAGCTGCGCGCATGGAGACGCGAAGAAGCTGGAAAACTTGGCCAGCCTGCATTTTGCGTTTTTTCTGACCGCACATTGCACGCCATTGCAGCGGAACGCCCGCGAACAGAGGAAGAATTACAGGCGGTCGACGGCATGGGCGCGGCAAAAATAGCGAAGTTTGGTGACGCGGTCTGCGCCATCTGCTCGGAGCCGTAATGCAGCACTTGCACAACAACGAGTGCATTATCGATACCGCATATGGTTCCAGATAAATCGTTCCGGCCAGCCATATTGCAAATACATGAATCTAAGGGTGATTTAATTGACACTGCCAGCGCAGAGTTCTATGATTTTTTTATAGGGTCTTATGTGCGCGGGATTCAACATAGACCTGTTAAAATCGCCGCTCCTGCATGTTCCTGCCTGGCGGATGTTCCCAACTGGAGACCGACGCGAGTGTCACCGACACAGCTTCGCCACCCTCTGAGATCTTCCGCGCAGCCCGGCGCGCTAAGGAGTGACGATTCCCGAATCTTCGTTGATCAACCTGAATCTAATGGGTGAGCGAAGAAATCTGCAGGTATGTAAGCCTTGCATGGCGGAATGCCGGGGCCGCCGACCCTGAATCCCATTGAGCTGGCTGTTATGGCAGACGTCCTAAATTCTGAACAAACCGAGAGCACCCCTCTGAACACCGAACTTGAAACCCCAACGCTGGAAGCAGCGACGGAGCAAGCCGAGCCGTCCCTTGAAACCACCCATAACCCGGAAGTCTCTTCCGACGAACCCGCCCCTGCTGAACACTCTATAGCTGTCCATTCCGAAGAAGAACCGGACCTGAACAGCATGGAAGACTTTGCCGCGGTGCTTGAGTCCTTTGACCGCGAGCAGGCCGCAGAGGCAGCAGCACAGGCGTTTGACGATCAGCACATCGTATCGGGCACAGTCATCAAGCTGACCGATAAGCATGTTGTCGTCGATGTCGGATTGAAGTCCGAAGGCCTGATCCCGATCGAGCAGGTCGTTGACCACGCAGGTCAGCCGAAGCTCAACCCAGGAGATGCCGTTGAAGTCGTGATCGAGCGCGAGGAAGCCGAAGGCGGCTACCTGCTGAGCTACGAGAAGGCCCTGCGGCACCGCGTGTGGGACACAATCGAGAAGGCCGCCAATGAGAAGACCAATCTCACCGGAACGGTTCTGGGGCGCGTAAAGGGTGGCCTGACGGTCGATATCGGAATCAAGGCATTTCTCCCGGGCTCACAAGTGGAAGTCCGCCCAGTACGCAATCTCGACGCATATATCGGCCAGCAGATTGAAATTCGCGTCATCAAGCTGAACAAGAAGCGCGGCAATGTGGTTGTCTCCCGCAAGGAAATCCTCGAAGAAGAGCAGACAACCAAGCGCTCGCAAACGCTGGAGCACCTCGAAGAAGGCAGCATCCTTACCGGAACAGTGAAAAACCTGACAGATTACGGCGCCTTCGTCGATCTCGGTGGCATCGATGGCCTGCTGCACATCACCGACATGTCCTGGGGCCGCCTGACACATCCGCGCGACCTGGTGAACGTCAGCGATGAGATTCAGGTCAAAGTCCTCAAGTTCGACCGCGAAAAGCAGCGCGTTTCGCTCGGCTTTAAGCAGCTCACGCCTGATCCGTGGCTTGATGCCGTCGAGCGTTACCCGATCGGCGCACGCGTGCGTGGCCGCGTCCTGAGCGTGACTGATTACGGCGCATTCGTAGAACTGGAGCAGGGCATCGAAGGCCTTGTCCACGTCTCGGAAATGACCTGGTCGAAACGGATGAAGCATCCGTCGAAACTGGTCAAGCCGGGGGATGAAGTCGAGACCGTCATTCTCGCTGTCAATCCGGGCGACCGCCGTATCTCGCTGGGCATGAAGCAGCTCCTCGAGAATCCGTGGGAGCATCTGGTCGAGCGTTATCCGGCAGGCACGACAGTTGAAGGCCGGGTCCGCAACCTGACCGATTTCGGGGCTTTCATCGAGATCGAAGATGGTATCGACGGCCTCGTGCACGTCAGTAACCTCAGCTGGACCAAGCGCGTGAAGCATCCTTCTGAAGTCCTGAAGAAGGGCGAGAAAGTACGCGCTGTAGTCCTCGGCGTAGAGCCAGAAAACCGCCGTCTCTCGCTCGGAGTCAAGCAGCTCCAACCCGATGTGTGGGAAACCTTCTTTGCGCAGCACCGCGTTGGCGATGTTGTCCACGGCAAGGTTCTGCGCACGGCACAGTTCGGCGCTTTCGTCGAAATTGCTGAAGGAGTCGAGGGTCTGTGCCACGTCTCCGAAGCAACCGACACCCATGGCGTCCCCGTAAAGCTCGACGTTGGCCAGGAGCACGACTTCAAAATCATCAAGATGAATCCGGATGAGAAGAAGGTCGGCCTGAGCCTGCGCGCAGTCGGCGAAGAAGCCAGCCGCGCCGATGTGGAGGCCTACAAGCAACCGGTCTCAAGCTCAACCACAACACTGGGTGATCTGGTGAACTGGAAGCGCGATCAGTAATCAGCCCTCAAGTTATAAAGAAAAACGCCATCCAAATGGATGGCGTTTTTCTTTATAAAACCAGTGCTGTTGTCTCAGAATCTGGGTGCCCCCATCCATTGCACAGCAACGGTAAGAGCAGAGTGACTGGAAATCTAAGCGGCCCAGGGCGGCGCGCCGCCAAGAATCGCCGCGCCAGACATATGCGCCGGACCATGCCATTCAGGCACGGTGAAAGCCCTCTGCGGATGCACCGTCGCCTCTACGCCATTCCGATGATGTTGCTCCAGAGCTTCAAAGACCTTCTGCATCGCAGCCCTGCGTTCCTCAGGCGATTTGCGCTCAAAGTAAAGCGCATAGCTCTGCCCGCAGATGCTGCACTCAATATCGGCACGTTCAGAAGTAGCGAGGCAAAAGACCTGCATGCATATCTCCTTCGTAATCGAGGCTGGCGGAGTGGAGGATGGCAGGGGGTGGGCGCCATTCATCTCTCCGATGGTGTTTCGATGTCGCGCACCGTTTCTTGTTCTTTAGATGCTGCGAAAGAAGGATGTTATCTGTTGATAAATACCACCCGCGTAAACGGATTATGAAATCTTATAACCGCCGCATTTTCTGCGGTGCGTGATATTCGCACAGGTATTGAGAAGAAATCAAGCAGGAAAATTTGTTACCAAGGTAGGCATACTGTCAGCATGCCCTATAAATTTTGCCTCCTGAGCGAATTATCGGGTCGACCACAGAGCGAAGGAATGTATAGAGAAACAAGAGGACGCCGTCAAGAGGAGGTGCGGGGTGCCCATGTTCGGCGCGCAGCACCTAATATGAGGTTGTTTTCGCCGCCTTCGCCTGAGCCTTCGCCATCCAGTGCCGATACTTTTCCGGCTTGTCCTCCCGCAGCGAATCCTCAATCGCCTTGCGATACCCACCCGTATAGATGGAATACATCACCGCAAGCGCGCAACCTACTCCGAAACCAAAACCGCAAAAGAACCCAATAATCCCGCTAATAAAAAAATTCATGACGGTATCAATACTCTCCGCCGTCACCGCCGAAAGCAAGATTTTCAAAACGGGTGCATTTTGAAAGATACGCAAGATGTACGGACCCGGTCGGGCCGTTACGTTGCTTGGCGATAATGATCTCCGCCTTGCCCTCGGTCTCCGGATCGGGCTGCCCATTCTCATCGCGGTTGTAATACGCCTCGCGATGAATAAAGGCGACCACATCGGCATCCTGCTCGATTGATCCCGATTCGCGCAGATCAGAAAGCATCGGCTTCTTATCGCCGCCGCGCTGTTCAGAAGCACGGCTCAACTGCGAAAGAGCAATGACCGGCACCTGCAACTCCTTCGCCAGCGCCTTTAATCCACGCGAAATCGCCGACACTTCCTGCGTGCGGTTTTCATACCGCTTCTGCCCGGGACCGCCTGCGCTCGCTGTCATTAGTTGCAGGTAATCGACAACAACCAGATCAAGCGCCCCGTGCATCTGCCGCAGGCGCCGTGCCTTGGCGCGCATTTCCGTAAGTGAAATGCCGGGCGTGTCATCGATAAAGCACTTCGACTCGGCAAGCTGCTCCAGTGCGTGCGTCAGCTTTTGCTGGTCCTCACGCAGCAAAAAGCCTTTCTGAATCTTCTGCGAATCCACCAGCGCCTGTGATGCCAGCATGCGCCGTAGCAGCGATTCCTTCGACATTTCGAGCGAGAAGATGGCAACCACTTTCCCGCTATATACAGCCGCATTCTGCGCAATGTTGATGGCCCATGCAGTTTTTCCCATCGAAGGACGCGCCGCAATAATAATCAGCTCCGATTGCTGCAAACCGCTGGTCATGCGGTCAAAATCATTGAAGTGCGTTGCGAGCCCAGTGACCTCGCGGCCTTCTTTGTAAAGATTGTCGATAGTCCCAAACGAATCGCGAACAATCTCCGGAATGCTGGCAAACCCGCGCGTAATACCGCGCTCTGTGACTTCAAGCAATCCGCTTTCAGCCGCATTCAGAACTTCAAGCGCCTCTTCACTCTGGTCGGCTGCGCGCGTAATCGCAGTCGAGCAGATATTAATCAACTGCCTTAAGAGCGACTTGTCCTTAACGATGCGGACATACTCTTCAATCGAAGGCCGTCGCGGCAGTCCTTCCGTCAGCGAGGCAAGATAAGCAACGCCGCCAATCGCCTCAACTTCCTTCCGCTTCGCCAGTTCTTCTGAAAGCGTGACGATATCAACTGCCCGGCCCGCGTCAATCAGCTCTGCCATGCGGCTGAAGATGCGCCGGTGCGAATCGAGCGCAAAATCATCAGCATGCAGCTTTTCCGCCGCCTCGTTGTAGGCGTGGTTGTCGAGCAGTACAGCGCCGAGAATCGACTTCTCTGCGTCGATGCTCGCAGGCAGTCCCCGCTCGAATTCAATGTCGGGAGTAGTGACCATGAAATGTTAGTGTAGGTCACTCCCAAACAGGAGGAACTCCTGTGGAATCTGTGTGAATCCAGTCAGTTATGTGCAATGCTGGCTCACCCTCACGATAGTCTGGAATCTTCAAAGCATGCCTTGGCGCACTTCCACTGGAGCATCTGTTTCGTCTAATCCACAAGAGGCGATATCATGAAAGTGTCCCCAAGATAGATTATGAAGCCGATGTTTACCCATATTTCGATGTTGCTGGCCACTCTATGCGCCTGCACGCCCTTGCTCCATGCACAATCTGCCACCGTGACGCCGGCCACTGCCACTCCTGCGCAGAGCGCTGAAATCAAGGAGATGCAGAAGCTTGAGGACCAGTGGAGTGACGCCGTGGTCAAGCGCGACCAATATGGACTGGAACTCCTGCTCTCGCCTCTCTACGTCGGTATTTCATCATCGGGCGAAGTTACCACCCGGAATCAGCAGATTGCAGCACTTTTTCAAAGAAGCGTTGACCCGCTCACGATGGAGCAGCGGGTCGTAAGCGTACGCATGCTGGGCGATGTCGCCGTAGTGAACGGGACTTACATCGTGCGCCGTAAAGACAATTCCACCGCTGTCGAAGAGCGCGGCATTTTTACCCATGTTTTCCAGCGTGTGCGCTCCAACTGGCTCTGCATCAATGCGCAGCGGACTCTGATCGCTGAAGGAGCCCCTGGAAAACAACAAAAGGTCACAAAGAAGAGCAACGCCGAGCTGCCCTTCCATGTTCCTTTCATTCACAAGGGTGCTGATTCAACGCAGCAACAGCAACCACCAGCACAAACTGACACACAGGCAAACCAGCAACAGCAGCCGCCCCAATAAGATGCGCCGGCAATTATTGACGCTGGGAATGATTTGGCGCAAACGTGCCGGGTATCGCGCTCCAGCATTCCCATGACAACGGTTTTATGATCGGCCTTCAGTCGGGTCTTGAGCGATGCGCCGAAGGCGCGTGTGCCTGGACGGCTAGTCCCCGTCCAGATCTACGAGATGCACCTGCAAGATCGCATCCACGCCACGCAGCGCATCGAGCACGGAAGCCGTCACACTTCCATCAATCTGCACAACTGCAAGAGCATTGCCCTGAGGCACTCGCTCGCTGCGATCTGAGCGCCCAAGCGCAAAATTTGCGATGTTGATTTTGTGATCGCCGAGAATCGTGCCCACACGACCGATCACGCCGGGAACGTCGCGATTGTGCATTGTAAGCAAATTCCCCTGCAACGGCGCTTCAATATCAATGCCATCGAGACTCAGCAGGCGGGCTGAGCTTCCATGCAGAACAGTAGCGCTTGCCGTCACATCCGACGAAGGCGTATGCAGCTTCAACTTCAGCACGCTTCCCGCGCCACCAGACGCCGCTTCTTCCTTTTCCTCATGAATACGAATGCCGCGCTCCTGGGCCACCGCCGCCGCATTGATGCGGTTCACATTCTCAGAGTGGCCAAGCACTCCGGCAATCGCACTGTTGCGGATCAGCTCCGTTTTTCCTTCAGCAATGCGTCCGCTATAAGAGAGCTGGATGCTCTCGATGCCTCCCTGTGGAAACTGCGCAAGGAAAGCTCCAAGCCGTCCCGCCATTTCGATGTACGGAGCAACTTCCAGATACTCTTCATGCGAAAGCGACGGCAGATTCACCGCATTCTGCACCACGCCCAGTTTGAGATACTCACGCACCTGCAGTGCAATCTGCACGCCAACCGCTTCCTGCGCCTCCGCAGTCGATCCGGCAATGTGGGGCGTAAGAATCACATTCTCCAACCCGAAGAACGGCGAATTCTTCAGCGGTTCCTGATGGAAGACATCGAGTCCAGCTCCGCCGACCTGGCCATTTTTCAATCCATCCGCCAAAGCCTCTTCTACAATCAGCTCGCCACGCGCGCAGTTGATGATGCGCACACCTTTCTTCATCGTGGCAATGGTCTGCGCGTTGATGATGCCCGTCGTCTGAGGAGTCAGACCGACGTGCAGTGTTAAGTAATCCGATTCCGTAAAGAGTTCTTCCAAAGAAACCAGCTTGATTGCATTCTCACGCGCCACAGCAGCCGAAACAAAAGGATCGTGCCCGATCAGCTCCATCCCGAAGCTGCGCGCACGGCGGGATACTTCAAGCCCAATGCGCCCCAACCCAAGAATCCCGAGCTTTTTGTTGCGAAGCTCCACGCCTTGCAGAGACTTCTTCTCCCACTTGCCCGCATGCATCGTGGTATTCGCTTTAGGGACCATGCGCGCAAGTCCGAGCATCAGTCCAATCGTCAGTTCAGCGACAGCGACAGCATTTGCGCCGGGAGTATTCATAACCACGATGCCCCGGCGTGTCGCCGCATCAGCATCGATGTTGTCTACACCGACGCCGGCACGGCCAATCACACGCAGCTTCGGAGCAGCAGCCAGCAGCTTGTCATCCACCTGCACAGCAGAGCGGACAACGAGACCATCGGCATCCGCCAGCGATGCCGGCAGGTCCGTGACCTGGTCGTGAGTGAGAATTTTCCAGTCCGGCTCAGCCTTGAAGACAGCCAGTGTAGCGGGAGAAACCTTTTCGGCGAGAACGATCTTCATCTTACTCCTGAATGTTCCGTAGTAACTATAGCGATGCAAGGTTGTCTTCCCGGCCGGAATCGCGTAGCGACGGAGCGGGAAGGACCTGAAGTTTGTTATTGCTGACGATTAACGTTTTGCAGTTTCACGGCTTGAGCCGTGCCATAAGCATGCGAATAAAGGGCAGCTGAAACAGTGCCCCTTTAAAGATTCTTACCGCGCCCCAACAGCCTCACCAACAGGCTCATTCTTCTTCGCCGTACGCTCGACATAGACCTTCTGCGCCGCAGCAAGGGCCTTACCAAACTCGAATCCCGGCAAATTGAGCGAGGAAGCAGCCACCTGCTCCAGCGCGCCAACTATCGCAATCGTATCCATGTAGTCGAAGAAACCGATGTGGGCAACGCGGAAGATCTGACCCTTCATCTCGCCCTGTCCATTGGTGATGACAGCAGCAAAACGGTTCTTTAATTCCTTCACGACCACGCCCGAATCCACTCCAGCGGGCGGTAGTATAGCCGTCGCCGCAGCCGCAGGAGCATCGGGAGCGAACAACTTCAGCCCCAGAGCTTCAACCGCCGCGCGGGTCATCGCAGCGCAGGTTTCGGCATTATCTACAAGAGCCTTGCGCCCCGCAGCAAGATCGCCTCCGCCCTGCGCGGCGATGTAATCAAGCGCAGCGCCCAGAGCAGCAATCAACGCCACCGCCGGAGTATAGGCCGACTCGCCTTTCTGCGCATTCTTGCGCTCCTTGCGCAGATCAAAGTAGTAACGCGGATTGAGCGAAATCTCCATCGCATCCCACGCCTTCTGGCTCACGCTCAGATACGCAAGGCCGGGCGGGATCATGACCGCCTTCTGCGATCCGCCGATCATAATGTCGACGCCCCACGCGTCCACGTCGAAGTGCGTCGTGCCGAGTCCGGTAATGGCATCCACCACCAGCAGGGCTTCGCTCTTCGCAGACTTCAGCAGCTCCGCGACACCCTTCACATCATGCCGCGCGCCGGTTGAAGATTCCGTCGCCTGCATAAAAACAGCGCGAGTCTCGATCTTCAGCGCCTTGCGCACTTCATCAAGCGAAAAGGTCTGCCCGTTTGGGGCCTTCACCACATCAACTGCACAGCCAAAGGCCTTGGTCAGCGCCTCCCAGCGCTCGCCAAATTTTCCAGCCGAAAGCACCAGGACGCGGTCGCCGGGCGAGGTCAGATTGGAGACAGCAGCCTCCATCGCACCGGTCCCGGACGAGGCCAGCAGCAGCACATCATTCTTCGTGCCGACAAAGGCCTTCAACTGTTCCAACACCCGTTGGTACAGCGCGCGGAACTCTGCTGTGCGGTGATGAATATCGGCGGCCGCCATGGCGAACTGCGCTGCGGGAAGCAGCGGCGTGGGACCGGGCGTAAACAGGCGCGTTTTGCGAATCATTGTTTCAGAATCCTCATATTCATTGTAGCGAGAGGCTTCCGATCGCGTTTCTTTCTATAATGGAGGTTTGGCCCTTCAACAAAGATATAGTTTGGAGCAAGAGACACATTGAGCCTTACTGAACAGATTGAAAAAGATATTGTCGCCGCCATGAAGGCGCGCGAAGCCGAACGTCTCTCCACCCTGCGCATGGTCAAGACCGCGTTTAAGAACAAGGAAATTGACAAGCGCGCTCCCCTCACTGACGCTGAAGCACAGCAGATTCTGACCACGCTCATCAAGCAGCGCCGCGAGTCCGTCGAGCAGTTCACCAAAGGCAACCGCCCTGAGCTTGCCGCTAAAGAACAGGCAGAGATCGTGCTCATAGAAAGCTACTTGCCCAAATCCGCCAGCGAAGAAGATATTAAGAAGCTAGTAGAAGAGGCCCTCGCCGGACAAACCCTCGGCCCGAAAGACATGGGCGCCGCCATGAAAGCCGTCCAGGCAAAGATTCAGGCTTCAGGCCTACGCGCGGATGGAAAGCAAGTAAGCGAGATCGTAAAAACGAAACTGACTGGAAATTAAGAATACAGCGGTTGCCACAAAAGCCGGTGCCCCAGGTTCGCGAAGCTAACCTGGGGCATCCAATCTCATCCGAATCAAGAAGTAACTATCCTTCCCTGACCACCTTCACAAACACTCCGTCCGGTAATTCCCCATCGAGCAGATGAATCACACCACCCTTCACAAACCCGCGAAGAGTTTGCGGTTTCTGCGCAGGCGCGCCCGAGGACGAAGCCGATCTCCCCATTCCCCTGTCCATAGCCTGATTCGCCAGCCGGTCTGCGTTCTGGTTTTTACCGCGCAGGACGTGCTGGATCTGAAACCCTTCAAGCTGGCCGATGCGACTCCGTGCCTCCTCATACAAAGGACGCAGCTCCGGGCTGTTGACGCGGTACTGACCCTTGACCTGCTTCACCATCAGCTCGGAGTCGGCGACCACTTTCAAATGACTGAAATTGTGCTCCAAAGCATAGGAAAGCGCCGCTAAAAGGCCCGAATATTCGGCAAAATTGTTCGTTTTTTTGCCCAAAAACTCGCTTAATTCGGCAATTTTCTGCCTGTTTTCGTCCTCGATATACACGCCGTATCCCGCAGGCCCGGGATTCCCGCGTGAGCCGCCATCGCAATAGGCGGTAATCCATGATATTTTCCCTTGACCCGAAGCCGGAAAAAGCTGTCCTTCCTGTTCACTGCTCATGAGCCGAGTGTAAATGCTCCACAGAGGCGAAAGTGATAGAACCTGCTTACTTTTCGCCCCCAAAATTCGTCTTATAAAGTGCATTTTGCAACCGCAGTTTCTGGAGTAGGAAGAATGGCTGCAGACGCACTTCGAATCCCCGTTCCCACAGCTGCAACAGCGCACCCCGCCGGCAGAGCGGTACAATCCTCCCAAAGGATGCCCACAGAAGTACGCGACCGGACCACAGAAACCGAGCTGATTCGCGAAGCCCAGCAAGGCTCGCGCACTGCCTTTGACATTCTGGTGCGTCAATATGATCAGGCGGTCTTAAGACTGGCTTTGCACCTGACCGGCTCAGAGCAGGATGCGCAGGATATCCACCAGGAAGCATTCCTGAAAGCCTTCCGGTACATCGGCAACTTCCGGTTTGAGTGCTCGTTCTATACCTGGATTTACCGGATCGTCACCAATCTCTGTCTGGACCAGCTGCGACGCCGCAAGTCGCGCCGCGAAGATCCGGCGGTGATGATCGATGCATCCGGGGAAGAGATGGATCTGCTCAGTAACGTGAGCGACGACCGCTCCATCGCAAATCCAGACCGCGAGCTGCAACGCAAGATATTAGGCCAGCGCATCCAGGCGGCGCTTGAAAAACTGACGCCGCGCGAGCGCATGGTCTTCGAGCTGAAGCATTATCAGGGGCTGAAGCTCCGAACGATCGGAGAAATGTTAAACACCACGGAAGAGACAGCCAAGAACACTCTCTTCCGCGCAACGAAAAAGCTAAGGGCAAACCTGGCGGAGATGCGTTGATGTTCCTCAGGGGCTAAAACCCCTGGGCATATACAAAGGGCGGAGTGAGGGCTAAAGTCCTCACCTGCCACGGTGAATAAAGAAAGACTGGCAGGCGCCGACTTTAGTCCGCGCAATAACCCAGCGAATAGAAAAGTGGCTTTAGCCCCTGAAGTAGCAACGCAACACCTTTTGAGGACAGTGAGGTAACAAGGACATGGCCATGAAGTGTGATCTGGCTCAACAATACATCGCGCTGGCAGCTTACGGAGAGCTCTCCGATGACGCCAGCCACCAACTCGAGCAACACCTGAAGGACTGCGAAGCCTGCCGTCAGGAGATGGAAGCCGTCCGCGGCCTGCAGGCGGCGATGTCTCTCTATCCCGTCGAAGAGCCTTCCGCAAGTTTGCTTGCACGCGCCCGCATGCGCCTTGAAGAGGCGCTCGACAACATGCCGCACAGCAGCTGGCTTCAGCGGACAGCCCAGCTTTTTAGCCGCGGCATGGGCCGGTTGCGTTCTGCGCCTGTCATGGCCTCCCTGCTGCTGCTTATCGGCGTTTCGGTCGGTGGATACGGCGGCTATCGCGCCGGTCTTAAAGCTCATGCTGCAGAACTGTCGAGGCCAGCCGTGAACCTCAGCCAGCTCCCCGCTGCCACTGAGGACAATCCTACGCAAATCGCAAATGTGAGCAGCATTTCGCGTGATCCCAACTCGAACCTGGTAAAAGTCAGCTACAACAAGCTGGTTCCGGACACAATACAGGGTTCGCTCGACGACCCGCGTATCCGCCAGCTTCTGCTTCTGGCCACGCAGAACAACATCAATCCCGGCGTGCGCGATGACTCTGTGGGCTTATTAGCAAATGAATGCCGCTCCGGGCGTCAATGCGATGATGGACAGGTTTTGAATGCCCTTATGGTCGCTTTGCGCTACGACAAGAGCGCCAATGTCCGCCTGAAAGCCCTCGAAGGTCTGCAACCCTATGTTGCTGAAGATATGCGTGTGCGCGATGCCGTGCTTGAGTCGCTGATGAAGGACTCTGACCCGCGTGTGCGCACCCAGGCCATCAGCCTGATTGAGCCAGTCGAAGCGGATTCCAGCGTGCGCCAGGTGCTGCATACCGTCTCTATGCAGGACGACAGCCCGGAAATCCGCACCGCTTCACGGCAGGTTTTGCAACAGATGCCACAAGTGCAGTAATAAGTGCAATAATTCAACCGGTAACGTTTTCCACAGCTGAAAGTCTCACAAAGTAGAAAGTACAAAAACAGAGGCGGCACCTATGAAACACACTTTGAGGCTGGGTTGGACGATTCTTGTGGCAGGAGTAACAACGCTCCTAATCAACTACCCATCGGGTTTGGCACAACCGGTCAGCATATTTACTGATACTCCGGCGTATCTCTCTCACAGTTCGCAGGGATATCTCGGTATAGACATGCACGACATTGACAATGATCGCGCTACCGCTCTGAAACTTAAAGATGTGCATGGCGCGGAGATTGTGACCGTCGACCACGACGCGCCCGCAAACAAGGCTGGCCTCAAGATTCACGACGTCATTCTTGAAATGAACGGCCAGCGCGTGGAAGGCGCAGAACAACTGCGCCGCATGTTGCGCGAAACTCCCGCCGGACACACCGTCCATTTCATTGTGAGCCGCGACGGGCAACAACAGAACATCTCTGTAGAACTCGCAGACCGTGCCAAGGTAGAAGCGAACGCATGGTCGCAGCACTTTACGGTACCGGATCCCAGCGAAGCTCCAATCCTTGACGGTCTCGCAGCGCCGTCCTCTTCCCATGGATTCGGCAGCGGATTCCTTGGTGTCTTTGGCGCTAATAGTCTTTATGTAGGCGCAGACGTTGACGCAATCAGCACTCAATTGGCAAATTATTTTGGCGTTACCGATGGCGCAGGATTGCTGGTAAGGAGTGTCGATGAAAACAGCCCCGCAGCCACTGCAGGACTGAAGGCTGGCGATGTCATCACCAAGGTAAACAACAACCGTCTGGCTACGCGTTCCGACTGGCTCAAAGCGCTGCACACTAACCGCGGCAAGCAGGTACAGCTTACCGTTATGCGCGACAAAAAAGAACAGAAGCTGAACATGCAGGCCGGCGAGCCGAAGAAAAAGGGCGAGTTGGATGTGCCCGGATTTTCCCCCGGGGACTTTGCTTCTCCTGAACTGCGCGCCCAGCTGGAAAGCAGCCTCGCCCTCATGAAACAACAGGCTGCTGATGCTGAGAGGCTCTCTGAAAACATGCAGAAGCAGTTCAAGTCTAAGGAATTCCAGGAGATGCAGAAACAACTCGAAAAAATGCAGGAAGATCTCCCGTTACATGAACTGAATTAGGCCGATGCCCCGGGTTTCGTAGGTTACTCCGCCATTCAAGAATGGTTCCGCTAAACCCTTTTCCACTCCCATTCAACCCCAACAGTTCTCCGCTCCCCGAAGCCGGGTCGCGTTCAGCTATCTCTCTGTGTTTCAATAAGAAGAGCATGCCCACAGCACGTCAGAAGAACCTGAAATACCGCTTCAAAGCGGCCGCCCGCCGAGTGCGTGAACTGTCTCTCGTGGGCCACGCGCTGCTCTCGACGAGGCATCCGGTGATGGCACAGATTGTGCCTATGCGCCGCTGTAATCTGTCGTGCGCTTACTGCAACGAATACGACGAAGTCTCAAAGCCGGTGCCTGTTGATGAGATGCTGCGCCGCATCGACCACCTGGCACGCCTCGGCACCAGTATCATTACCATCTCCGGCGGCGAGCCGCTGCTACATCCCGAACTCGACCAGATCATCGCCCGCATCCGGCACCATGGCCGTCTCGCCGGCATGATCACCAACGGCTATCTGCTCGTGCCCGAGCGCATCGAGCGCCTGAACAAAGCGGGACTCGACCATCTGCAGATCTCTATCGATAATGTGCAACCGGACGAAATTTCAAAGAAGAGTCTCAAAGTCCTGGACAAAAAGCTCGAATGGCTCTCTGAATACGCCGACTTCCATATAAACATCAACTCCGTGGTTGGTGGCGGCATCAAGAATCCACAGGACGCGCTCACTATTGGAAGACGCGCCGTCGGGTTAGGCTTTACCTCAACGATCGGCATCATCCACGATGGCGACGGCCAGTTGAAGCCTTTGGGCGGCGAGGAGCGCAGCGTCTGGGACGAGATGCGCGGCTGGAAAAAGAAAAACTACTCCCAGTTCAACAAGTTTCAGGAAGCCATTGCCAATGCCCAACCGAATGACTGGCGCTGCCGAGCCGGATCGCGCTATCTCTACATCTGCGAAGACGGCCTTGTGCATTACTGCTCACAGCAGCGCGGATACCCTGGCGTGCCACTCGCCGAATACAAAAAGGCTGACCTGAAGCGCGAATTCCTGAACGAGAAAACCTGCGCGCCTCACTGCACCATCAGCTGCGTGCATCAGGTTTCCTATATCGACCACTGGCGCGCTCCGCAGAGATCGACCACCACTCCGGGCAATGCTGCTGGGCTGGTGAATATCGAACTCTGATTTATTGAACCGGCGCAAGATTGACGACGCCAATCCGCACGGGCTCAAGCTTCGCCGGGTCCGCGATCTTGTCATTCTTATCATTGTCGATCTGGCTGTTCTCAATGAAATAAAACTGCGAGCCTTTGATGGCACCCGTTGTAGGAAGACTCACGAACGGCGACCGGTACTCCAGAATCTTCAGGTCTTTGGCGTGAAGACCATCCGGTGAAAGCGCAACCTGCACGATACGCGGCAGACCAATGCCGTTCTGCACGCCAACCAGATCGCCGTGGTACCAGTACAAGCCGTCAAATCCAGCCAGCGTCTTCGACGGCCCAGGATTAATCTCTTGCGCCGTTTGTGTTTTCAAGTCATAGCGCAGCACGCCGAATGCATCTGCCACAAAGAGCACGCTCTGATCGTCCGACTGCGTAATTCCATTGGGATAATAGAGTTTGCGCGGAAAGGCAAGCGCAGTGAATGTATGCGTCTTGCGGTCAAACCGATATGTCTGGTTCGCGAGACTGTCCGTCAGATAAATTTCCGAAGCGCCATTCAACACAAGATCATTGAACAGATGCTTTCCCGGAGCGGATGGCGGAAAATGCTCCAGCAATTTCCCATTTGCGTTGAAATGGTACAGTTCGCCATGTCCGCTGTCCTGGCAACCGGCTGCCCAGAGCGAATGGTCTTCGATATCTACCCTGAGACCACATATCGGCAGCAGGTTTTCCTTTCCAGCGGGCACGAAGTCAGAACTGCGCTCATCCCCGTTAATCTTCACAATCTTGCGGCGAAAGAGGCTGCTGAGATAGAAGACTTTCGTGTCCGCATCGTATGCCAGCCCTTCAGGAATCAGGTCTTTTTCAGGAACAATGAACGCTTCACGCGCGTTATGCACGGCTGGATATTGCTGCTCCGCATTGGCAATGAGGGCGCGAAACTCTGAATTCGAGTGCAGAGCCCGCAGCGCCGTGTCATCCTCAGGATTTATGCTCTCTCCTGCCGCCATCGATTCTTTTAGCAAAGCAAAGGCTTTTGGCTGATAGCCAACCTGCGCGTAATCCTCGGCAAGAAAATAGAGAACCACTGCGCGGTCTGGAACTTTCGGCAGCATCGATTCGAGTACCGCAATCTCAGCTCGCGTCTTGTCCGCATCCTGAGCCTGAAGCATAAAGGAAAAAAAAGACAAGAAAGCACATCCCAATAGCCACCTGTTCGCACGGATCATAACGTTAGAAGTTTACGGCATGATTTCTTCCTCTGTCTGTCACAAGGCCGCAAGCTGTTTCGTCTTGGCTGCGGAGGGAAAGGATATGGATTCCTATGTAGTGATTGGCGGCGGGTTGGCAGGACTGACAGCAGCAAATGCGCTTGCAGGAAACGGTAACAAGGTCACTCTGCTCGAACAATCCCAGCATTTTGGCGGCCGCGCTCAAACCCAGCAACAGCACGGTTATTTCATGAACCTGGGACCGCACGCTCTCTATTGCGGCGGCGTAGCTATGCAGACGTTCCGCGAGTGGAACATACCTTTCTCTGGGAATTTTCCGCCGCAGAGCGGACGCAATTACTTGGTGCGCGAAAACAAGCTCTATCCAGCGGTGCATGATGTGCGCAGCCTAATGACCACGCGCCTGTTCAGCGTGCGTGAAAAGTTTGAGGCAGTGCGACTCTTCAGCCTGTTTACAGGAGGCCGTTCATCAGAAGGCGAAACCATGCGGCAATGGGTCGATCGCCATGCCCGGTCAGAACGGGTGCGCGAATTTGCCGCTACGATCACGCGCATTGCCACCTATACGACAGATCTTGAGCATCTGAGCGCAAAAGCTGCCCTGGAACAGCTCTCATTGGCAATCAAGCACAACGTCTGGTATCTCGATGGCGGATGGCAGACGTTGATTGACGGGCTGCTCAACCGCGCGATTTCACTTGGCGTTGAAATTTGCCATGAACATGTGGTTACGATGGATGCGCTGAAAGCAGATGGCATCGTGCTCGCCGTTGGACCCGCCAGCGTGGAGAAGCTGACAGGCATTCCTGTTCCACGCCAGCGGCCGCTGCGGATGGCCTCACTAAATATCGGCTTGAGAAAACTCTCGACTGAAGCTGCCCACGTTGCATTCGGGCTTGACCGACCTCTGTATTTTTCTGTGCATTCGGAATCGGTACGGCTCGCTCCGGAAGGCAAAGCGCTGGCTCATGTTGCCAAATATCTGGGCGATTCCCAGCCCGATCCCAACGCCGTCCGCGAGGAATTAGAAGACTATGCTTCGCTCGTCATGCCACAGTGGCAACGTGAGGCAGAAGTGGTCCGCTTCCTGCCGAACCTCACCGTCACGCCCATGATGGCTGTCCCCGAGGGCCGTCCTGACGTGGATTTCCTGGGGCTTGAAAATATAACCGTTGCTGGTGACTGGGTCGGTACTGAAGGAATGCTGGCCGACGCTGCTGTGGCGAGCGCATTGAAAGCAGTAAGCGTGATACAACAGCGCAAGTTACAGGTTGCATAACTATGGATCGCGAAGCCGCTTTTCTGGAGTTGAAACCCATGCTTTTTTCACTGGCCTATCGCATGCTGGGTGCACGAGCGGACGCGGAGGATGTGGTGCAGGAGACCTGGCTCCGCTGGCGCGAAGCCGCGGAGGATGAGATACGCTCACCACGGGCGTATCTCACAACGGTAACAGCGCGACTTTCTCTCGATGCGCTGAAATCTGCAAGGCGCAAACGCGAAGTTTATGTTGGCCCATGGCTTCCTGAGCCTCTGGTTGAGCCATCGGGGGCGCACTCGCTCGAAGTAGCTGAATCGCTCTCAGTCGCATTCTTGCATCTGTTAGAGTCGCTTTCGCCACCAGAGAGAATCGCTTTTCTTCTCTATGAAATTTTCGAGATGCCCTATCCGGAACTCGCGTCTGTCCTTGAGACCACTGACGCAAATTGCCGCCAGCTTGTTACACGTGCAAGAAAACACATTCAGCAGAAAAAGCGCCGTTTTTCGGTTGACCGGGAACATCACCGTAATGTCCTCGAAAAATTTCTCTATGCCTGTGCTTCAGGAAATACCGCCCAGCTAACAAGCTTGTTACATCAGGATGTGGTCCTTTATTCCGATGGAGGCGGAAAAGTGCGCGCAGCCCTGAACCCGATCTTTGGGATCGACAAAGTCATACGGTTCTTCGCGGGAGTAATGAAGAAGAACGCGCTGCACGAATACTCTGCAAAACCTGCTGAGGTCAATGGCGAACCCGGTGCAGTTCTTTATACAGATGGGGACCTCACCCACGTTCTCAGCCTCGAACTGGATGAGTCAGGACGAATTGTGAATATATTTCTGATTGCAAATCCGGAAAAACTGCCGGAAAATGTTGCCCCATGAAAACAGGAAAAACAGCCGCCCGGATATCATAGAAGCATATCCTGCATGGCCGACCAGCCTCCAAGTCCCCAGTTACCAGGTTCAGGTGCAGTAGCATTCCTGTCTCGCGATTTCCGCCGCTACCAGCTCGCACGCGTGCTTGTCATCATCGGCGCCGAGGCGCAAACGCTCGCCATTGCATGGCTGGTTTACCAGCTCACGCACAGTGCGCTCTTTCTCGGTTACACCGGACTGGTGCTCTTCCTGCCCGGACTATTCTTTCTCCTGCCCGCCGGCCATGCCGCTGACCGCTTCGACCGCCGGCAGGTCATCATCGTCTGCTACAGTTTGCAGATCTTCTGCACGCTTGCTTTGTTCCTCTTTGCATGGCACGGCCCGCACGCCGTCTGGCCAATCTATGCCGTGCTCTTCCTCGTTGGTACTGGACGCGCCTTCAGCGGACCCGCCAGCTCTGCATTGATTCCGCACCTTGTTCCCAAGGAACATTTCGTCAACGCCGTCACCTGGGGAGCGACCGCATTCCAGACCGCAAACGTCGTTGGCCCATCGCTTGGCGGAATCCTCTACACGCTGCCACTGCACGGACGCATCGCCGGAGCAGCCATTGTCTTCATTTTCACGCTGGCAACGCTCGTGGCCTTTGTCTCGCTTATGCTCTCACTGCACGTGCGCCCGGGGCGTATGGAGCACCGCGCCATTTCAACCGAGGTCATTCTCGCCGGAATCCGCTACGTCTGGAAGACGCAGATTCTGCTTGGCTCCATTTCGCTCGATTTGTTTGCCGTGCTGTTAGGCGGCGCAGTGGCGCTGATGCCCATCTTTGCTAAAGAAATCCTGCATGCAGGGCCGCGCGGACTCGGTCTCCTGCGCGCCGCTCCCGCTATTGGAGCACTGGCCGTCTCTATGTGGCTCACGTGGCGCCCGATTCAGCGCCGGGCAGGTGCAAAGATGTTCGTCTGTGTCGGCATCTTCGGCGCATCCACGGTGCTCTTCGGACTTTCGAAAAGCCTGCCGCTCTCGCTTATCGCGCTCTTTCTGGTCGGCGCATCTGACATGGTCAGTGTGGTCATCCGCTCCTCGGTCCTGCAGCTCGCTACACCCACTGAAATGCGCGGGCGCGTCAGTGCGGTGAATTCTCTATTCGTCGGAGCATCGAACGAGTTAGGCGAATTCGAGAGCGGACTCACCGCCTCCTGGTGGGGAGCAGTACGCGCCGTAGTCATCGGCGGCATCGGCTCACTTGCGGTCACGGGCCTATGGAGCGTCTTCTTCCCGAATCTCCGCCGCGCCGACCAGCTCACCCCGGAAGCGCTTCTGCAATTCGAGGAGGAACAATCAGCGGAGGAAGTCCGCCATCTGTAATTAGTTTTGAAGGGGACATGGCTTTAGCCGTGCCATAAAGACATGAGATATGCGGCTTTAGCCGCTGAGGCACTTTTGTACTGCTTAAATCAGGAATCCCCAGTAAAACATTCCGTATCCAACGATCCATAAAAGGAATCAGAAAATTATGGCGCTCGAATTCACAACCTCTTATGCAACCGATTCGGTGGCAATTTTCCGCCAGTACAAGAAACTCGCTGAGTCCGCGATGGCCCAGCTCAGCGACGAGCAGTTACTGGCCGCCATTGATCCTGAGAGCAACTCCATCGCCATTATCGTGAAGCACATGGCGGGGAACATGCGCTCGCGCTGGACAGACTTCCTGACCACCGACGGCGAGAAACCCACGCGCAATCGTGACACCGAATTCGAAGAACCGCCGGCCACGCGCGCCGGGCTGATGGAAATTTGGGAAGACGGCTGGAATTGCCTCTTGGGCACACTCTCGGAACTTACGGATGCAGAGCTGACCCGTACCGTCACTATCCGCGGCGAAGCACACTCCGTGATGCAGGCCATCAACCGTCAGGTGGCGCATTACTCCTATCACTGCGGACAGATCGTTTTCCTCGCCAAGCATCTGAAATTGACGGATTGGAAGTGCCTGAGTGTCCCCCGTCATAAGTCCGCTGAATTTAATCAGAGAGTGCTTTCCGGCCAGGCAAGCCAGAGGTAAGCACGTCCGAGCCCGGAATCTATTTCAAAACGCACAAAAATGAGGCAAGGATGGACTTGCTCAATCCATCCAAAGCATAGGCTGGCGAATCGGAAAATTGCGGATGATCTCCGGCACCGTCGGATCGGGGTTGAGCGTCTTCCAGATCGTCAGATATTCGCCCTGAGAAAAAGCAAGACCTCCAAACAATAAATTGGGCTGCCGCACCGGAAGATCATCGAAATACTCCACATCGCGCCCATAAGGCCAGCGTTTCTTGTCCCGGATGTAGGGATACATGAATGCAATTGCCTTGCCGATGCCGCGGCCGTCGGGCAACTCGTAATGCATCAAATCGGAAATCCAGCAGAGTGTGGTCATCACATCGAGATTGAAGATGGAATAGCTGTACGGTTTTGTCCGAGCCACTTCCACTGGGAAACTTCCATCAGGCTTCATCTGCGCGGGGAGAAGAACGGTTTTGCAGCGATCTGCGGCGTATTGCATCAGGTCGCGGTTGCCAGTGAGCTGTGCAAATGCCGCTACCTGCAATACCCAGCATGTGCCGTGGTTATTTTTCGCCTCGCGTTCCTCAATGCCGTTTTTTGAGGTCGTCATCCATTCCAGATAGTCCGCGAACCATTTGCGCGTGCCGTCAGCGACCTGTTTATCAAGTGCATTGCCGTCAGCAAGCACCTTGGTTGCGCGAGCCACTTCGACCAGATGCAGCGTATCAATGATCCCAGTACCGCGCCCGGGCGTGATTCCATGAATGGCCTGCGCATATCGAAGATTCGGATTCATCCGGGTTTCCGGATCAATAAACCATGCGCGAAGGTGCGCGGCAGCATGATCAGAGTATTTTTTATTGCGGGTCAGCCGCCATCCCGCAGCGAGCGCCGGCATTTGCAGGCTCAGCCGGATCAGTGCATCACGGTGCGCGACAAAATTTTCAGGGTTACTCATCCCGTCGCGTCGCATATAGGGGCCATCCGGAGTTTTGGGATCAGGCCACCAGTAGTCGCCTTCGGAAAAATAATCGTGCCTGCCCCCAGCGCTGCGTGGCGAACTGGATACAGTGATGGTGACGGGCTTCTCGTTCAGATACACAGTCGCCGCATGAAGTACGCGATCGTGGTCAATCGCGTCAACGTCAATGAGTCTGGATTCGCTGAAACTGCACAGAGATGGAGGAAGCATCACGGCGCCAGCGCGCTGCCGGACAACACACAAAACTTTCTACGCGAAAGCATCACGCAAATGAGTATTCCAGCTTGCTGTCGCCCATGACTGAATATTTTGTCAATGCGTACCGAGCTAAGGTACACACTTCAAGCGCGTACAGACGGTGTCGGAGCGCTTCCGCGAAACAGACGTCGCATGAACTGCGCTATCGAATCAAAAACACCTTCGGACTGCGACTCCGGCTCGCAGTTCTGCCCGCTCGCGGCAAGCAGATGGCGCTCCACCTGTGTGCGGAGTTCTTCTACCTGCAGCACGCACTGGCGCATATATGCAGAAACGGAAAGATTCGCTTCTGCCGCTCGGCTTTTGAACAAGCTTCGTTCCGCATCCGTCACGCGGATGGAGAGCATCGACGAACGCCGCTCGACGGTCAAGGAGGACGAACGCTGGATAGTAGGCACAATCGCGATTTGTTTTTCAAGCGTCTGACGAAAATCCGGTTTCTCGATAGGAGCGGCTGCAACCATCGCCGTTCCGCGTTTGTCCTGATGATCTTTACCCGCTGGTTTTCGATTCGTGTCAGAAACTTCGGCAGGCGCATCGCGGCGGCTTGATCGCTTTGCCTCTTCATAGGAGACCTCGCGAACGCCGGTTTTTGTGGAAGCTGGTTTCTGTTTTCCAGCCCATGCCTGGAAGCGGCTTACGATGGCGGTGATGTCTTCAACCGCTGGCTGTGTACTCATAGGCCGAGTGTATGCCGGCAGACGGGCGCGCCAGCGGTGCTTAAAACAAGAAACTGTGCGGCTCAAACCGGAATGGAACTGTATACCCGTTTCGAAAATCAATCCGTATCTGCAGTTCGGCAGATTTGCAAAAATACCTACGCAAAAAATCCTCGATCATTTATCGACGACAAATTTCACAATGGGGTGGCCCCAGTAACGCTGGAATCAACTTTCGCCACCAACGATGGAAAGAATTCGCACAGCAAGCGGCAACTGGTGACCTTCCCCCTTGCAATCATATCCGTGTGCGTTACAATACATGCCAGAATTACGGGACATCCTGATTCCTCTACCGATTCCGCGGAAGGTCTGTGTAAGTCTTCGCGTGGTTCATCTGCCTACATAAGAAAGGCTAGCCGAATCTGAGGTTTTTTGAGATACCTCGATTCGCTCCGTACACCAGTACGGCATCAAAGCCAAGCGGTTGCGATACGCCAGCTCCGCTCTTTGATTTGCCATGCGATGCTGATTTCCCCAGGTCCGGATGCACGTTGTAAAGAATAGCCGGACAAGCTACATGCCTGCTGTGGTCTCCGTTCTCAAAATTGGATCCAGCCTTTACGCGGCTGACCACGATGGAGCATTTTTATGGACCGGCGAGTTGAAACTGCAATCGAGACGATTCACAAAGAGATTCATCGCAATGTTCCGGTGAATGAATTAGCACAGCGGGTCCGGCTTTCCACCTGCCACTTTATCCGGTTATTCAAGTCTGAGACTTCGCTCTCACCAAAGCAGTATGTGCGCTGCATCCGAATGAAACAGGCTGAAACCCTGCTCAAGGGATCCTTCCTGAGTGTTAAGGAGATTGCCGCTAGTCTGGGCGCTGGAGACAGGAGCCACTTCAGCCGCGATTTCAAAAAGAAGTATGGTCAGGCGCCTACGAACTTCAGAGGGCTCGATGATGCAGTTTCAGACTTCGAAGGTCGAGATCAGGATAGGGACATTTCCGAATAAGGCTGAGTAACTTCCCGCCACAGAAAAACAACATTCGCTACTCAGCCGGTAACACCCGTCAATTCCAGCTACAGAACGACTGCATACGCTACTGTTTGACAATTGCCTCGCGCATATACCCTCTTTACACTTTCATCCGGCTACCACTTCCATGCTTTCGAGAAAAACGATTGTCTTAATGCCAGCGTGAGCTAGAGCACGCAAACGCCAAATCACGGGGCGCGAAAAGAAACCGTCTCTTTCACAAGTCGATGTAAAGGACACTACGATGAAAAGCCCTCTCCCCCAGATTCTGAGCAAGATTCGTTCGCTACAACTGAAATTGCCAATGCGAGCCATTACTCTCGTTATGACGGCCTCAATCTTCGCGCTGCTGACCCCGACTACGATGAAATTAGTGCTGGCCGAAGGACAGTCAACATCATCTGCTGCAACGCAGTCTGCACATGATCCCGGCGTGCGCACGGATGCGGTTGATGCCGGCCATCCGATTGCAAATCTTGCACAGACTCCCGGAGCCACCGAGTTCTTCTCGAATGGGCAAGGGCGCTTCCAGAACGTTGAAGTGGTTCGAGGAGGGAGCAATAACGGCCTCGGGCCACGGTTTAACAGCAACCAGTGTTCGAACTGCCATGCCCAGCCATCTGCGGGCGGGACGAGTCCGAGCAGCACTGTCTACCCATTTATCGGGCCTAATCCTGAGACGCTGGTTGCCAATCTCGATGGTGCTACCAACACAATTCCATCTTTTATTACTGCTGACGGGCCGGTGCGCGAGGCGAGGTTTGTTCACTTTCTGAATTCGAACGGCACCGTCAGCTCTACTCCCGACGGCGGCGTACATGATTTGTTTACGATCACAGGTCGTTCTGATGCAGCGGGGTGCACATTGGCTCAACCTGCCTTCTCTAAAAACCTCTCTCTGGGGAATGTGATCTTCCGCATTCCGACTCCTGTGTTTGGTGCTGGTTTAATCGAAAACATTTCGGATGAGACCATTCTGAGCAATATGCGAGCGAATGCATCACAGAAATCGCAGCTCAGAATCTCGGGTCATCCCAATCAGAACGGGAATGACGGCACGATTGCGCGTTTTGGCTGGAAGGCCCAGAACAAGTCGCTCGAGATGTTCTCCGGCGAAGCCTACAACGTGGAAATGGGCGTCACGAACGAGCTCTTTCAAAATGAACGCCCAAGCCCAGACGAGGAGCAACAGAGCGGCCTACCTGCTGCCTGCAAATTCAATCCCACGCCTGAAGACGCAACCAATTTCTCCGTAGCCGACAACTCCGACCTGACGGCCCAGAATGCGCAAGTGCCATCTGACGTCGTGCAGTTTGCCATGTTCATGCGCCTGCTGGCGCCGCCAACACCTTCGACTACAGGTATTCCTGGCAATCCTTCCACTACTTCGATCGCCAACGGCAAACAGGATTTCACCAATGTGGGATGCGCGCTGTGCCACACGCCGACGCTGACTACGGGGGCATCCAGCTTTGTCGCGGCGCTCAATCATGCGAATGCGAATCTCTATTCTGACTTGCTTGTTCACAGCATGGGCACCAATCTGGCGGATGGCGTCACCCAAGGCAGCGCAGGACCAAGCCAATTCCGCACCGCACCGCTCTGGGGCCTCGGGCAGCGCATCTACTTTTTGCACGATGGGCGCACGACTGACCTGCTCGATGCAATCCAAGCGCACGCGAGCTCGGGCTCCGAAGCCAATGCAGTGATTAACAACTTTAATAGTCTGACCCAGAGCCAGCAGCAGGACCTGCTGAACTTCCTGCGGTCGTTATAAAGGCTACAAAGTGAGGCATAGCGATCGCTATGCCTCACTTTATGTTTCATTAGGAATCAACCGGTATTTCGCAGTCCCGCTGAGATGCCGTTAATCGTGCTGGCGATGGCACGATTGATCTCTTCTGTGTCTTCGCCCCCGCGTTTGCGGCGCAGCAGGTCAACCTGAATCAGGCTCATCGGATCAACATACGGATTACGCAGGCGGATCGAACGCGCCAGAACCTGATTTCTTTCAAGCAATTCTCTCTGACCCGTAACCGCGAGCACTGCCGCGTGCGTACGGTTGAACTCGGATTCAATCTTCGAGAAAACGCGCCTACGGGTTTCTGCCTCCGGCACAAGCGCAGCATAGAGCGACGCAATGCCAAGATCGGCCTTGGCCATCGCCATCTCGACATTGCGGATAAGATCGATGAAGAGCGGGAATTCCGCCATCATGGTACAAAGCAGTTTTTGACCGCCTGGTTTCTTCAAATACTGCTCGATGGCATAGCCAACGCCAAACCAGCCGGGAACTAGATGCCGGCTCTGCGTCCAGCCGAAGACCCAGGGAATCGCCCGCAGATCGGCAAAGCTCGGACGTCCTCCACGACGCGCAGGACGTGAGCCTATCTTCGCATGTTCCAATTCTCCAACTGGAGTTGCAGTCTCAAAATAACGCAGTACCTCTGGGTCATCGATAATCTGCTCGCGATAAAAATGAAACGCAGACTCCGACAACTCATCGAGGGCCTTTTCCCATTCAGGGAGCAGAACTCCTGACTGATGTCCATTCGGATCGAGCGTATTCGGACGAGCCAGCGCATCGAGCGATGCGGCAATCATCAACTCAAGATTGCGCTCGGCAAGCACCACATCCGAATACTTCCAATTCAGCACTTCACCTTGTTCGGTGATGCGAATCTGTCCTTCGAATGCTCCAACAGGCTGCGCGTAGATTGAGCGATGCGTTGGTCCGCCGCCGCGTCCGACAGTTCCACCTCGTCCGTGAAAGAGGCGCAATTTAACACCACATTCGCGCGCCACCTCATGCAGGGCGCGATGGGCGCGGAAAATCTCCCATGTGCTGGTGAGCATGCCCCCATCTTTGTTCGAGTCGGAGTAACCAAGCATGATCTCCTGCGTGTTGTTCCACGATGTGAGCAAGGTGCGATATTCGGGCAGGTTCCACAGCGTGCGACAGACTTCCGGTGCATTGCGTAGATCATCGATTGACTCAAAGAGAGGCACCGGCATCAGGCCTGGATCGTTACCGCGGGCCGCTGTTTCTACACCGCCCAGCCGCGCCAGCCATAGCACTCCGAGCACGTCCTCTACTCCACTTGCGCCGCTGATGACGTATTGGCGAATCGCCTCAGGGCTGCAGCCTGCCTTTACCTCGGCCACAGTGCGCAGCGTCGCAATTACGTCCGCGCTTTCCTTGTTCAGATTCTGCGGAACTGCATCTGCATTCCCCGCGCACCATGCCGAGGCTTCCGTCAGAGCTTTCTTGTGGATCCTTGCATGCTGTCGAATATCGAGCGTATGCAGGTGCAGGCCAAATGTGCGCACAAGAAGAATGAGTGGATCGACTAATGTTTGGGCAAGCCGCGAGCCCTGGTTTTCTGCAAGGCTTCTGCGCAGGATACTTAAATCATCGAGAAACTCCTGCGCATTGCAGTAGGCAGGCAATGCGGCTAGCGCTGCTTCAAGGCTATCGTCATCGGCAGCATGTTGACTCGCAGTGCGCAGCAACCGCGCATGAACGCAAACCATGAAACGGCGATACAGCTCAAACTCGAAGCGCGCTCCGAAGACCTGTTGCGTCCCGGCGCGCAGCTCAGCAAGATATCCATGCAGGCGCTGGCTTAACTCTTCGCTGATGGGCAACTGCTGCGCTGAAGTTGTCAACAGATCAATAATGAGCTGCACCTGCTGCTCGTAATAAGCGAGGAGGCGCGCACGTGCGGCGCGGATCGATTCGCGCGTCACCTCCGGCGTGACAAACGGATTGCCGTCACGGTCGCCGCCGATCCACGAGCCAAAACCCAGCAGCAGAGGCAATTCCGAAATGTCTATCTCGATGCCATACTCACTCGCGAGCGCAGCGGAGACTTCTTCGTAGAGCTTTGGCAACGTTGCAAAGATGGAGACATCATAGTAATCGAGACCCATCTTGATCTCATCGTTCACCGTCGGCCGGCGGCTGCGGACTTCGTCTGTCTGCCACAGGGCTGTAATCTCGGAGAGAAGCTCTTCTTCAAGGCGCGCAATCTCTTCATCAGGAACTGGGATACGGTCAAGTTGCTCCAGGAACTCGCCGATGCGGCGGCGCTTGAAGAGCACGGAGCGGCGTGCAACCTCGGTTGGGTGCGCAGTAAATACCGGCACGATGAAGATGCGGCGCAGCCAATCAAGCGCATCGTTTGCGGAGATGCCGACACGCTTCATTTCCCGGAGCGTTCCGCGCAAGGATCCGCGCTGCGCGGCGCTGTCTCCGCTTAACTGGAGCGAGAGGCGGCGGCGCTTGCGGTGGTTTGTCTCCGCCAGATTGATCAACTCGAAATAGAACGCAAAAGCACGGCTGAGTTGATAAGCCCGCTCGATGGAAACCTCCGCCACACCGCGAACGGCACGCTGCATCAGGTCTTCCGCTTCGATATCGTTGTTCGCAGCCTGTGCTTCGCGGCGTCGAATCGCTGAGGTCCGCAGCTCTTCGACTTTTTCATACAGCTCGTCGCCGGCCTGCTCACGCAATACTTCGCCGAGCAGCATTCCGAGTGAGCGGACGTCACGCCGCAGGGGCGCTTCTTTCAGATCGCCAGTGCGGGCTTCGAGTTCTGCCAGCCGCTGCGGCCAGCTTTCCGGTTTCCAAAGGAGGGGCATAGTTTGATTATGCCCCAGCCATTCCTCTGTAACAGCATGACGCGGTTCTAGTTCTCAAATTCACCCTCTGGAATCGGCAGCACATCCTTGTCGCGTGCGATCCATACGTAGAGCGTCGGCAACAGGAAGATGCTCATGACAAGGGCAGCAATCAACCCGCCAACAATCACGATGGCGAAGGGCCGCTGAGAGTCCGATCCGATACCGTGCGACATGGCCGCAGGAAGCAGTCCAAAGGTAGCGACCAGCATCGTCATCATAATGGGGCGCAATCTTAGCACCGCGCCTTCGATCGCTGATTCTTCGATAGAATGCCCGCGCACGCGCAGTTGGTTGATGTACTCGAGCATGATCACGCCCGTCTGCACGCAAACGCCGAAGAGTGCGAGGAAGCCTACTCCCGTTGAGACGCTGAAATGCGTTCCGGTAAGCAATAATGCCAGCAAGCCGCCGATAGGCGCCATCGCAACGCTGGCAAGGATCAGCATCGCCCACTTGAATGACTTGAACATCGTGTACAGGATGATGAAGATGATCAGAACAGTCAGCGGCACAATGATCAACAGCCTTGCTTCCGCGCGTTTTTGACTTTGATATTCGCCTTCCCATCCTATGTGATAGCCGCGCGGAAGCTGCACCTGTTTGTTGACCTTATCGATAGCTTCTTCAACAGCGTCGCCGAGGGCGCGGCCGCGCACGCTGTATTTAATGGCGACATAACGTTCGCCGTTTTCGCGATAGATTCCCGATCCTTCGTCGGTTTCCCGGATCGTACAGAGCTGATCGAGAGAAACCCGTTCGCCTGAAGGTGATAACAAGCGAATATTCTTGATTGCCTCGCTGGTGTTTCTGTATTGAGGAAGATAACGCATCGTGAGGTTATAAACCTCCTCGCCTCTCAGAACCTGGGTAACAGGGTTGCCCCCAACTGCGGTGAAGATAGCGTTCTGCACATCTGCCACGTTGATCTGATATCGTGCGGCCTTCTGACGATCCACTTCATAGACCAGGTTAGGCTGACCTGTAACCTGAAAAACCCCGAGATCGGTAATCCCTCGGATATGACTCATAATGGCCGCGACCTGTGCAGCTTTGTCCTCTAGCGTGTGCAGGTCACTGCCATAGATTTTCGTGGCAAGCTCTCCTTTGACTCCACTGACTGCTTCCTCCATGTTGTCTTCGATCGGCTGCGAGAAGCCCCATACTACGCCCGGAAGCTTCTTTTCAAGCTGATACGTCATGGCCGCGATCAAGTTGTCTTTGTCTTCGTGGAATATTGGGCGCCACTGTTCTTTCGGCTTCAGATCCACGAAATATTCCGTATTAGAAAAACCAGTGTGGTCGGTCCCGTCATCCGGGCGGCCCACCTGGCTGGTGCATTCGGGTACTTCGGGAAAAGAGCAGAGGATAAGGCGGGCCGTGTTAGCGACCCTGATGCCTTCATCGGGTCCGGTACTCTGGGCAAGAGTGCCGCGCACCAACAGCGCGCCTTCGTCCAGATGCGGCAGGAATTCAGAGCCGATCACTCCGCCAACCGCAAGATAGATGGCGAGAGCAAGGCCTACAGCGGCAACCCCAACGGTTACGGAGCGGTGGTGAATCGCCCAGGTAACGCTCTTGCGGTAGCGCACCTTGATCCGCTCCATGACTGGGTTCTCCCACTCCTTTGCGCCCCTGTAAAACAGGAAACTGGCCAGGACTGGAGCAATAACCATTGAGAAAATCAACGCTCCCATCAAAGCAAACGTCACTGTCCATGCCATCGGCCTGAAGAGACGTCCTTCTACAGACTGCAACGTAAAAATGGGCAGATAGGCCGCAATAATGATGAAGATCGCGAAGAAAACAGGCCGTTGGACTTCGTGCGCCGCATCCCGGATCTTGTCAGCCGGGGTCATGGTGCCATCGCCCTTGCGGTTGAGATGACGGACGATGTTCTCCACCATCACTACGGCGCCGTCCACGACCATGCCAAAATCCAGCGCGCCAAGCGACAGGAGATTGGCCGGAATGCCCTTAAGGTCAAGACAAGTAGACGCGAATAACAAGGAGAAAGGGATGGTCAGGGCAACGATCAGAGCTCCACGCGCGTTGCCGAGGAAAAGGAAAAGAACAATGACAACTAAGATGATGCCCTCTGTCAGGTTATGCATGACAGTATGGGTCGTGAAACGCAGCAGATCGCTTCGGTCGATAAAGGGGACAATCTTTACCCCTTTAGGCAGAATTTGGTCATTTAAATGTTCGACCATTCTGTGGATGCCAGCAAGCACAGGCTGAGCATTCGCGCCTTTTTGCAGCAATGCGATTCCCGAAACTACATCGCTGTTATCGACAAGCTTTCCGTCCTCCCGGTGAAAGGTCTGTCCAAACTGGCCAAGCCGGATTTCCGGACCCTGCTCAACAACGGCAATGTCCTTTACCCGAAGCGCAGTACCGTTCGCGGTTGTAATGACCGTGTTTTCGATGTCCTGAAGATTGCGGACAAGGCCGACCTGGCGGATGTTGATCTGCTGTAGTCCAGCCTGGATGAAGCTGCCGCCGCCGTTGGCATTGTTATTCGCGAGTTGCTGTTCCACCTGCGAAATGCTTAGTCCATAGGAGACGAGCTTGTTCGGGTCAATGCGGACCTGATATTCGCGCGTCGGGCCGCCAAACGGGTTGGTATCCGGAATACCTGTGACGGACTTCAGATTCTTCTCAACCACCCAATCTTCGAGCGTCTTCAAATTCATCGCATCGTACTGAGGGTTGCTGCTTTGCAGCGTATAGAAGTAGATCTGGCCGACCGGGCTCCAGTCTGTGCCCATCTGCGGAACAACGCCCGCAGGTAAAGTAACCAGTGAAAGCCGCTCCAGAACGCGTTCGCGGTTCTCGAAATTCGTGGTCTCCTCGCCAAAGATCAGTTCGACGGTTGAGAGTCCGAAAATCGACCACGAGCGGACATGGGCAACGCCTGGAATACCGTTCATCACGATTTCGAGAGGAATAGTTACCTATTGCTCAATTTGCTCGGCAGAGATTCCCGGCCACTGAGCAATGATGTCGACATAGTTGTTCGCAACGTCCGGATATGCTTCAACCGGCAGCCGAATGAATGAAACAATGCCCCAGACAAACAGCAGAATGGTGCCCGCGAGGACAAGAAAACGGTTCTGCAGCGCAAAATCGACAAGTTTGCGGATCATTGCGTCTCCAGAGTGTTTTCCAGTTGGAGGACGTCAGCAACAACTCGTTGTCCAGGTGCGATGCCGGAGAGAATTATCTGCCTGTTCCCGGGCAGCGTATCACCGCTATTCACCTCGATACGCTTAAACTGTTTGCCGCCAGCAGGACTAAAGACCCAGTCGCGATCATGAAGATGCAAAATAGCGCTGGCCGGAACGACGGCAAAGGTATGCTTCGTCTTGCTTTCAATGGTTGCGGTAACAAACATTCCCAGGCGAAGAAGACCGGGATTGGCAACCTCGATACGGACTTTAGCTGTACGGAGGGTGGGATCAAGCACCGGACCAATGTCACTGATATGACCAACGAGTACTTTGTCGGGATATGCATTCAGCCTGATTTGTGCAGGCTGCCCCAATTGAATTCTGGGCAGATCATTCTCAAACACATCGCAGATGATCCAGATTACAGACAGATCAGCAATCGTAAATGCATTCGGAGAACCGGAAAAAGTCACACCAGCCGCCGCGGCATTGGTAACATTCTGCGCAACGATGATGCCGGAGATTGGAGCATAAACATTGACGATGCTCGATGGGTGGTCTTTCCTGACACCAAGGGTATCCAGCTGCTGTTCGGCCGCTGCCAAATCAGCCCTGGCATCTTTCTCTGTGTCTTCGGCCTGCTCAAGCATGCTGAGCGAAATTGCGCCATGAGCGTAGAGGTCTTTGGCGCGGATGAAAGCCCTGCTCGCAAACTGTTCGTCATTTGCCGCCTTCAGATAGGCGTCGAAGGCGTTAGTGATATCAGGACTCTGAATCTTTAAGAGCAAGTCGCCCTTCTTCACGTTGTCGCCGAGTCTTGCTTTGATGTCTACAACGCGACCGCTGGCGAGCGAGATGACAGGAATTTCGCGGGAAATATCAGGATTCACCGAGCCTGTTACGTTAACGCTGTCTGGCGCGTCAATCGGGTCCGCCGCTACCTGCGGAAACTGCTCCGGATTGTCGACATTGACTATATCGTTGTTGTTGTTTGCGATTACCTGCGTTTGCGGCGGCGCACCATCGGTTGGATTAAACTTTTTTTCGCATGCCACCAATGAAAGGCACATGGCGAGGCAGCAGAATTTTGAAAAGGTCTTACCGATCACTGAATCACCTCGCGCCCTACAGCAAGATTCAATTGGCCTGCAGCAGCCAGATAAGAACCAATCAGTTGTATGTATGCCATCTGCACCCCGCGGTAATCACTCTGCGCATTCAGGAAGTCCATTAAAGATGCTCCGCCATGCTGCCATGCATATGTGACCGTCTCCCGCACACGCGTAGCCTGCGCCAAATATTTTTCTTTGTAAGGCCGCAGCAGTATCAAATTACTGTTCACCTGCACATACCCCGAATCCACATCGCTGAACACCTGGGCCCGCGTTGCATCTTCCAGTTGTTGATTGCGCCCAATGTCCAGTTGCGTACGCTGTTTTTCCCCTTGATTGCGGTCAAAAATGCGCAACGGGATGTTGACGCTGAGGCCGAGCGTATTGATGCCGTTTGGATTGTTATTCGATGCATTCCATGTGTACCAACCGCCGAACGTCGGATCAGTTGACCCATTCGCAATAGCAAGCTTGTGATTCGTCACAGACTGCTGCACGGATTGCAACGCTGCCCTCAGGTCGGGACGGTTGTCCAGGGCAATCTGATGAAATGTCTCCAGTGGCTGCAACTGGTCGCCAAAGTCGAAAGCCCCTTGTATATCGAACTGATCTACGGGTGTCCTGTCATTCAGCAATTGCAGGAGCTGAATTTTCGCTGTACGCAGATTGACCTCGGCTGTTTGCAGATCAGACTCATACTGCACGCGCTGCAGTTCGATCCTGTCCAGATCGATCTGCGCCATGTCACCGCTCTTGAAACGCGCGCGGCTGATGTCGATGATCTTGTCGTAGTAGTCGAGCTCCTGCTGCGAAAGGTCGACGATCGCTTTTTGCTGGAGTACCTGAACGAATGCCAATCGCAGATTAAAAAGCAGATTTCTGTTGAGATCCTCATGCTGTGAGGTTGCAATCTGCGTTCCCTCTTGCGCGCTCTGAAGACGAAGTTCCCTCTTGTGATCGCGCTCGTGGAGGTAGCTGAGAGCAGGAACCACGTCAGTACCTGAGAGCGGAGCCCAGACCCCGTTATGAGGGGCAATCTGGGTTCCATCCGCACTGAGCGTGAATTGCGGATTTGGTCGCAGATAAGCTGTGATCTCTCCGGCTTTCATCTCCTCCACATTGATAGCGTCGGCTTTCAATGTGGGATTCGCGGCCTGGAACTTGTCCTTTATCTGCTCCCACGTGTAGCCGGTTTGCGCGCGCGCCATCTGACCCTGGAACATCAGCCCGAAAGGTGCGGCAAAACAAACTAAGAGTAACGACAGCGATGACTTTTTAATGCGCATGCAATCAGAAACTTATTGTGTTATTAGACGTTGGAGCAGCTCAATTTTTCCGGCGGGCTACAAACTCCAACGCTGTAGAGAACCGAAACTCCCTCTTAAGTCTAGCTTACGGTCCATGTCAACGAGACACGGTCTATCCATCAGGTAAAGATGGCTATCTTTCGGCCATTTCTTTTATCAAATTTTTATAAACAACAAGGCTCATGCTGAAATTGAAAATGGAACCTACGCAGCATCCGCACTTTCGGCGCAAAATACCTTCGACGGATCCAGCAGGGACGCCATGCTTTCATTGCTATTCCAGGGAAACAGAAAAACCGTTTTGCTCCGGGCAGGTTTTCTGATTGCAGTTTTCGCGTTTATCAATTGGCGTGCAATCAATGAATTGCCTCTCGGGTTCCTTTACCTGTTGCCCATGCTTATGGTTGGAAGGGTCCTGAACCCTTTGCAAATTGCTGGCATCGCCGCCCTTTGTACCGTTCTTACCGAGCGTTTTGACGCTTTCGTTTGGAACTTCAGGACAGGTCTGCCACGTGATGTACTTTACTTTGCGGCCTTCTTTTGCGTTGGTCTTTTTGTCTACGAGGTCAATCGGAACCGCCAGATTGTGACGGAACACCTTCATGAAATAGAGCGGCAACGCGATGCGCGGCGGGATGCTGAAGAGCAGTTAAAGATCCTGATTGAAAGCAGCCCCGCCGCCATTGTGACAGCAGACGCCGACGGGCGCGTTTTGATGGCCAACGAAGCCGCGCACCGCATGTTGACGATTGAGGTTGGCGCGCTTCCCGGACGCTCCATTGAGCGCTACTTTCCTTCTCTGGCAAATATTTTGCGCCGTGATACAAATCGGCCCACTCTGCGCGCAGTCATGCAGTCACGTGGGCAGCGCGAGGATAGCGATGTCTTCCTTGCTGATATATGCTTCTCCACCTACCTTACGGACGCAGGACCTCGCCTTGCAGCGATGATTCTGGATACATCTGAAGAACTTCGCACCCGCGAGGAAGCCAGCCTACACCAGATGCTTGCCGGGTCGCGGATTGTAGCTGGAGCGGTATCCCACGAAATCCGCAACATCTGTGGAGCTATCGCTGTTGTGCATGAAAACCTCTTGCGCAGCGGACTGCTTGCACAGAACAAGGATTTTGAAGCTCTGGGAAATCTCGTTCTCGCGCTGGAACGCATCTCCGATGTAGAGTTGCGGCAATCCGCCGATCAGGCTGCTGAAGTTGACCTGCTGTCCGTGCTGGATGATCTGCGCATTGTGATTGCGCCCTGGCTGCGCGAAGAAGGGATAGAGGTGGCATGGACACTGCCGCCGGATTTGCCTCCGGTGTGGGCGGACAGATCAAACCTCATGCAGGTGTTTCTCAACCTGACGACAAACAGTATTCGTGCGCTATCGCAGAAAACCGCCCCAAAGCTTTCAATCATTGCCCTAGCAGAAGACCATCGCGTATTGGTGGAAATTACAGACAACGGGGGCGGCGTTGATCACCCGGAACAATTATTTCGGCCATTTCAGCCTGGCGCCCGTTCAACGGGCCTCGGCCTGTATGTGTCGCGGGCCTTCATGCGTTCTTTTGGCGGTGAACTGCGCTACAAAACTCTCGCAAATGGCGCATGCTTTATTGTCGAGCTGTCTCCGGTGGACTATTTTGAAAAGGTGTCATGAGCAAGCCTGTTCGCATTTTGCTGGTTGACGATCACGCGCTTTTTCGTGAGAGCCTGGCGCGCCTGCTCGAGGCAGAGTCTGGCTTCCAGGTTGCAGGCCATTGTTCGACTCTCTCTCAAGCACGCCGCATCCTCGAAGACACTGCCGTTGACGTCATTCTTCTCGACTATGATCTCGGAGAAGAAGTAGGAACTGACCTTCTGCAGGAGCTGCGCAGGCGCGGCGATGCAGCAAAAGCGCTGATGCTCACAGCGGGGATGAGAGACAGCGTGACCAAGCAGGCGCTGAATACCGGCATCTCCGGGATCATTTTCAAACACAGCGGGCCAGGCCAACTGATTGACGCAATTCACAGGGTGGCAAAGGGAGAAATGTGGCTCGACAGCGAGGTCGTTCGTTCACTCGTCGCCGGAACCAACGACCAACACAATCCGCACCAAAATCTGCGCCCGTTGACAGATCGACAACGCGAAGTGCTGCGTAACATTCTTGATGGTCTCACCAATAAAGAAATTGCATGGAAGATGCAGGCTTCTGAAAGCTCTATAAAAGCCGTAATTCAGGAGCTCTTTCACAAAGCCGGGGTGAGAACTAGAAGCCAGCTTGTGCGGATTGCGATTGAGAAGCATTCAGCAGACTGGCTGGACGCCAAATAATCACAACTTCTCTGGAAGGAAGCATCCAGTAGCTTTCGCATCCGCCTGCATGGCTTCCCCCCATCAAAGTATCTACCCAACTAAATCTGGCACTTAGAAACGATAATGTGCTCCTACCTGGAGAGTACGAGGATTGGTGGTTGATTTGCCGGTAACTTCGCCGAATTGAGAGTTAGTCGGGGTTAGATTCAGCCCGCCTGACGACCCTATTGCAGCCAGGTTGGGGTGATTAATGAAGTTATAAGCCTCCGCGCGGAATTCGAATGT
>DATAQW010000032.1:0-2033 GCA_036264445.1 Pseudacidobacterium sp.
CAAATATATTTCTAAATCTTGTGCCACTCTCTCCCATCACGCCTAATCAACCCATCGGCAGCTTTTGGCCCCCATGAGCCGCTGACATAGTTCGGAAAATCTCTCGGCTTTGACTTTGCCCATGCTTCCAGAACCGGCGTATATAGCGCCCAGGTTGCCTCCACGCCATCGCGGTGGGCAAACAGGGTCTGATCGCCCAGCATCGCGTCTAGCAGAAGCCGTTCATAGCCATTTGCAGAGTTCATGCCGAACGCTGAAGCGTATTGGAAATCCATGACCACCGGGCACACATTCGTCTCCGGCCCCGGAACCTTGGCGCCAAAGCGCAGCGAGATTCCTTCATCCGGCTGAATGCGAATCACCAGCAGATTCGGTTGAATCTCATTGCACGGCCCAGTGCCAGGCTTATCAAAAAGCAACATCGGCGGCTGCCGGAACTGGATCATGACCTCTGTTACACGCTTTGCCAGACGTTTGCCGGCACGCAAATAAATAGGCACTCCAGCCCAGCGCCAGTTTTCGATCTCCAGCTTGAGCGCAGCAAATGTCTCCGTCGCTGAATTGGGATCGACGCGGTCTTCTTCGCGGTAGCCCTGTACCTGTTGGCCATCTACCGTACCCAGCGCATATTGGCCGCGCACCGTATTGTCGATGGAAATAGGTTTAATCGCGCGCCAGACTTTCAACTTTTCGCTACGCACAGCGCTCGCCTCAAACGAAACCGGAGGTTCCATCGCCACGAAAGAAAGCACTTCCATCATATGGTTCTGCAGAATGTCGCGCAGCGCTCCGGCTTTCTCGTAAAACGGCCCTCGGCCTTCAATGCCGATGCTCTCGGCCGCCGTGATCTGAATGTGATCGATATAGTTACGGTTCCAGATCGGCTCAAAGATTCCGTTCGCAAAACGAAAGACCAGGACGTTCTGCACTGTCTCTTTGCCAAGGTAATGGTCGATGCGGAAGATCTGGTCCTCATCAAATACTTTATTCACTTCATCGTTCAGCTCTCGGGCCGATTCCAGGTCATGTCCAAAAGGCTTCTCAATGATCACCCGTGCATGCCCCTTTTCCGGGTGCGCCATGCCATGCTTGCCGAGTCGGTTGATGATGTCGGAGAAATACTCCGGAGCCACAGCGAGATAAAACAGCCGGTTGCCTTGTGTTCCACGTTCTTTGTCGATCTTTTCGAGCAGAGCCTTCAGCGCAGCGTAGCCGCCGTCATCGTCAAAGTCCATCGCGTGGTAATCCACCTTCTCGATGAACGCGTCAATTTTTTTGTCGCCTTCTTTACCGCCGCCGAATTTCAGGATCCCGTCTTTCATGTCCGACGCGAACGTGCTCTTCAAATCGCGACGCGCCACGCCGACAATGGCGAACTCCGCAGGTAGCAGCCCCTGCTGTTCCAGGTGAAAGAGCGCCGGCAACAACTTTCGTTTGGTCAAGTCACCCGACGCGCCAAAGATCACCACCACGCCTGGGTCGGGAATGCGTTCGCTGCGTTGCGATGCTGCCTGCACATCCTCAGGAGCGATCTTCACTTCTGTCGTTGCCATATCAATCTCCTACTTGTCTTTCTTGACTGCATGCCTGCCCAACGCTGAACCACGAGCATGCGATCGGTAAAATTGTTGTCTGAAACTTCCCCTACAACTTGATTCCCAATCCCTCAAGCTCACGCTTCAATGAGTCACTGCCTTCATAGCGAATCCCGCGCATGCCCGCTGCCTTCGCCGCCTCCACATTGCCCGCCCGGTCATCGACAAATGCGATCTCCTGCGGATTGCGCTGCAATACATCCAATGCAAGCTTGAACATCCGCGCATCCGGTTTGCGCAGCCCAACATAGCAGGAGCTTAGAAAGAGATCAAAGAAATTAGGCAATTTGAACGCGCCGATGCGATAGTCATTCAGCTCGCGAGCCTCATTATTCAGCATACCCAGCACGAATGAATCAGATGCGCCAAGCTTCCCGAGGATTCCCAGCGCGCTGTCTTCCAGCACCTTCGACTGCGCCTTCATCGCATCGACAAATT
>DATAQW010000038.1:0-2906 GCA_036264445.1 Pseudacidobacterium sp.
CCGATCCGCTGGGCAATCCAATTGCGCATGCCAGCATCGCTCTTGTTCAGAATGGGCAGGTAGTTACCGCCTCCACAACCCAGTCCGATGGAAGCTATCAGCTGACGAGCTCTGCTACAGGGCGCTTCTATGTGCTCGCCGGGGGCAAGTCGTTCCGACAGCTGGCAACGCAGAGTTTCTACGGCGGGTCGCTGGATGGTGTCGAGCAGAACATCGTGCTTGAGCCGGAGTGGGTGCGGCAATCGATTGTCGTCACGGCAACGGGCACTCCGTTGCCGCAGGCACAGTTGAGCGCGTCGATTACGAACCTGAGCAAGACCGACTTTATCAATCGCGCAGACATGGTCGACGTGATGCGCCAGGTGGCTGGGGTCAATGTGGTGCAGACGGGGCAGCGAGGCGGCGTGGCCAGCATCTTTGTGCGCGGTGGAAATTCGGATGCCAACAAGATCGTCTTTGACGGCGTACCGATTGAAGATATCGGCGGAGTCTTCGATCTTTCGACCATCGCATCGACCGGAGTGTCGAATGCCGAGGCGTACCGCGGGCCGAACAGCGTGCTCTATGGATCGGACGCGGCAGCAGGTGTGATTGGTTTCAACACACCGCGCGGTTCGACTCCGTTTCCTTCGCTGATATATGAGGGCGATGCTGGGAACTTCGGAACGTATCGCAATGAAGTGCAGCTTGGCGGCACGCATAAAGCCTTAGATTATTATGGCGGGTTTAGCGACCTGCAGACGCAGAACTCTATTCCGCAGAGCGAGTACCACAATATTGTCGAGACGGCGAATCTGGGATACGCGTGGTCTTCGGCAACTACAATTCGCGTGTCGGCGCGCAATGCGGACATCGCGACCGGTCTCCCGAATGCGTATCAGTTCTATGGAATTGCGAACGATGCCAAGCAATCAGACCAGGATATTTACATGGCGGGAACCATCGATCATGAGTTTTCTGACAGCTGGCATGGACTGGTTCGCTATGGCATGGCGCGCAAGCGGGAGGAGTCAACGCAGTGGTCGCCGACCGGAATCTATGACGAAGCAGACGGTATTTATCTTGGAAATCCGGTCACGATTCAAGGCGCAAATGGCTATGCAGTCAGTGGTCAGGCCATCCTGAACTACGCCGGCACATATCCGGTAACCTCAGACCTTGTTTCCAACCGCGACAATTTATACGCGCAGATGGATTACCAGTTCACGCCGTACCTGATGGCGATTGCTGGGTTCCGTTTTGAGGACGAGCGCGGGGCCGACCGCTATCCGGGCTTTACCAACGATGCGCTGGAACGCGCCAACTACGATTACATGCTGCAGATTGGCGGCGACTTCAAAAACCGGCTCTTTTATTCGCTCGGCGGTGGTATTCAGAAGAACCAGCTTTATGGCACGGAAGGCACGCCGCGTGTCGGATTGTCGTACTATGTCGTGCGGCCAGGCGCGGGTAAATTTCACGGAACAAAGTTGAATTTCAATTTCGCCAAGGGCGTGAAAGAGCCAAGTCTCACCGATCAATTTGACTCACTCTATGCATTTCTTTCTTCCTATGGCGGACAGCAGGCTGTTCAGCAATATGGTATTCAGCCCGTCGGAGCCGAACGTTCGCGCAGTTACGACGGTGGAGTGGAACAGAGTTTTTTCAGCGAACGCGTGCTGCTTCGGGTGACCTACTTTCATAACGAATTCGGAAACCAGATTGAATCCGTGGCTCCCACTGCTCTGACGCAGCTCTTACCGCAGCTTTCGCCTGAGGAGCAGCAGCAACTCATCTCTCTACTGCAGGCTTCTTTCGTGTCGCCTACTTTGAACTCGCTGGCATTTCGTGCGCAGGGGATCGAGAGTGAGGTGCAATACGGACTTGGCAGGAATGTCTTCTTTCGCGGCGGTTATACCTATCTCGACTCAGTGGTGCAGCACTCGTTCACTTCGGATGCCTTGAGCCCGACCTACAATACGGAGTCATCGTTCCCGGACGTGCCGATCGGGGTGTATTCGCCGCTGCGCGGGGCGCGGCCTTTCCGTCGTCCTCCCCATACAGGATTTTTAACTGCTACCTACACAGGCAAGAACTGGACGCTGGTTGGCAACGGCTCCTGGGTCAGCCGCAGCGACGATTCGACTTTTCTTGGTGGCCAGGATGCATTTTTCGGCGACTCCCTCATTTTGCCGAATCGCAATCTCGACCATGGCTATGCCAAGCTGGATCTCGGCGCGGTATGCCAGGTGCGGCCCTGGATCGCGGTGTACACGCAGTTGGACAATGCGTTGAGCAATCAGCACATCGGCCCTATCGGATATACCTCACTACCGTTCAACTACCGCGTAGGGTTGAGATTTTCGCTTGGGAAAGAAAAGAAATAGCCACGATACTGAATGCTGGCGAAACCAATAGAAAAGCCCATTTCCTGCAAGCGACGAAATGCTTACAATCAAAGCATGGTTTCAGGAGTGTCCTCGGGTTTCATGTTACGTAAACTTTCAGCCTTTTCGCTCTGTCTACTGGTGGGTACGCCGCTTCTTCTTTCCGGGCAGGATACGAAGCGCGGTCGCAAATATACGCCGCCGCCGCCAACCTGCAAGATCACAGTTACGGTGACGAAGGCCACGAACGGCAAGCCAGTCGAGAATGCAGGCGTCATCTTTCATCCCATCAAGAATGGGAAAGATGAAGGTAACATGGAACTGAAAACCAACGAGGAAGGCAAGGCTGTGCTGGATGTCGTTCCAATTGGTGATACCGTCCGGCTGCAGATTATTGCCAGTGGTTACCAAACCTATGGGGCAGACTATCAGATCGATGCGGTGACCAAAGATATCGATGTAAAACTGCTCCGGCCGGGTCGTCAGTACTCCATTTATGAGAAGCATGATGATTCTCAGATTGGCGGGAAGGACGAAGCG
>DATAQW010000058.1:0-5494 GCA_036264445.1 Pseudacidobacterium sp.
AGCGGTTATCCCGCGGTTGCTGGCTACGACCTGGTGACAGGTTGGGGCAGTCCCGATGGCTCAAGCCTGATCAACGCCCTTGCGGGTACGGTCTCGCCAACCTTTACGCTCTCAACCGGGGTATGCTGCGTGACGGTGAAACAGGGCTCAAGCGGCTTGGGCTGGATTACTGTCAACCGGATGAATGGTTTTACGGGTAGAGTCAGCCTGTCGGCATCCGGATTGCCGGGAGGAGTCACAGTCACATTTAATCCTGCCAGTGTATGGGGAACCAGCACGCTGACGTTTACGGCCAGCAGCTCCGCTTACGTTGAAACAGTGCCAGTGACCATCACCGGTGTAGATTCGAGCAAGGAAACTGCTACGATCTGGCTTACCATAACTAAGTAGTAAGCGTATCGCGCGATTTGAGCGTGACTGAGAGGCTGGCCTTTGTGCCAGCCTCTTTTCTGTGGAAAATGTTTTCGAAAAATCTTATCTGTCGTGAAACGAACAGTTTCTATTCCGCACTACTGAACACTGGTTTCGCTGAAGAGCCAGATTTTCACCTGGAGCGGGTGCTCATGGTGAAGGCGATACGGGCGTCCGGGTGCTTGCTGCTTCGCTTGCGGGTTGCTGCAATCCGGGAACATCGGTTCAGTGCCGGTAAAAGCCTTTTGCCTTTTCCTGGCACTGGAACGACGGTGGCGGACACATGATGGTAGGTACTGGATATGTAACCATCGATGGCACAACTTATCTGAGCGTGAATAACCCCAAGCCTCCCACCGGAGGCGTACAGGAGATCTACACCTACGACAAATATGTAGTCGGAACCGGATGGGACCACTATCAATGGAATGACTACGACAACATGACGTACCCGGGAGGGCAATAACGTGCGAGTCCTCGTAGTGCTCACACTGGGTGTTCTCCTCATGGCAGGTTGTTCCAGACACCAGAACGCGCCGAATGCTCCCGCACAGCAACTGCAGGAGGCAGCCACAAATGCTATTAGCGTGTTACAGAAGCTGATCAATGAACAAAACTATAAAAGTCTTGGTTTTGAATCTCTCGATGAGGTAAAACAGGCGCAGCTAGGGAAGCCATTTCGGGTCTATAACATTGGTCTCGACAAATTAAAGAGCTATCATGCCGGCCAGGATCCGTTTAGCCTGCTGACGCAAAGCTCGGAGATCATCTATCCGGTTACAGTGGGTGGCAGTGTTCGCACCGGCATAAGGATTGTTCACAAAGAGCAAGGCTACGAGCCTTCGAGCTTTGGCAATGCCGATATCGTGAAGCGGCTGTCGAATTACAGGCAGGCAGAGGACGAGTTTGTTGTGCGTGTCCCAGCATTCAATATGTACTTCGTCGGACGGCGTATGGAGACGCGCCTGGTGCTGGTGCCGATTGTGAACGACCCCCGTCTGAAAGTGGAAATGGGTCAACCAATTTCCTTGGAAGTTCTGATTAATCAGCTGCGACCTTACGTAGACGCGCATAACGGATTGCCTATGTAGAGGCACATGTTTCAGTCATGCGGCTTCACTGGGGGAGAGGAGCTGCAGGTCTGAAAGATGCAGGCGCCGGTGACAAGCGAGACATCGGCGCCTGCAATTTTTTGTCGAGAATCATTTGCTGAGCCATGCACTCAGATCAGCTTGCGAGCGTAACTCGCGTCTCAGCATGGCCTGAATCAATTCATGGGTCTTTAGCTCCGCAAATGGCGCAGTCTTTGTTTTACCGCTGTTTTCCCCAGGAAAGTGGATCAGGAGAACGGGACGAGGGTTAAATTTCCCACCCGAAGCGCGTTCCTCTTCTTTGGTCCAGCCGATATCGCTTCGCCACATGCCAACTCTCCAGGAATGATCAGACGAGACAATGAGCGTCGTGTGAGGCGCGGATGCAGTTTTCTCGAGTGTGTCGAGAAGCGTGCCCAGCGCTTGATCTGTGAGCACAAGATTGTCGAGATAGGTTCCATGTCTGCTGAAGGTATTTGTTCTTCTGTCGTAAATTCCGGGAGGGTGAGGCACCGGAAGGTGTATAAACGCAAAGCGAATGGATTCATCCTGCAGCAAAGAAAGAGAATGCTTCATCAGATCTTTGTATTCCTGGGCGTGAGCGTCATTCACAGTTTGTATTGCATTGGAAGAATGCACAAAATATGAAAACGCTAGCGTATTGGCAAGAGTGGAATTTTCATCAGATAAATGAAGCGGAAAGAAATTGATGTACTGCCAATAGCAGGAATCCAGAACGCCTTGCAGAATGTGGCAATAAGGATTGAACCAACCCGAGACACCCGTACTCCAGCCTAAATCCTGCGCATTTTTGAACAGCGTCGCATTGGGATCAAATAGCTCCCACTGTGACGCTCCCGCTTGGTGAACGTACAGATCACCTCGAAGGGAACTGCGAATGCCATTCAGCGTGCGTCCGAGAAGCAATGAAGGGATGACTATGTCAGTGTAATAACCAGCAGGTTGAACGTTTGCGAAAGAGACACTCTGTTTCTTCAATTGATCGAGGCGTGGGAGATTAATACCCGGTTGCCTGTGATCGAAGACCTGATCATAGGAAAGCTCGTCGAGTAGTATCCAGACAATTCTGTCTGGCGACGAAGACGCGTTTTGAATTTCCGGTTTGGCGAAGGCAGTCAGTGTTTTAGGCGGAGTGTGAACTGCAATAAGGATCAACTGTGGAAGCATCCAAAGAATGCAACAGCCAATCAGCGCAAAACCAACCCTTGCTGCTTGAACGCATTTCTGAAAATTGCTGCGGGAGCGCCACCAGATCAGGAGCACAGTTGCGAAGACGACAATTTGAATAGCCATCCGCATTCTATGCGTAACGAGAATTTCTGTGTCGTAGTAGCTCAGAAAGAAAGTGGCGATCTCGACGATTTTCAGCGCTAGCCAGATCAGGATTCCCGCCCACACGATGCTCTTGTGTCGCGGATCATAACGGTCAAGGAGCGCCAGAAGGACAGCACAGAGCACACTGACGGCAAATAGATCAATAGCGAGTCCGCCGGCAATTGTCGAAACTGGACGGGGATTATGGTAGACAACCATCCGATACGGCGACAGGAAGCCCCATAAAAAAATGATCAGGAGAAGGATCGCAACACCTGCGCCTTCGAAAAACAAACGAACTTTCATTAAGACCCCGGGAGGTTCAGCTTCGAGACTCTATCGCGCTTCGAGCAGAAAAAGAATGCGCCCGTTTTTTAAGGGCTCCCTTATTGAGCAGGAGAAATAATTGCTGAAGGCATTCAGGAACTCTTCTTCATTCAGATGGCCATACAGATCATCCCGTCCGCGAAGCAGGTCAACAAAACGTGGATCGGAGGCAGGAACCCACTCGGTGATAAGCCACTTGCGCGTCACCTCATGCGTCAACCGCGCAATCTCTTTAAGCGGAATCTGATCAGAAAGCAGCAGGTGGTGAATCAAACCCAGCATCATCACACAATCGAAGCGCTCGCGCGCGCGATCAAGCAAGGACATTGCTTCGGCATTTCGCCATCCGGCTGCCGGAGTAGGACGAGCGAGATCAGCCACCAGCGGTTGGATGGGCAATCTCTGTGACCGTGCTTCACGCCAGTTGCGTTCGCATGCCTGTATGTCCGAGTCCCACGCAATTACGTGTGCGCCAAGTTTGGCGGCAATACGCGAGTACGAGCCGGTATTGGCTCCGAGATCAAGTACCGTGGATGGATGTGCTGACTGAAGCGCGCTGCGCACGAAGCTCTGTTTAGCATCGTGATCTTCAGAGCTATAGTGGTCCGCACTCTCCGGGTAGTCGCTCCAGCGCGAGGTATGATTCTGCGGCGAAAGCGAACGCAGGGTCTTCCGCAGCAAGCGCAAATTACGGCGCAGAATGCCGGTGGCCGCTTCTTGCTGCTGCCGCCAGTTGTGATTGGACAAGGTGCCATTCGCAACGCTCTTACGCTTCTCAAGCAGGTAAGGCATTGTTACCAATGAACGCAGGGGCTTTGTCCAACGTTGCAGCGTGGAAAGATGCGGATACAGATCGGCCGGTTCATAGCCATCGCGTTTCTGCAAACTTGCCGCCAGAGGCCATCCCAGATACTTATAGGCGGCAAGGGGCAACAGAAATGTTCGCACAAACTGTGCATACGCCAGCCATATCGGGCTGGTTGCATCGCGTGTTTCTACGGATGAGATATCGACAAAAACGGGCTGCGCGCCATCAAAGAGAACGTTCAAAGGGGTGGCATCTTTCAGAATCAGACCCTGATCGAGCACCTCTTCACAGAGATCAAGTGTAAGCTCAGCAGCAGCGGCCCACTGGCCGGGCGCCCATTCCCATGGATACGACGGGAAGAATATGCGTGGATGCTCTAGTAACACTGGAGCGTCCGCAGTTACCCGCTGAGGCAATACCTTAGTGGAGACGAGCCGTCCGGACTCTACCCACTGCTTGCCAACTTCAGAGCGGATAAACTTAAGAATCACGTCCGCATATTCACGGCGGACTGTTCGTAGAACTCTACCACCTTCAATGCGAAGTGAACTGGCCGGGTCGCGAAATGTCTGAAACTGTCTGTGGTCAACGTGAATTATTTGGCTCACAGGAGCGCGCCTCGTTAATGATGGCTTGATTTCCCTGTGAAGCGTCTTCTTTCACGGAACGATCCAGCCGAAACAGCCTGCGCAGCTTCCTGCGGAGCATAAAGCACGCGCCTGCCAGCATTGATCCGCCTACCTGAAACATCAGGAGGCCGGAACCGGGATCGACATACGCATGAGCCTGCTGCTCGAGAACAATCAATATTACGAAGAACTCGACAGCGCAGAATAATGGGAGAAGTAAGCGCTTTTTCACGATACCTGCCTAAAAAAGCTCAAGAGCTAAAGACGCGAACCGGAGGCAAAAAGTTGCGCTGGGTTCACAATTCGCGCCGTTTCTAAACCTATTCCAGAGGTAGACGAGAAAAACATTGCATGAGTTGGCACAGCCGGACAAATATTCCTGAATTTCTTTTCAGATGACGGTATGAGCAACCAGGATTGATGCTACTTTGAAGGCAATCATACTTAAGCTGATCCCTCATGCTCGCCTCCCTGTGTTCTGATCTTAGGTTTTGTCGAACCAAGAGCGGACGAAGCCGAGATATGGGCCTGCTTCGCGCTTTATCTCGAGGGCACTGCGCCGCAAGGCAAGGAACGCGGAGCTGGAATCGCGGAAATCGTCGGGCGATTAAAGCCAAATGTCACTTTGCAGCAGGCGCAAGCTGACCTCAGCGCCATACAAAGCTCGCTTGCGCAGACCTACTCTGAAGACCGCTTTCGCAACACTGTGTCGCTCAAGCCAAAGCTCGAAGACATTACAGGAGATATTCGTCCGGCGCTGATGCTGTTAATGGCAGCCGTCCTCGCTGTGTTGCTTATCGTCTGCATCAACGTCGCCGGGCTGATGCTTACGCGCAGCATGAAGCGGCGCGGGGAATTTTCATTGCGTACAGCGCTCGGCGCTTCGCAATGGC
>DATAQW010000078.1:0-3886 GCA_036264445.1 Pseudacidobacterium sp.
CAGCACGCCCAGGAGTGTTGTCGCAGCGAGCACAGCGGCAGCAATGATCGCCGCGGTGCGGCTGCGTCCGGAGGCGAGCATCACCGAGGCTACGGTAAATCCCTCGGGAACCTTGTGCAGAAAGATGGCGATGAAGATCAGCCAGCCCAGCGTGGTTGAAAGCACAAATCCGGAAGCAATGGCGATGCCGTCAAACAGTGAGTGGACTGCCAGCCCAGCCAATACCGAATAGCTGGTATGCGCAGGGATGAACTCATCGTGATGCGTCTCTTCACCGAAGTGGAAGTGAGGAACGATGGTGTGTTCCAGCAAATGGACAATGCAATAACCGCCAAGCACCAGCACAGGAGCCCATCGCGACGAGAAATGCATACTCTCCGGCAGCATCTCAAGAAACGCAACCGCCAGCATGAAGCCCGCTCCCATGGCGACGGAGTAGCGCAGATAGCGCTTCTCCCAGTTGGCGCGCACAAGGACCAGGCCTCCGAAGACATCGGCAACCGCCGCCGCTGAGCCGAGAATGAGTGAGAGCAGCATTGTTCAATTCAGCGAGTCAGCGCGTCTGTAGCGCAAGCTAAAAAAGCGGCTAGCTAAACCGGATGGCCTTGTGTGCTACCGGCCTATGGCTAACCGCTTTTTAGCTAACATGCCGAAGGCATGCTGACGCAAAACGCTGACTGCTGGTTTTCAGAAGTGACGCCAATTCATCATCATACCTGTAGTTTGATCGTGCGCACAGGAACGCGGCAATGTCAGGCTACCTTATTTGCTCACCCGGTTGTCCAAATATGTGGAAGTCTGAAAGGGCACTTTCATGCAGAAGCAGAAATCACATCAGAAACGCAAAGAGCCAAGAGTTGTTCCGGGGATTGTTCAAAACAAGCCTTCGCACATGAACCAGGGGGATCAGACGTTCTATCCTAGTCAGTCGCGCGTGCTGAATAGAAAGCCCGCGAAGATGCACACCTTGCGCAAGGCTTCTTAAGTCTTCTTGATGGCAGGCTCCCTCGCCATCAGAATCACGAGCGCAATGCCGGCAACGAGAACGCCTTCTTCGACGCGTTCAGAAACGCTGTGAAGTTTGTTGAAAGCTTCGCGGTTAGAGTCGTCGGGTGCTACAGCATCGATCGCGCCCCCGGCGGCAAGGCGGTAGCCTTCCATCCTCGGAATGATCCAGAATTGAGAAAAAGCAGTAAGCGCCAGCATGATGAGGGTGGCGCAGACCGGCGCGACTACGCTACGGGTATATGCGCCGATGCGATAGCCAGCAACGAGCAGCACGACGATCAACGTTCCGGCAAAGAGTCCTTCATAGTGCAGGATGCGCAGACACTCTCCTACGATGGTGCCAGCGGTATGCGTGTCGGCCAGGGTAGTGAAGACTGTCGCGGCAACAATGGGGAAGAACATCACTCCGCCCAGCCAGAGCACGATGAGAAGCAGGATCAAAGCGCGCAGAGCTGTTTTCATTGAACCCAGTATAGGGGAGTTGTTAGTTCTTAGTTGCCGGTTCCCAGTGAACCATAACTAAATAATTGGGACTAGTCTCTAACAACCAGCTACTACCTGTCCTGAACACCGTAGACGCTCGACCTTCCAATCAGCCGCTCGATGCGCTTTGGAATTGGAGGATGCGTCTGGAAGAGACTGGCAAAGTCGCGTGTGCTGATCATCGGCTGCACGATAAAGAGATGCGCATTGGACGGCGAGGCCTGCATCGGCAGCCGCTTGGAATACGCATCAAGCTTCTCAAGCGCGCTCGCCAGTGCATAAGGATTGCCGGTGATATGCGCGCCAGTCGCGTCTGCTTCATATTCGCGCGAGCGCGAAATGGCCAGCTGAATCAACGTAGCGGCAATCGGAGCGAGAATCAGCATAAAGAGCGCGCCAAGTCCGCCTCCGCCACGATCACGATCGCGGCCGCCACCTCCGCCAAAGAGCGAAGCCCAGAAGCCCATCCGCGCCAGCATGGTGATCGCTCCGGCCAGCGTGGCTGCAATGGAACTGGTGAGAATATCGCGGTTACGCACGTGACCCAGTTCATGCGCGAGCACGCCTTCCAGCTCATCGTCATTCAAAAGGTTCAGAATGCCTTGCGTCACTGCGACTGAGGCATGCTTCGGGTTGCGTCCGGTAGCAAAGGCGTTGGGTGAATCGTTGGGAATGACGTAGATCTTCGGCATGGGCAGCCCTATGCGCTGCGTCATCCGCTCTACAACCTGGTAGACGCGTGGCAGTTCTTCGCGCGTGACCGGCTGCGCGCGGTACATTGCCAGCGCCAGCTTGTCAGAAAAAAAGTAACTGAAGAAATTCATGCCCGCTGCAAAGACAAAGGCGATGACCAGCCCATTTCGTCCGCCGAAATATTCGCCCAGAAACAAGAGGCAGAGCGTAAGAGCAGTCATTAAGAGAGCAGTCTTAAAAGTGTTCATATCGCGGCCTCCCTGAAGAGACTTGAACCGCTCATTCTATTGTTTCATGAAGACGAATTTGTGGAATCGCTGCCAGATTTCTGAGGCATGGCCCTGGAAGCAGATATGAAACCAGGAAATTTTCTATGAAAAATTAAATAATCTTATTTACTCATCAATAAATAACTGATGTATATAAATATTTCATTTCATTGCGCTTAGCTCAGTGGATATCTTTTGGTTATTCGCCTGCTTTTCTTTTCGCAACTTTTCTTTTTCCTTGGGAGGGTTTGGAATGCCTTTTGTGAAGTGCCCGAAAGTCTTCGGGTTTAGGGTCAGGTGTGTCTCAGCGATAAAGCATGTGTCTCTGTCAGCAGCAATTGCATTTGCAACTGTTTCGGGCGGTTTCTTCTTTTTGCTTAATCATGCGGTTGGGCAGGCGATCTCAGTCAATGGCGGATCGATTCAAGGTACGATTACCGATGGTTCCGGAGCAGCTGTCAGCAATGCGGCGGTAATTGTATCGAGCAAGCAAACCGGTTTTTCCAAGATCATTAAAACGGATGCCGCCGGTTTGTACACGATAGGTCCGCTGACTCCAGGTGATTATCGTGTCAGCATCGAAGCATCAGGCTTCCAAAAACTCATTGCCGATACTGTTGTGCTTACAGGAACTGCTACCAATGGTAATTACAAACTGGCTGTAGGTGCTGCTACCGAAGAGGTCACGGTCAGCGCCGGCGCAATTCAGGTAAATACTGAGCAGGCTGGGGTGCAAAACGTAATTACTGCCCAGCAGATCGAAACTCTGCCGATCAATGGGCGTAATTTCCTCGACCTAGCGCAGCTCGAGCCCGGCGTCATGCTGCAGAGCGGGCAGGACTTCGATCCCACTAAGGCGGGATATTCGGCTATCAGCTTCAGCGGTGTTTCCGGACGCACGACCCGTATCCTCCTTGATGGTCAGGACATCACTGATGAGACGGTAGGAACGACAATCTTCAATGTCTCTCAGGGCGCGATTGACCAGTTCCAGATTTCCCGGTCCAACAATGACGTATCCGGCGAAATTGGTTCAACCGGTCAGGTGCTGGTAAGCACGCACACCGGCACCAATGCCTTCCACGGCAACGCGTTTTACGACTTCCAGGATCACGGCGTAGGTTTTGCCGCGGTCAATGGACAGGATGCTCCCTTCCAGCGAAACCAGTTTGGTGGTTCTGTCGGCGGTCCGATTTTGCACGACAAGCTCTTCTTCTTTACAAACGCAGAGCGCATCAAGCAGGACGAGTCGAGCCCCGCTCAACTTGGCAGTGTGTTTTCAGGTCTACTGTCTCAGTATCCCAATGTTCCAGCTCCATTCCGTCAGACCTATTCCACTGGCCGGTTGGACTATAGCGGTCCATGGGGCGTCCACTATTTTGCTCGTATCAATTACGACGTGAACTCGACGGTGACGAGCGGCAATAATTCAT
>DATAQW010000089.1:0-3513 GCA_036264445.1 Pseudacidobacterium sp.
GCAATTTGCGAAAGGGTGGGAGAGCACGAAAGTTAGCAGCGACGCAGGCATGGTAGAAGCCCCGGCCTTCAGGCCTGGGAAATAGAGGCTATAACCAGGGGCTTTAGTAACGGGCTTCCAAAGAACGGAGCATTCATACAATGGATAGAAGAAAATTCCTCGCCGGCTCTGCCGCAACCTCAGGTCTTATGTTCTTGAAGCCCAAAACCGCATTCGGCTATGAAGCCAACTCCGCCGTGCGTTATGCGCTGCTCGGATGCGGCAATCGCGGCACCTCTGTCGCCACATCGTTCGCGAAGAACACCACCGCCCGCATCGTCGCGCTCGCTGATCTGTTTCCCGACCAGCTGGAAAAGGGCAAAGCTCACTTCGATCAGGTCAACCAGTCACTCGGCTACGCAGGCCCCGAGCTGCAATTTCGCGGATACAAGGCCTTTGAAGAACTTGCCGCTTCGCCCCACGTCGACGCGGTGCAGATTTCCACCCCGCCCTGGTTCCACGTCCAGCATCTTGAAGCTGTTGTGCGCGGCAACAAGCATGCCTACTGCGAAAAGCCAGTCGGCATCGATATCGCGCAAACCAACCAGGCATTGGAAATCGCGAAGCACATCAATGGAAAAGTCAGCGTCGATGTCGGTTTCCAGATCCGCAGCGCACCGCCGTTCGTAGAAATCGTCCGTCGCATCCACGATGGCGCCCTGGGAAAAATCGCCACCATCACCGCGCACTACAACGCGCCGCCTGCCGTTGAACACGACTACCCAAGCGCATCCGCGGACGAGCAGCGCATCCGCAACTGGCTCTGGTGGCGCAATCTGTCCGGTGACATTCTCGTCGAGCAGAACATCCACGTCATCGACATCTGCAACTGGATTCTCCAGTCGCATCCCATCAAGGCCGTCACCACCGGCGGACGCAATATCATCAATCACCCCGGCGACTGCTGGGACAACTACCAGGTTTCCTTTACCTATCCCGACGACGTGCACCTCAGCTTCTCGTCTACGCAGTTCTGCCCCGGCCACTGGTTCGACGTCTCGGAGCGTGTCTTCGGCGCGAAGGGCATCGCGGAAGCTCCGTATTCCGGCCCGCTGCGCATCATCGGCGACAACGCCTGGACGTTGTCGGAAAGCACCGCGCAGCCCACCGGCTCTTTCGCCGCCAACGGATCCTTTAGCGACAACCTCGCGCAAGCCGACTCGGAAAAAGACAAGGGCTTCATCGAAAGCATCACCTCGGGGAAATTCCATAACCAGATCGCCACAGGCGTAGAAACTGCCCGCAGCTGCATCCTCGGCCGCATGGCCGGCCAACTTAAGCGCGAAGTCACCTGGGACGAACTACTTGCCCACGGCGAGGAATACCACCTCGACATCAACATGAGCCAATTCACTTAGCAGGTAAAATAGAGGGAGTGACGTCACCTTTTTACATTCATTCCTCTATTTCATAACAACTTACCTAAGGAGTCATACATGCTAAGTGTAGGCGAGAAGTTCCCTGTCTTTTCCGTAACCGCAACTGTCAGCCGCGACAAGAACAAGGCATTTGAAACCATCACCAGCGAGAGCTATCCCGGCAAGTGGAAGGTGTATTTCTTCTGGCCGAAGGATTTCACCTTTGTCTGTCCGACCGAGATCGCTGCCTTCGGCAAAATCAACAACGAGTTTCAAGACCGCGATGCCCAGGTGCTGGGCGGCAGCGTCGATTCTGAGTTCGTTCACCTTGCGTGGCGCAACGACCACGAAGACCTGAGGGATCTGCCCTTTCCCATGCTCGCCGATGTAAAGCGCGACTTGACGGAACAGCTCGGCATCCTCGATCCACAGGCTGGCGTGGCGCAACGTGCCACCTTCATCGTCGATCCGGAAGGCATTATCCGCTTCGTGTATGTGACGGATCTTTCTGTGGGCCGCAATCCGCAGGAAGTGCTGCGTGTACTCGATGCGCTGCAGACCGATGAGCTTTGCCCCTGCAATTGGCAGAAGGGTGAAGAGACGCTGGTGGTCTGAACTTACCGTTCAGGGATACGCGCCTTTGGCGCCAAGGCATCGGATGGTGGCGATTTTCGCCACCATATCTGCGTGATGCATGAAAGGAAATATCTATGCAATTGGATCAACTGATCGATGGTCTTCCAGCGTATGCGAAGGACCTGAAACTGAATTACTCGAGCGTTGTACGGCAGAACACGGAGCTTACTCCTCAGCAGCTATGGGGCACGGTTGTGGCAAGCGCGATCGCTACACGCAATTCCGAATTGACGGCGGCAGCGCTTGAAGAGGGCGCGAAGCAGCTTTCCACGCAGGCGCTCGACGCAGCCAAGGCTGCAGCTTCCGTCATGGGCATGAATAACATTTACTACCGTTTTCTCCACCTCACGTCGAACGAGAAATACGGCACAATACCGGCGCGTCTGCGGATGAACGTGATGCGGACGCACGGAGTCGATCACAATGATTTCGAGCTGTGGTCACTTGCGGTTTCAGCCATCAACGGCTGCGGCAAATGCGTTGATTCGCATGAGAAAGTCGTACGCGATAAGGGAGTGGGCGAAGAGACGGTACTTGCCGTAGTGCGCATTGCTTCGATCATTCATGCGATCGGTCCTGTACTTGAGGCCGAGCGTGTGGCGCAACCCGAAGCTGTCGCGGTTTAAGGCTTGCCGGTTCTCAAAAGGGATACTCTCAGCGATGGGAGTATCCCTTTTGTTTTGGGATCAGAAGTGAACATGCCCTTCGAAGATGGAATTGCTTTCCAGATACCAGGCAACGAGGAAGAGCACGAGCATGATACCTGCCGCCCAGCAGAATAGCCGCATGGGAAGTGTGCTCATAAGTCCTGAGATATCTGTCGATTCGCGAAAAATCATTCCGCCAATCAGTGAGATTCCGGCAGCCAAAACCAGCAATTGCAGGGAGCTGGAAATCTTCTGATCCACGTCGCTTGCCGGGACCAGAAATGCTGCATGGAAGACTGCACACAAGGAGAGGATGCACAGCATCAAGGCAATCGGCTTGGCGATCTCCAGCAACACGCTCCAAACCTCGGATGAGAGTTATTTTACCGCCCACTGAGGCTTGCTGGTGAAGGCTGGCTCCGTCAGACGCTCCCCTGCCGCATCTGATCGGCAAGATACTCCGACGCCCGCATGGCCAGCGCCACGATGGTCATTGTCGGGTTCTGCCATCCGCTGCTCACAAAGCTGCTTCCATCCACCACGAAGAGATTTTTTATATCGTGGCTCTGACTCCATTTGTTCAGCACACTGGTTTTTTGGTTGACGCCCATCCTGCAGGTGCCCAGCTCATGAATGCTGTAGCCCGGCGGGTTTGGATCGTAATTCTTCGAGAGGACTTCGAAGCCCGCAGCTTCCGCCAGCGCAACGCTCGTATCAACTGCATCGCGCGCCATGTTGAACTCGTTGTCGGTATATTTGGTGTCGATGTGCAGCACGGGAATGCCCCAGGCATCGACGACATTCTTATCGATGCTTACCTGGTGCTCATAGTG
>DATAQW010000118.1:0-10060 GCA_036264445.1 Pseudacidobacterium sp.
TTGCTGGGAGGGTTCCACTTCAACGATCGCCGCTATGCTGATGACGACCTCACCATAGGGTCCATCGATCCATATCAGGTGTTCCGCATCTTTCATGAAATTCTGAGCGAGACCGACCATACAGCAATCAATGCTGTCGCATATATGATCGACCAGAGCCATAACATCAAAGGCAAGATGGAAGCGACAGTCCAGACGGTCGTTACAGCTCAGGAACTGTATGCCAAGGCTCTTTTCGTCGACCGTGAAAGACTTGCCGAGATGCAATCCGCAACTAGAACGGTAGAGGCAGAGGAGTGCCTGCGCGATGCTTTCTGGACGGATGTGCGCCCGCTGCTCCGGACGTGGCGCGAGGGGCGTGGTTTGCCTGGCGATCCGCTAACAGCGCTGCGGGAAAGCGGTTATCTGGAAAAAATCGAGAAGGAAAGAAAGTCGCACAATGCGTCGCTAACAAATAGCTATGCCTGATTGCTTTTGATGACTGCGAAACCGTTCAAATGAAACCAACGGAATCGGAAGAGAGGAAGTAGAAGTCATGCCGTCTACCATTGCTCCTGGACAAAAGCTCAGTCTCAAGTATCTGGAGGACCGCTGGAATGACAGCGAGACCGTAGAAATGGATGAGCCTGAGCTATTGCGATATCGCTCCAACCTGCTTGGTTCCGATCTGCGTATCACCAACTTTGGCGGCGGTAATACCAGCTCGAAGATCAGCGCTCCGGATCCGCTGGATGGAAGCAAGCGGAGAGTGCTTTGGGTGAAGGGAAGTGGCGGCGATCTGGGCAGCATCAAGCGCAATGGATTTGCGACGCTCTATCTTGACAAGCTGCTGTCTCTTGAATCCCTCTATAGAGGCGCTGCATTCGAAGATGAGATGGTGGATTACTATCCGCTCTGCACATTCGGGGTGAATCCGGTGGCAGCTTCTATTGACACGCCTCTTCATGGCTTTCTGCCTTTCCCGCATGTGGATCATCTTCATCCCGACTGTGCCATCGCGCTCGCAGCTGCGGCCAACGGACGCGACAAGATGGAGGAGTTCAACAGCGGATATGGACATAAGCTGGTTTGGCTTCCCTGGCAGCGTCCAGGATTTGAGCTCGCGATGATGCTCAAGCGCGCGGTCGAGCAGCACCCGGAGTGCGATGGTGTCACCCTGGGGGGACATGGGTTATTTACCTGGGGAAATACCCAGCGCGAATGTTATGTGAACACCATTGCCGTCATCGATCAGCTGACAGATTTCATTGAAAAGCACACGACAAAAAAGAGCGGAAGCATCTTTGGGGGACAGCGCTATCCATCACTTGCTGGTCGGCGTGATCTTGCTCTCGAAGTGCTTCCATTTCTGCGCGGTCGGGTCTCACAACAGAAGCGGCTCATCGGAACGTGGTGCGATCTTCCTGAAGTCCTTGAATTTGTGAACTCAACAGATGCAGCAAAGCTGGCATATCTGGGCACAAGCTGCCCGGATCACTTTATTCGCACAAAAATTCGCCCCTTATTTGTTGACTGGAATCCTGCGAGCAGTATGGATGTACTGAAGCAGAGGATCGAAAGCGGGTTACAGCAATATCGTGATGATTACGCGGCGTATTACGAGCATCATCGCGAGTCGGTGTCGCCTGCAATGCGTGATCCGAATCCGACAGTCGTGCTGATACCGGGAATAGGCATGTTCAGCTTTGGCAAGAGCAAAGCTGAATCGCGCATCACGGGTGAGTTCTATGTGAATGCAATCCATGTGATGAAAGGCGCAGCGGCGCTCGAAGAGGGCAGGGTTACCGGCACAGTTCCCCAGTGTGGATCAGACATCCTGGCCAGCGACTTCAAGACAGAGGACAACTACGTTGCATTGCCACCATCAGAGGCATTCCGTATCGAATACTGGAAGTTAGAAGAAGCCAAGATTCGCCGCCAGCCGCCAGAGAAGGAGTTGAGCCGCCAGATTGTGCTTGTTGTTGGAGCAGGCAGCGGCATCGGCAGGGAGGTTGCGCTCCTTGCGGCCGAACGTGGGGCGCACATAGTAGTCGCTGATCGCGTTCAGGCAGGAGCAGAGCGCGTAGCCGAAGAAGTAAAAGCGATTGGGGGTAAAGAAACCGCGATTGCGGTTGCCGTCGATATCAGCAGCAGAGATGCAATACGCGCAGCCATGCGTGGTGTTGTGGCTGCTTTCGGTGGAATCGATATTGTGGTGAATACTGCTGCGCTCTTTCCTTCGTCGCAGGACGGCATCATCTCAGATGCGCAGTGGGCGCTGACGCTTGAAATCAATGTCACAGCGAATTATCTGCTTGTGGAGGAGATTGGCAAGCTGTTGCGCGACCAAAACCTGACGGCAAACTTTGTCCTTACCAGCTCTGCAAATGCGGTCGTTCCGAAGAGAGGCAGTGAGGCATACGACGTGAGCAAGGCAGCATTGAGCCATCTGATTCGCGAGCTGGCTGTGTCGCAGGCACCGCTGGTTCGAGTAAACGGGATCAGTCCTGCAACTGTGGTTAAGGGTTCGACCATGTTTCCGCGTGACCGAGTGATTGCGTCGCTGAAGAAATATGAGATCCCATTTGAGATGAGCCACAGCGACGATGATCTGCGTGCACTCCTGGCGAAGTTTTATGCAAAGCGCACACTCACGCATCAGCCGGTTGATCCGCGCATTTGTGCGGAAGGGATTCTCTTTCTCGCAGGGCCCAAGGCCCCGTGTACGACTGGTCATCTTATTCCAGTGGATGGCGGCCTTGTTGACGCATTTCTGCGTTAGAGCAAATAGGTATGCCGAGTGATCTTCCTGTCATTGTTGCCGTAGACCTGGGCGCGGAGAGCTGCCGTGTTTCTCTGCTTTGTTGGGAAAGACGCAATCCGCGCATTGTGTTGGTACATCGATTCGGCAATGCTCCAATAGAACGCGAGGGCAAACTTTACTGGGACCTTGAACGAATCTGCTCGGAATTGCAACAGGGCCTGTATCTTTGTGCGTCACAGGTGCAGGGGCAGATTGCTTCCATTGGCGTAGATGGCTGGGCTGTGGATTATGTCCGCCTGAATGAAGACAGAACTCCGCTCGCCGTTCCGTACTGCTATCGCGATGCTCGCACTGAAGCTGCAGAGATTGAGGTAAGTAAGCACATTTCGCCTGTAGAACTATTCGCATTGAGCGGAGTGCAGCCTTTGCGCCTGAACACACTCTACCAACTTGTCGCTGACCGACTTGCAGGAGTTCCAGACAGTGCGCCGTGGGTAAATCTTCCGGAATACGTGTTGATGCAGCTTGGCGCAGATCGTATTGCTGAATTCAGTAATGCTACTCACACCGGTCTTGTGGATGCAAAAACTCGAAGCTGGAGCAAAGAAGTATTTGGCCGCTGCGGGCTCGATCTCAACAGCGCACCGAAACTGATCGCAACCGGCACAACCGTTGGCCGCGCGAATGGCATCCTTGCAGGGTTAGCTGCCTTTCGCGAGGCAAAAATTATCGCCCCATGTTGCCACGATACAGCTTCTGCCGTCGCAGGAATTCCGCTGCATGGTGATGACTGGGCTTATATCAGCTCCGGCACGTGGTCGCTGGTTGGCACGCTCCTCGATCATTCCATTAACAGCGTGGAGGCTTTTCACGCGGGATTCACCAATCTTGGAGCGGTTGGCGGTCAGGTTTGTTTTCACAAGAACGTGAATGGTATGTGGTTGCTCAAGCAGTGCCATGCGCAGCTCAGTACAAACGAAAATACGTGGGGGATGGCAGATCTTATCGGAGCTGCGGAGCGTCTCCCTGCGCCTCGAAATCTGTTGCATGTGGATGATCCCGATCTGTTGCGACATGGCAGCATGGCGTCGCGTATCAATGCGCAGTTGATGCGTCGCGGACTTGAGCCAATCGAGGAGAGCGTTTCTGCAATGCCGCAGTATGCTTTGCTTATCTTCCACAGCCTCGTTGCGAGATATCGTGAGGTTCTGGAAGACGCGGCCAGCCTGAGTGGGAAAAGGTTTAAACGGCTTTCCATCGTCGGCGGCGGAAGCCAGAATCAGTTTCTGAACCGGCTTGCCAGTGAAGCCACCGGCCTCGAGTTGTATTGTGGCGCTGTCGAAAGCTCAACGGTCGGCAACTTCGCGGTTCAGCTCGCTGCGCTTGAAGGCGCAGCCGCATCGCGGGAGCGCATCGCATATTGGGCGAGCACATTAACCGGCGTGAGAGAGAATGCTGATTCCACGTTATACTGACCGTCTCCGGAGGCGCGACTCGATTGGCCCAGCAGAAAATCAAGCGGCTGTATCTCATCCCCATCCTCTCCAAGGCGCTCGACATCCTCGAACTGCTTGAAGACGAAAAGCGGCCCATCACGCTCGAAGCCATCTATCAGCGCTCACAGATTTCAAAAACAAGCGTCTATCGCATTCTTAAGACTTTCGTTCACCGTGGATATGTCGCGCAGTCTCCCGATGGATCCTATCGTCTTGTATCCCGTCCGAAGAAGATGCGTTTCGGCTTTGCGGGTCAGAGCGCGGAGATGCCGTTTTCTGAGGCCGTTACCAGCAGCTTAAAAGCTGCGGCCGCTGCTTCGGGCGTGGAACTTATGGTCCGCGACAACCGCTACGATGCGGACACCGCTATCAGGAATGCCAAGGAATTTGTGGCAGAAGGCGTTGATCTCGTCATAGAGTTCCAGATTGAGGAACATGTTGCGCCTTCCATTGCGCACATTATTTCGCGGGCCGGTGTTCCGCTCATTGCAATCGATATTCCTCACCCTCATGCCTGCTACTTTGGAGTGGACAATTTTCAGGTTGGTTTTGAAGCAGGCGAACTGCTGGCGCAGCACGCTATCTCCAAATGGAAAAACAAGGTTGATTGGATCATCGGCCTGGACGTAGCTGAGGCCGGAGCTTTTGTGCAGAGCCGTGTAACTGGAGCTTTTGAAGGCATCCATTCTTTATTGCCGGACATTCCGCAGGAATCATTCATCCGTCTCGACGGCCGTGGTATGCGCGATACCAGCGCGCGTGTTGTCATGGACTTTTTTAAGCGCCATCAGCGGACTGACCGCGTTCTTATAGCTGCTGCTACTGACACCAGCGCGCTGGGTGCATTGCAGGCAACCATAGATACACAACGCGAAAAGCACGTCGCCATTGTTGGACAAGACTGCATTCCGGAAGTGCTTGAAGAGATGAAGAAGCCGCAAAGCCCTATCATTGCATCTGTTTCGCATGAAGCGCACACATATGGACCGCGTCTTATCCAGTTGGGGGTAGCGATTCTGCGCGGCCACACCGTTCCGCCATACAACTACGTGCAGCACCGTGCCGTTACAGCAAAGATGATGCAGGAACAGGATTGATATCTGAGCGCGGTACAGCGTTTGCGGCGTATCTCGACCGTACGCTGAAATAACATTTACCAGACGCCCTGCTTGCCGCCGAACCACCAGACAAGACCAATCGTCGCCGTCGTCTGATCGTTGCTCAGATTTCCGAGTGTGTCCGTCAGGAAAAATGGCTGGTTTGAGAAATCATGCCGCAGTTCTTCGCGAACCAGGAAGCCGTTCGCAACCGCCTGCTCGAACGTCAGCGTGAATTCTTTCAACGCTTGTACTTTCCCACTGAAGAGTCCGCCGCGATCAGAGAGATATTCCGTTCGTCCGGCAAGAGCCAGCAGCGGATTGAACTGGTAGCGGGCATAGAACGCGCCTCCGTCAGTGCGCAGTGGCGCGGAGTAGGTCTGATCGCGGCTGATCACGTAGTCGCCTTCAAGAGCAAAAGTGAGCTTTGGCGTGGAAGTCCAGATCGCATAGCTATCGAAGATGTGGGTTTTGCCTTGAGGCGCATTTGGAATTGGCTCAAACGGCATGCCTTGCAGAGTAGGCAGATTCGATGGTCCATTGGTTACGAACTCAAAGTCCGGATGCTCTTGTCCGAGATAGTAATTCATCGTCCAATCAATGGATCTTATAGGCCTTGCTTCAAATCCGAACATTTCGTCTTTGAAATTATTGAATGGCTCGGTCTGTTGTGTGCCATTCACGATCCAATAGTGTCCGGAGATAGCGGGGGTAAACGCATACGTAGCACGAATACCAGCATGATAGAAAGGCAGATAATCAAACCAGTAAGAGCGGGAGTAGTTCATCTGATCTTTGGTGTAGTTGCCTTCGATGCCTAGTGAACTGGCCCACTTGCCGAAATCTACTGTCAGGCCTCTGCCCACGGGAACAATGTAAGTTCCATAAGCCTGAAAGATATTGCGATAAATCTCCGGCCGCGGTTCGTTGGCAGGATTACCTTGGAGGGTCTCCGTTGCCTGTCCGAATTGCAAGTCAACGCGCGCCCCGAATCGCTTCCCATTGGCAGGGTCGGGGGCATGCTCAACAACCAAATCCGCCTGATTCAGGCTGAAAGCATTGCTGGTCACATCGTAAGCACGCAAAAGGTTTGCGCGGCCAATGGGGTTATTGAAGTTGTATGCGTAGTATCCGTCCAGCACCAGGTTTATCGTGGTTCCATTGAAGAAGTCGAGAGTACTCCGATCTGCCGGAGAGAGCACCTGCTGCAGCGGTGCTGCCTGCGGTTTTGCTGCTGAAAGATTTGCGCTTGCCGAGCTTAACGCAGCCGCACTTTCATCCGGAGCAGAGGTATCAGGCGAAACAGTAGCATCTTCATTCTCAAGTTTAGTCAGCCGCGCATTGATGGAGGCCAATTCCTGACGCAGCTCCCGGATCTCTTCAGCGCGGGAACCTGTTGCACCTGGCGTTTGTCCTGAAAGTGGCGCAGACATTGCCAAAATAGCGCATACGAAAAGCAGCACAAATCGAGAAGTTTTCATATGGATAGCCTCCTTTAAGGTCTGCAAGAGATGCGTAATTGAGTTGCAAAGATTGCATAAGTGCGGCGTAAGCAGATTATGCTCTCGCCCGCATGAAAAACGTTCCTCCCTGCTATACTTGTGTGTTGCGGGAATTGGCCGAAAACGCATCTGTTTCAGACATTTTCGCCGCAAGAAAAATCACAACAAGCTTTCCGAGGTTCCCATGTCCGGCCATTCAAAATGGGCCACAATTAAGCACAAAAAAGGCGCTCTCGACGCAAAACGCGGCAAGATCTTCACGCGCCTTATCAAGGAAATTACCATCGCGGCCAAGGCTGGCGGAGATCCCGATGGCAACCCGCGCCTGCGCACCGCCGTTGCCGCTGCCAAGGCGGAAAACATGCCCGCCGACAACATCAAGCGCGCCATTCAGCGCGGAACGGGCGAGCTTCCCGGCGCTATCTATGAAGAAATCACGTTTGAGGGTTACGGTCCCGGAGGTGTCGCGATCATTGTCGAAACCACAACGGACAACCGCAACCGCACAGTGAGTGAAGTCAGGCACGCCTTTTCGAAGAACGGCGGCAACCTGGGTGAGTCCGGCTCTGTGCGTTTTATGTTCACAAAGAAGGGAGTTATCGCTGTTCCGAAGACCGCTGCCGATGAAGAGAAGCTGATGAGTATTGTGCTCGAAGCCGGCGGCGAAGATCTGAACGACGAAGGCGACACCTGGGAGATCATCACTGAGCCCGCGGCATTTGAAGGGGTCGCACAGGCTGTCCGTGATGCCGGCATTGAGACCATCATGTCAGAAGTGACGATGGTTGCCTCCACCTACACCAAGCTTGAAGGATCAGCCGCATCGCAGATGATTCGCCTGCTCGAAGCACTTGAAGACCACGACGATGTCCAAAACGTCTATTCCAATTTCGACATGGACGCCAAGCAACTGGAAGAAGTAGCAGGCTGAAGCGGTCATCAGGTTTTTTGAAGAGGGCCGCCAGGTGGCGGCCATTCTTTTAGCAGAAAAAATCGTAGTCTAATCATTCCACGGAGCATCAGAAGAACGAATCCATTATGAAGAGAAAATTCGCGTGCTCACTCGCTGTACTTGTTTCTTTTTTGTTTTCACTTCCAGTAGTGGCGCAGACGACACAAACACCTGCTCCAGCCAATGACAGTCCGGCGTCAACGGTGCTGGCGACGCGGCCTTGGGAGTTCGGGCCGTTCTTTCAAGGTGGTGTAGGCGTCGGAGACCGTTCGGACTTCTCCTTTACAAGCGCCGGTGTGCGACTGGGCAAGGTGATTACCGATCAGCATCTTCGCGGAATCCTGCGCGGGCAGTTTGAGTATGCAGGCGAATTGATGCCATATTGGCAGTCATTTACTCCACCGCCGCACTTGCGGGTGACGCAGTATGAATATCAGGGCCAGACCGGCTATATTGTGCTGCCCTACAATGGCGGAACCTTTACCGGCGTCAGCATTACACCGATTATCCTGCGTTGGAACTTGAAGCCGGCGAGGCGAATCGCGCCTTGGATACAGGGAGCAGGCGGGTTGGTCTGGACAAATCATAAATTTCCGCCCGACATCATCGTTCCGCACGGTGAACCAGGAGGCACGAGCGTCTGGAATTTCACGCCACAATTTGGCATCGGCCTTCACTATTTTGTGAGGCCAAGGCAGTCGTTGACCTTTGCCGCCAATGCGATTCATATTTCCAGTGCATCTCTAGGCGATCGCAATCCAGGTGTGAACGCCAGCGTACAATTCCAGATCGGCTACACCTGGTGGCACTAAAATACAGGGCTTAGAGGAGATGGGCCGGGTGTCCGGAGCCTATCCTGAGCGGAGTCGAATGATTTGCGAAGCTAGTTGTATCTGATGTTGGGAGCTTGGCATGCAGGACAATTAAAAACACCATGAGCGAATCAATTATCGAATGCGTGCCGAATTTTTCCGAAGGACGTGACCGGCAAAAGGTCATGTCCGTCATTTCGGCTATGCAACTCGACGGCGTTCTGCTGCTTGACTGGTCGCTCGATGCCGATCATAACCGCTCCGTCGTGACTATTGCCGGCTCTCCGGCGGTTGTTATAGAGGCTGCAGTGCGCGCGGCTGGCCGCGCATCTGAGCTGATCGACCTCACTACGCAAGAAGGTGTGCATCCGCGCATTGGTGCTGCGGATGTGATCCCGTTTGTGCCGGTTCGTGGCGTCTCGCTAGAACAATGTGCGCTGCTCGCGCGGCAGGCTGGGATGGAAATCTGGAAGCGGCACCATGTTCCAGTCTATTTTTACGAAGCGGCTGCATCGCGTCCTGACCGTGCTCTTCTTGAAAACGTGCGCCAGGGACAGTTTGAAGGGCTGCGCGACGCCGTCCGCAAGGATGTTTCGCGCCGCCCGGATGTAGGCGGTCCTGACCTGCATCCAACTGCAGGCGCATCGGCTGTAGGAGCGCGCCGGTTCCTGATTGCCTATAACATCTATCTCGATACGGAGAACGTTGCTACCGCGCGCGCTATTGCTAAGGAAATCCGCGCTTCCAGCGGAGGGCTGTCCGGAGTGAAAGCTATGGGGGTTCTGGCGCATGGCATGGCGCAGATCTCTATGAATATCACTGACTTCCGTCAGACCTCGGTCGCTGACGCGTATTCTGCTGTCAAACGCCAGGCAGCCAAACACCGCACGAGGCCAGTGCGTGGCGAACTGATCGGACTGCTTCCCGAAGCAGCTTTTGAGCAGGACAGCGAGTGGGTGCGTCAATTACATGGGTTTAACCCTGATGAGAAGCTCCTGGAGCGCAAGCTGGAGTGTCCGATTGAATGGCCGGTACCGGAAATGAACCGCAGCAGTCTAAAATAGAAAGTTCAGGGGTTGCGCAAATGTCGACAGCTCCCGGAGGTAGAAATTTGAAGTTTGGCAAGAAAGTATTGCTGGCAGCCGCTCTGGTATCTTTTGCGGGGTTGCCGGCATTGGCCGCGCAGCTTAGCGGAGACGCGCGCGCAGCTATTCCCAAGGATGTGCAGCAGTTAATTGTGGTCGATTATCGCGCCATGCAGAACTCAGACGCAGCCATGAACTTAAAAGCGCGTGTGCTTCCGCCTGAATTGAAGGAGCTGGAAGGGGCGCTCAAGACCTCTGGCCTGAATGATAACCATGATGTTGAAGAGCTGGCATTTGCTGCTTTCCGCACTGGCAATAGCACGGACTATACGAAGATTGTCGGCATAGCTGAGGGACAGTTCCAGCTGCAGGA
>DATAQW010000145.1:0-3457 GCA_036264445.1 Pseudacidobacterium sp.
AATCGCTCTTCTTGCTTCGTATTCTGGCGGATGTTGTTTTCAGATGCCTTGTCCCATCCAACTTTTGTTTGCACTGCGAACGAGAAAAGAATCGAAGTCACGATAAGGATGAGCAGAGGACCCCACCAGGACGATTTACGCAGAATGTCAGTAAATGTCTTGGATGGAGCTACAAAGGTATCGACAACACGCTGCCCTTCGCTTAACGGCACAGCTGTGGTTTCAGGAATTGCATCCGGCATAAGTCCTCGCAGATTGGCAATTACTTCAGATGGCGGGATTCTATCCTGACAAAGCCGTTCTGGCGACGAAAATCGGTGTTTTCCTGCACGAACCAAGCTCAATACTTCCCGCTTTAGCTGGGGTTCGGTAGCCTGAAGAGGCTCTTGGTACCCTCCGCGGTCCCGCTCATGCGCTGTTTTTCGCTCTTCCTTGCCGCCGTGCTCTTCGCAGGCGCGGTGACTTCTGCCTTTGCCGTCACGAAGAAATCGTACCGTCGCGCCCATACTGTTTCTGCTCATAAGAGCGCTTCTCGCTCAAGACGCCACGCGGTTCTTGAAGCAAAAAATGATTCGCCTGCCACAACCATTCCTGTGGTCCCCCTGAAGCACGCTAAGCTGGTTCTGCTGCCGCCGCTCAAAGGGTCGAGAGCATCCCTGATTCGCCAGAACGAGCGTAGCGAGGCCGATGGTCTCGAACGTATCGAAGACGACGACGAGTTGAATGAACTCCGCCACACGGGTGGTCTGGTTGCTGTGCCAGTAAGCATGTCTCTTCGCATAAACCCTGAGCTGCCCGAAAACCGCCGCTACTGCCGTCCCTGGACCTCGCGCTTTCTTAGTGATCTGGCGCGTGTGCACTACGGGCGTTTTCATCGCCCTCTGCAGGTCAATTCCGCTGTGCGGACGGTGGAATGCCAGCGCCACCTGATCGAGGTAAATGGAAATGCGGCTCCAGCAGACGGCGATGTTGCATCGCCACACCTGACAGGAGCGACCATCGACATCGCGAAAAAAGGGCTTTCTGTTTCAGAGATTGCCTGGATGCGCGCCTACCTGCTCCCATTGCAGATAGCAGGCAAGATTGATGTGGAAGAAGAGTTTTATCAGTCGTGCTTTCATATCACCGTGTACAAGGCGTATGTCCCGGAAGGGAAATCCAAAACTGCACCGCATAGACGCGGAACCGGCAGCGCGCTTATCGCTGCCGGAGTTCAATAGGCATCTCCGCCGAAAGTTGGAGATACATTTCTATCCGCAGGTGCAAGACTGACTTGATCCGAGCCTGCTACCGTGCAACAAGTCTTTTCAGAGGTCAGTTGCACGGAGCAAAACCATGAAAACAGCTCGTAAGGCAGGGCTACGGATATTTGTCACTATCGCCATTACATTACTCATTCACAACAAGACATTCGCGCAAGGCTGCGTCGCGGCGCATTCACAACAGCCGGTCATTTCAGGACTGGACCCAACCAGCCAGCAAAGCCTGACCGGATTGCTGCGTGGTCTTTCAGTCACGGTTGGATTCCGTACTTACAGCTCCTACAAGCATTACATTGGCACGGTGTATCAGGCACAGCGGGCGGCGATGCACAATGAGGTACAGAATCATGTTGATCTGTATGATCTCTCACTGAACTACCAGATCACGCCGCGGTGGAGCTTTATTGCAGACATCCCGGCGATGACGGCGACGCGGCATCAACAGGGCAATGTCAATGTTTACCGCTCGGGCGGCATTGGCGACGTGCTGGTGGGAGCGCAGGCGTGGGTGTGGCGTCCGCCAACAGAAAGCCACGGCAACATAGCGTTTACCATGCAGCTGAAATTGCCAACTGGCGTCAACGATGCGAAGGGCACGACGATTCTTTCCAACGGCCAGAAGCAAATACGTCCCTTCGATGAATCGATCCAGCCAGGGGACGGGACCTGGGGTTTCGCGCTTGGAACCGAAGCGTATAAAGAATTCTATTTCCATACGACGGGATACTTCACGGGTTCGTGGCTCTTCAGTCCACAGGACACAACTGGCGTGAAAACCTACCGTTCTGCACCCGGAGAAGACGTCATTTCAGCCACAGATCAATACCTGTGGCGTGGCGGCTTCTCGCATCCTGTGCCGGAGATTCGCGACCTTGCATTGAGCGCGGGCGGACGCATGGAAGGTGTTCCAGTGCGTGACGCTTTCGGCAGCAGTAATGGATTTCGCCGTCCAGGATATGTCATCTCCATTGAACCGGGGCTGATATATGCACGCGGCCGCAACCTTTTCAATGTAAGCGCTCCGTGGGCGATGGAGCGCAACCGCAAACGGAGCGTGACGGACATCGCAAACAACACACACGGTGATGCCGCGTTTGCCGATTACACGATTATCGCCAGCTACACACGGACTTTTTGAGACATCTGCCTATGGTTCGGTGATGCAAGAGCAGGCAGCGATATTCTTGTCTGCTCTTGTAGCATCAGATCGTGATGTTCATTGCCGTTAATCCATGGATTATTTCTGCGGCGATACTGGCGCTTGCTCCGCTTGCCGCTTTTGGTTTTGCGCAATCGCAACTGGTTGCAGCTACGAATCGTGTGCCCATTGTGGTGAGGCACCTGCTTCCAGCTGCATGCGCTGTTCCTTATCTGCTTGTTGCGATCCCGCTGCGCTCGTTTCATTTCGGGTGGCTACTTCTATACCTGGTTCTTCCTGTCGCTGTGAGCCTGTTACTTGGGCTTGCTGCCAGACTCGATCCGGAACAAAACGGTCACATGTTTGATTTCCTTGTGCTCTTCTTGCTGGGGCTGGCGGTAGACCTTCGCTGGTTTGAGCCTGCATGGCCGCATGCCCTGACAGCCGTGAACAAAGTGCTGCTGCTCGATGCCGGCTTATATGGATTTCACATCATCCGGCAATTGAATGGCGTCGGCTTTGATCTGCGCTGGAAGTGGACTGATTGGAAGATTGGCCTGCGCGAATTTTTGATTTATACGCCAATCGCCATCGCCCTCGGCCTCGCCATCGGATTCCTGCACTTTCATCATCATGTAGACCGTCCGTGGATGATCCCAGCTACATGGATATTTACTTACGTCTTGATCGCGCTGCCGGAAGAAATTTTCTTTCGCGGATGGATGCAGAATCTCTTTGAGCGGCGCGTGGGCCGAACGGCATCGCTTTTGATCACGGCAATCCTTTTCGGCTTGTCGCACTTCAATAAACGCGCAGCATATTTCAACTGGCGATATGTTCTTCTCGCGGCGATTGCAGGCATCTTTTATGGGCGGGCGTGGCGTGCAGAGAGGCGTATTGCGGCGTCATCGGTCACACATGCATGTGTCGACACGATCTGGGGTGCGCTACTGCGTTGACCGGTGTGCGTGTACAGCTAACATATGCGTGTTCTGTCTGTAGGTGATATAGCCCATGCCCACGCGCATGTGGTGATGGACAGCATCCGGCACGGTAA
>DATAQW010000161.1:0-4649 GCA_036264445.1 Pseudacidobacterium sp.
ATTACCTCGGCGGGTGGTGCGCGGCAGGACCGCTTACGATCGAAGTGGGCCGTCAGCTTATGGAGAGTGGGCAACAGGTAGGTCTCGTCACACTGTTTGACTCATGGCACCCCGGCTATGCGGAGAGCCTGAAGCATGAGCAAAAAATATCAGGATTCTCCACGCTTAATGCGAAACTGCGCCTCAGATATAACTATCATCGCGAGAAAATGAGGAATCAGACCACAGCGAACAAACTCAGTTATCTTCGCACGGCAGCGCTGAACAAACTCCGTTCCATGCGCGATGCAATCTACCTAAAGCATTGGGCCGCCACAACAAGTGTCTTTAAAACTCTTGGATTGCCGGCTCCAGACTTTATGCAGAACCTCACGCAAACGACCCTGATGTCACTTCAGCAATACGAACCTCATCCCTTTTCCGGCAATATCATGCTCATGCGTGCGATGAAGGCCCCAAACCTTCCGGGAGCTGATCCTACGTGTGGATGGAATCGAGTTGTTAAGGGAAATATTGACGTTCAATGGGTCCCTGGGGATCACGAAACGATGTTCCTTGAACCTAACTTAAAAGTTGTCGGCGAAACGCTCCGGGAGGGCCTCGAAAAGGCACATCAGGCTCTGAAACACTAATTTCTTAGTAGAACTGTCCCAGTGAAAACACATCTTGAATATCACATGAAGACGATGCAGCGCAGCAAGGAACAGAGTTTGGATGAATCAGTCGTTCCATCACTTCCTGCATCCTTCAGACCTGCCCCCGCATTATCTGAAGGGCATATTCACATCTGGACAATTTCCCAGAGACCGCAGACGTCTTCAGACTACGCACCTCTTTTGAGCAAAGATGAGCTCAATCGCGCCTCAGGCATGCGTTCTCCCCAACTTTTTGATCGATTTATTGCCGACCATGGCGCTCTTCGCCTGCTTCTGAGTGCCTACCTCGACACAGACCCACGAAAGCTTCCAATTGTAGCTAACAATTATGGCAAACCTGCTCTCGACATTCCTCACTGCCGTCTGCGTTTTAATATGTCGCATTCCGGAGAACTTACAATGATTGCTCTTTGCCTCGATTCTGAGATAGGAGTCGACGTTGAGGCAATGCGTCCTATTGCTGAATGGGAGGAGATTGCCGCTTCACATTTCTCACATCATGAGAGCGAGTCGCTTCGAGGCGAAGAGCCAAAAGCACGAATAACCGCATTCTTTCGCTGCTGGACGCGGAAAGAGGCTTTGATAAAAGCTATTGGAATGGGACTTTCCATACCACTCGACAGTTTTACGGTCAGCACATCCCTGACGGAACCAGCGATGCTATTGCACTGTGCCTGGGACCCGGACGCTGTTCGGCACTGGACCTTAGTTCATCTGGAGCCTGGACCAGGCCATGTCGGCGCACTCGCTGTTGAAGACGCAGACTGGTCGATACAACAATTCGAATGGCCATAAACATGCGTCGAGACTCTTTAATTGTGGTGCACTGCCCTCGTGCCCTGCGACAATGGATATCGCTAGGAACCTTTGTAATTAGTTTTAACAGCAGTGATTTACACGTAACAACACAGACCAGCTTATACAAGCTGTCTTTATCATGAAGAATCCGCTCAGCGTCATATTGTTACTGCCTGCTCTTCTTTCTATCTACTATGTGATCCGTGGATTAACAAGAAAGGCGTTTTTGCAGCTCTATTTACCGGCTCTTCTGGGACTTCCGTTCTACTATGAGTGCCGTCTGCCACACTTGCCGCCAATCTCCGCGGCGGAAGCGATTCTCATTCCAATCGCTATAGGAACTCTCATTCAATCACTTCACAAATGGCGGTTTTGCCGTGTGGATTTATGGGTTATTTTGTTCATGTGCAGCCTGACTGCAAGTGAGATTTTCCGTGAAAGCGTTCTTAACGACGGACTTTTTATAGTGGTAGGTGGAATCACATCCATGCTGCTCCCCTACCTCGTCGGGCGGCTATTGATTGAGCCTGATTTACGTCTTGCAACCACCAAGCGCTTTGTTTCGATTATTTTGTGCCTCACCATATTCGGCCTGTACGAATTGAAAATGGGACTTAATCCCTACGCAATTCTAAGTGAGAAAGTTTTTGGGTTCAGCGCCTGGAGCGTTCAGCTGAGAGGCGGTTGGGCACGAGTCGCAACCTCATTTAGCGATGCAGAACTGGCAGGAATTGTCTTTGCAATCACTTTGACACTCAACTGGTGGCTGGTTCAGGTCAACAAATTAGATCAAAAAGGCGGGAATCGCCTTGGTAGCCGATTTGCCAAGTTTGAACGTTGGCATATTTTTGGCTTGATTCTATTTGCATTGCTCCTGGCAACTCAATCTCGTGGGCCTTTGTTAGGCGCGGGGCTCGCCTTTACCATTCTGCAGATACCGAGATTTAAAAATACGAAACGAGCAAGTATCATCGTAGCCATTTTATTGGTGGGGGGCGGTCTGATTCTCTATTCCTACTTCGACCGTTATACTTCGGCTATTGGCGACAACGCAACCAGCGAGCAACAAGCTAGCGCAGCATATCGTCGTCAATTACTTGAGAACTACAAACCAATTGTCGAAGAAGGGGGCTGGCTGGGATGGGGAACGCTTAGCCGTCCAATGGTCAAAGGACAGGAATCGATTGACAATCAATTTCTCCTGACTCGGCTCGTTCAAGGTCGACTTGGCTTGATTTTATTCGTCTTAATCGGTGCCGATACGATTTTGCGATTGATTCAATTTACCTGGCGTTTCAAAAGAAAAGAGGATCTTTTTTTTGCATTCTGCCTCTTGGCGGCAATGGCTGCACTGTGGTCTACAATCGTTACCGTTTATCTCGGGGAACAATTGCCGCAAATCGCATTCTTGTTGATCGGATGGAGCCAATCGCTGCAGGAAGGTAAAGATGACCCCGATGGTCGTCTCCTAACATCCGAGATGGGGAAATTCAGATTTAAACGTGTACTCGCTTAGTTGTAGCGTGATCTGCGTCAGTATTTGAAATTCTTTCTTACATTAGATTTGGCAAACAATATGCCAGTACACGCAACATTTCATAAAAGGAAGTAAATGAGCACTAACGCTGTATCCTCCGAGATCGCGGAACAAAAGACAGATCAGCATAAGCACCTTGAAAGACGTGCGCTGAAAGGGACCAGCTATGTGGTTGTTGCTTATAGTCTTGCCATGGGCCTTCGGCTGATAAGCAGCATGGTCTTGAGCCGTCTGTTTGCTCCGGCATATTTCGGCTTAATGGCGCTGACAACAACCATTATTGTGGGCCTTTATCTGGTATCGCATCTTGGACTCGAGGATGGCGTAATCCAAAGCACAAGAGGGGAGGAGCCCAACTTTCTCTTTACAGCATGGACACTTCAGGTTATCCGCGGGGCGGCGCTGTTCCTGATTACGATTCCGCTCGCCTTCCCAGTTGCCGCTTTTTATCATGAGCGTCTGCTAATTCCGTTGCTGCCACTATTAGGTCTTACTTGCGTTGTTGGCGCGTTTTCATCCCCGTCCTTATTAATACTAGCCCGACAGATGGGAGTAGCCAGGGTTTCCTTTCTCGAGTTACTAACTGCATGCATTCAGTTCGCGGTAACAGCCGTCTGGGCTCTGATCCACGCCGATATTTGGGCGTTGGTTGGTGGGAAATTCGCCTCAGAAATCGTGCGGACTGGAGTGAGCTATTACATAGCTCCTTCCAGGCGCCCAAAATTCACCCTCGAACCGGAAGCGCTGCAGTATCTTGTCCGCTTCGGCCGCTGGATTCTTCTGAGCACCGCCTTAACCTTCTTCGCACTACAGTCTGATCGACTGATTTTAGGAAAGCTTGTTTCTTGGAAAATGCTGGGGATATATGGGATAGCTTACACACTATCTGATGTACCCAGGCAGATCATCAGCCAATTTTCCAGCCGCGTTGGATATCCCTTTATTGCTCGATTTTCGAGCCTGCCGCGAGCGGAATTTCGACTGGTGTTGATGCGTTATCGCAGCTATGTTTTGGCACTGGGAGCGCTTGCACTCACGATTGTTATTACAACTGGAGATAGATTCATCTATCACGTTTACGACAAGCGATACCATCAAGCGGCTTGGATGGTCGTCATTCTAGGGTGCGGACTCTGGCACACGCTGATGACGGCCACCATGACACCCGTGCTCCTATCCATTCAGAAGGCCTATTACCACACGATCGCCATGGTCCTCTATTGCCTGACTCTTTTCATTTGTCTTCCACTCGGATTTCATCTGTTTGGGATGCTGGGGGCGGTTGCGGCAGTTGCTATTAGCGATTTTCCGGTCTACGTTGTAAGCAGCATTGCGCTGATTCGGGAAAAGATTTCATTAATCTGGCAAGACTCACAATTGACACTATTATTTCTAGTTTTGCTCGGTATTGCCTTACTGCTAAGGCACAGCTTTGGCTTACCCAGTCCCTTCAGCAATATGCCATGAACCTAATGCCTCGATCATTGATCATTCAGTACCATTCAAAATAATATCGGCCGGGGCAAATTATTTTATAGAGTACAGAAGATAGGGGCTGCGACAGCCGATATCTTCAACATGACCGATCTTTTTTGCATTGTTGTTTCGGATGAAGTCTCGATTACTTCCGCCGTCAAGTAAAGTTAGTGGACTCCTCA
>DATAQW010000166.1:0-9954 GCA_036264445.1 Pseudacidobacterium sp.
TTGTTTTTCCTCCGAGGCGCGTGCTGAAGCCATGCAGCAGCCACGGGATTCCAGTCCACTGTAGTGACTGAACAACTTCCGGATTTCGAATTGCGCCGGCGCTCTTTGATGTCGAGGGCATGCTGCTTTATTTTAGTTGACTGCACAAGAGGACGGGTTCGCTGCAAAAACTGCCGGCAGCGCAGCATTGTGTTGGCCGTGCTTCAGGCTGGTATGCATTCTGAAGGAATGAATCGAGGAATAGGCCATGCAGTAGCTGTACTATAAGCGCAGCGGCCCCCCGAATTGAGCAGGAGCATTGTTATGGGTTCTTTGACAACAACGACAGGATATTCAGGGATTGCAGCTGGGATGGAACCTAAGCAGACGATTCCAGCGTCTTCAGGCCCGCGATTTCGGCTCAATGCTCTGGCAGTAATATTTTCGCTCTCGATCCTTCTTGCGCTCATCACCGCCAATGAGTGCCATTCCATCTTTTATCCCCCTTCATTGATGTATGGCGCAGTTCTCTGGGTGTGGTGGGGTTGTATTGCCAGTGTGATGTGGATACTTGGCCAGCGGATTCCCTCACTTCTGCGCTTTACACCGGCGACTATCGCAGCGCACCTGCTTGTAGGATGTGTTCTTGGTGTGGCGCATCTTCTTGCTCTTGGCAGCCTGGGTTTTACGGTGCAAGGATGGCAGGACCACCATACCGCTCTGGCTATATGGACAAGCCTTCTGAACCTCAACCGCTTTGGCCTTGAGATTTTGATTTATGGCTTTCTCTTCGGGATCATCGGCATCATCCAGTTCCAGATTCGCGCGCAGCGTGATGCTATCAAATCTCTGGAACTGCAAAGGCAGCTCTCGGAAGCGCAACTGCGCGCGCTCCAGATGCAGCTGGAGCCGCATTTTCTCTTCAATACTTTGAATGCGATTACGACTCTGGTTGAGCTGGGACGACAGAAAGAAGCCGCGGAGATGTTGTCGCATTTGAATGCAATTCTCAAGAAAACACTCAACAGGACCACTCCCGAGAAGGTGTGTCTTTCGCAGGAGCTTGAAATCATTGAGAACTACCTTGCCATTGAGCAAATCCGGTTTCCAGATCGCCTCAGAATCGAAATGAAAGTCGATCCGGCCGCTCTCGACGGCATGGTGCCGTGTTTTCTGCTTCAGCCGATCGTAGAGAATGCAATTCGTCATGGCATTGCTCGTTGCGAAAATGAGGGAGCCATAGAAACGACCGCGAAGCGCGAAGGGAGTTTTCTGCACCTGCGAGTGCGCGATACAGGTCCGGGAGCAAATGGACTTGAGCAGGCTGGACATGGCATTGGACTCAAGAACACTCAGGAGCGTCTCGCGCATTTTTATCAGAGCGGATACGAAATGAGAGCGCAGCCTCTGGACAAAGGCGGGTTTGAGGTTGCGATTGCCATTCCTTATGAGCGCGGATACGCTCGTGGTCAGTAGAGAGTGTCATCTAATAAGATCGTGAAATTGAAAGCTCTTATTGCCGATGATGAACCGCTGGCCCGCGAGCGTTTGCGATTTCTCTTATCTGAATATGACGACATTGAAATTGCCGGCGAATGCCGCAATGGCCGCGAAGTTGTCGCCACACTCAAAGAGAAATGCGTCGATGTACTCTTTCTCGACATTCAGATGCCCGGGAAGGATGGATTCGAGGTCATCGCACAATTAGGCATAGCGCTCATGCCTGTGACGGTGTTTGTGACGGCGCACAACCATTATGCGGTGAAGGCATTCGAAGTCCACGCGCTTGATTATCTGACCAAGCCGGTTGAACCGGAACGATTGCATGCGACACTCATTCGTGTAAAAGAACGGATTGCTTCCAAGGCCGCGCTCATGACACAGGAGCAATTGAAGTCTGTCCTGGCTGGCCTGGAAAGCGGCGGTACAACGCGGGAAGCATATCCAAAACGTCTGCTGGTTCATAACGGAGCCAAAGACTGCTTTGTAAACGTGAATGAAGTCGAGTGGATCGAAGCTGCGGATTATTATTCCTGCCTGCATGTCGGCGCAAAGACACACATGCTGCGCGAGACGATCAAGCAGCTTGCAAGCACGCTTGACCCGCAGAAGTTTGTCCGCATTCATCGCTCGATCATCGTGAACATCGATCAGGTGCGCGAGATTCTTCGCGAAGGCCGAAGCGAGGGTTCAGTCACGCTGGCTAATGGTCAGCGGCTGAAGATGAGCAAAGCCGGCTGGCAGAATTTGTTGAGCGTCAGCCGTAAATAAATGCCGTTCCCGCCACTATTTCCCTGCACGAGATATTACTTTCCCTGCAAATAATTGGATTGTACGCGCAAACTTGGAGAGTTTTGTGCTGAGGCGCGGATTTTATGACATTGCTGAGTCGGTGGAAGCTTGCAGGCATTATATGCGGAGCACTCATGCCGTTGTGTGCTGCGGCGCAGTCTTGCGCGAATGGAATTCCTGTTGATGGTGTTGTTACGGATTCTTCCGGTGCGGTGATTGCAGGAGCGCGGGTGCAGGCTGCCAACGGTGAAACGACTGAGTCTGATGCAGCCGGGCATTTCATGCTCGCTTGTGTTCCTGCAGACCAGAATACGATCACTGCACAGGCCGGCGGATTTTCTTCACTTACAACGTATGTCACAAGGCAGGCCGGAGGTATTGCGCACATTCAGCTTCAACTCGCTGTTGCAGGAGTGGAAACAGACGTGGAAGTTAATGGAAACTCATCTGCGCTGGATGCCGATCGCAGCGCGGGTTCAAGAACTTTGAGCGCAAGCGATGTACAACAGCTTCCGGATGATCCGGATGATCTTGCGCAGGAGCTCCAACTGATGGCTTCGAGCGGCGGGAGTATTCCGGATTTGAGCACGATCACGATTGATGGCTTTCAAAATTCAGGCGTGTTGCCGCCAAAGAGTTCGATTGCCTCGATACGCGTCAACCCAGACCAGTACTCGCCTGAATATGAACAGGGCAATGGGCACGGCGGACGCATTGAGATCTTTACCAAGCCGGGGTCAGATTCTTTTCATGGAGCGCTCTTTTTTAGTGACAGCGATGGGAGCTTTAACGCGACCAATCCGTTCTCGGTTACGGCAACCCCAGCGGGCAAGCGGCGGTATGGCTTTGAATTCAGCGGGCCGATTGTCCAGAAGAAGAGCGGTTTTACTCTGGCGCTAGAAAAGCGTGACATCGATGAATTCAATGTTGTGAACGCAGTGACACTGGATGCAAATTACAACCAGACGCCGTTGCATGAGACAGTGGACGCTCCGCAGCGTCTCTGGATTGCATCTGCTCGCGGTGACTGGCAGGTTACACCGAAAAATGTAGCAACGCTTTCTTTCTCGGCGAATGTAAATGATGGAGACAATCAAGGCGTTGGCGGGTTTGTTCTGCCTGAGGCCGGCTATTCAAGCCTGGTGAGCGAGTATGACTTGCGATTCACCAATATGCTGACGTGGAATGAGAACCTGCTGCACGAAACCCGCATTGGCTACTCGTGGAAACGAACGGAACAAACGCCACTCTCGACTGCTCCTGCCTTGCAGGTGGCTGGATACTTCACTGGCGGCGGAGCGACGAGCCAGAACCTAAACGAACGGGAAGGCGATCTTGAAATTGATGATGATGTGATGTTGACGCATGGCAAGCACTCGTGGAAGTTTGGCGCACAGTCGCTTGGCTTGTTCATACGCAACTATGTTCCGGATACGTTTAATGGCGCATTTGTTTTTGGAGGCGGCAGCGCTCCTGTGCTCAATGCGACGAACGCGACAACGACGATCTCAGCAATCGAGCAATATCGCCGGGCATTATTAAACCTCCCGGGAGGAACGCCAACGACATATCAGGTCACCACGGGAAATCCGGTGCTTTCTTTTACGCAGTGGCGGCTAGCTTTGTTTGCAGCGGACACCATCAAATTTACGCCTCGCCTTACGGTTACAACCGGACTGCGTTATCAATTCCAGACCGCGCCCAGCAGTGTCGCCAACATCTTGCCCCGTGTAGGGATTGCCTGGGCTCTGGACCAGAAGTCGCGATGGGTGGTCCACTTGAGGGTCGGTCTTTTCAATACCCCTCTTGGGCAGAATTATGCCGCGCAGGTTTACAGGTTGAATGGTGTTCGCCAGCGATCGACACTGGTGTATTCGCCGAGCTACGACCATCCGTTGACGCCTGTTGCAGGGTCAATCCAGGTAGGCACAAGGTGGCAGTTTCCACACGATCTTGATCAGTCTCCGTCCGGCTGGTTTGAGGGCAGTCTTGAGGGCGACCTGAAACACAACCTACATCCATCGGTGTGGTTTGCTTATGGAAGTGAATGGGGAAACCTCAGAACGAGGAATATCAATGCTCCGTTGGTAAGCAGCAGCAGTGGCGCTGCACCGGATCCAACCGCTGCTTTGCTTGCTCCGCGGCCCATCATGCCAGATATGAACATTATGCAGTACGAGAACTCAAGTCATCTGGGAGGATTTGCCCAGGGCGCAGGGGTTGATTATCGCGGAAAGCGTGTTCGCCTCAATGTGGGCTATTGGTATGTGGATTTCAGCTCTGACGGCTCGTGGAATGGGCCAGTCTCGCCGCAATCCAGTTACAGCAATAAAGGCGAATCCTCGCGTCCTGATTTGCAAAGAAGCGGCGCGCTGGTGGAAAACGATATTCATTTTCCATACAAGATTGATTTGTCGACACAGTTCTATTTGCACACCGGAACTCCGTACAACATCATTACCGGTACGGATGCGAACGGCGACGGTGTCTTTAATGACCGCCCGTCCTATACTTCAGAATCGGCTTCCCACTCAGGCGTGTACAACACGCGTTTCGGAGCCATGACAACCAATACAGTCAATGGCGATGTTCCACGAAACCTGGGCACGATGCCTTCCATCCTTCACATGTACACGAATCTTAGCCGCGCATTTAATCTTGGGCCGATGAATGCCGACCATCCCCGTACGCTCACCTTTAACGCGCGCAGCGTGAACGTCCTGAACCGCACAAATGTGACAGCAGTGAACACAATCCTCTCGTCATCAGCCTTGGGACAACCCATAACGGCCGAAGCCGCGCGCCGCATTGAGCTCGGTGTTCGCTTTGCTTTCTGAGCGCTTCTCCAGCGATGACTGTGTTTCCCTGCATGGAGTGCATCGTTAACTGCAAAACGATGGCGTTTTTGTTTATCAGAGATGAAGCTTGCTGCCATGGCTGAGTTTGCAATGAACGTGAATGGGCATATGCATACGGTAGATGCTGAACCGGAGATGCCATTGCTGTGGGTTCTGCGCGATCTGCTCAACCTGACCGGAACAAAATATGGCTGCGGCATCGGCATGTGTGGAGCTTGTACGGTGCACCTGGACGGAGCGGCTATCCGCTCATGCCAGACCCAAATATCGGCAGCGGCGGGCAAGAAGATCACGACAATTGAAGGACTTGGGCTAATCGGCCTGCATCTGGTGCAGAAAGCATGGATTGCCGAGCAGGTCCCGCAATGCGGTTATTGCCAGCCGGGACAGATCATGTCGGCTGCCGCATTGCTGGCTGCGAATCCAAAGCCTACCGATTCTGATATCGATGATGCGATGGCTGGGAATCTCTGCCGCTGCGCAACGTATTGCCGCATCCGGAAAGCCATTCATCGCGCTGCCGCGGAGATGCACTCGTGAACCCACTGTCTACAACGGTTAAGGAGCGCTCCAAAATCAGCCGCCGCGCGTTTTTGGCTACCTCTGCTGTGGCAGCAGGCGGAACGCTGGTAATCGGCTTTCGTCTGCATGGACCGTTTCACATCGCGAAAAAAGCTGAGGCGAACGAAGACCCATTCGATGCGTGGATTCACATCTATCCCGACAACAGAACAGAACTTGTTCTCGCTCAATCAGAGATGGGGCAGGGGGTTTATACCTCGCTGCCTATGCTTCTGGCAGAAGAAGCAGAACTGGATTGGGAGCGTGTCTCGGTAGTGCAGTCTGATCAATCGCGAGGGACAGGCGGCAGTGGGAGCGTTATCGTAAACTTCGTGCCTTTGCGCCAGGCGGGAGCCGTAGTGCGCGAGGTCATGATCGCAACCGCAGCACACCGCTGGAATGTTGCCCGCGAAGAGTGTGTTGCGCGAAAGAGTGAGGTCCTGCACACATCGTCGGGACGCAGATTGAGGTACGGCGAGCTCGTGAAAGATGCAAGGCGCATGCCCCTTCCGGATGCCAAATCCGTGAAGCTAAAGGATCCGAAAAACTTTACGCTGATCGGGAAGGAAATTCCTCATCTTGATATTCTCGCCAAAGTTGCTGGAACGGCGCAGTTCGGCTTAGATATTCGTCTGCCGGGAATGGTATACGCGGTGATTGCGCGCTGTCCTACTTTCGGTGGTGTTCCTGCAAGTTTCGACACGAGTAAAGCGCTTGCAACTCCAGGAGTGCTTCAGGTATTCGAGATTCCTCCAAGAGGGTTTCGTATTTACAGCGCAGGTGGAATTGTCGTCGTCGCCAAAACAACATGGGCAGCTATGCAGGGCAGGAAGGCGCTGGAGATTACGTGGAACCATGGTCCGAATAGTGCCGAATCTAGCGAGGCTCTGACTGCCAAGATACGGGCTGCTTTGGATGAGCCGTCGATCTGGTCGACAAGCACAGGAGCATCGGATCCTGACAAGGTATCGGCAGCTAGGCGCATTGAAAGCATCTACGAGTTTCCTTTCCTGGCTCATTCCACAATGGAGCCGATGAACATCACCATTCATCTTCGGGGGAGGAAATGCGAAATCTGGTGTCCGTCGCAAAGTGCGGACTGGAGCAGGGGAGCCGCCGCCAAAGAGCTTGGCCTGCCTGAGTCAAACGTAACAGTACACACAACGTTTATGGGCGGCGGATTTGGGCGGCGTTACATTGCAGATTTCCAGACAGAAGCAGCGCAGATTGTTAAGCACGTCTCTTCGCCTGTGCAACTGGTCTGGACACGCGAAGATGACATGACTCATGACTTTTACCGTCCCGCCGGAATGCACCGATTGCGTGGAGCGCTGGATGAAAACGGCAACCTTGTTGCTTGGTCGCACCGCGTAGCGGACACATCTCTCCGCGTCCAATGGGACCAACCGGACAAAATACACCCGGAGAGTGCTGAAGTTGGGAACGTAACAAAGATTGTCTATCCAGTACAGAGCATGCACGTCAGTTACGTGCCTGTAGAGAGTGCTGTTCCTCGAGGCTGGTGGCGTTCCGTCGGAAACTCTTTCAGTGGATTTGCCGTGGAGTGCTTTATTGACGAGCTTGCTCACGCTGGCAAAGAAGACCCTTATCTATTCCGCAGGCGCTTGTTGCAGGCCGCGATCCGCAATTCTTCCGGAAAAGAACAATCGGACAATCAGCGATTGTTGGCCATGCTCGATCTTGTTGCGGAAAAGGCCGGATGGGGCAAGCCGATGAAGAAAAACCAGGGACGGGGCATCGCTTGCTGGGCTGGATATGCCTTCATCGCACAGGTTGCCGAAGTAACTGTAGATGGGAGCGGAATTCAGGTAGACCGCATGGTTACCGCCATTGATGCCGGACAATTGGTCAATCCAAACGGCGCGCGATCTCAGATTGAAGGCGGAACGCTCTTCAGCCTGAGCGCCTTTATGAAAGAAGCCATCACCATTCGCGACGGCGCCGTGGAGCAGCAGAATTTCAACCAATATGATCTGCTGCGCATGCCGGAGACCCCCGTTCTTGAAACCTATTTTCTTGACAGCCATGACGAGCCTCATGGCCTGGGAGAAGCAGGGGTTGCTCTCCCTGGCCCAAGTGTTGCCAACGCTGTATTTGCTGCTTGCGGAAAACGCCTGAGAAAGCTGCCATTCCGAGTCAATGAGATAACGGCATGAAGAAACTTCTGATGGGAATCATCCTGATATCGGGGATGTTCAGTAGCATCGCTGTGCCAGGCAGTTCCAATGCGGAGAATTCGCCCCCTCAGTCATTGAAAAGTGGGCGACGGATTTTTGCACAGTCCTGCGCGTCGTGTCATGCTGCGCATAGCGCGGCGTCCAGGAGCGCGCCGGGGATCAAGGATTATTTCAATTCACAACACCCCTCTGATGCGGCGGTGCGCACCGTGATTGGGCAAGGGAAGGGTAAGATGCCAGGATTTCCCTATCTCACCCGCTCCCAGACAGATGATCTGATCGCTTATCTTAAGACGCTCTAAGAATCTGCCGCTGAGGCACACCACAAAAAAACACCATTCTTCGGTCGCGCCCGGACGCAGAGCTACGTGAAAAGCAAAGGGCCCGCCTTCCGGCGGGCCCGCTTCAGAGGCATTTTAGAGGGAAAAACCATGGGTAGTTGTGACTGAGGATCCGCGTAGGGCGGATAAGCATAGAGTGAACTCAACATGGTGAGGTTCTACATCGAAGTTGCCTCTAACTGTTGCTTTATAAGAACGCATGATTTGTGCCTGAGTTGCCTGTATTTTCTCAGAGCGTTCTAATTTCCTGTGTATATCTCTTAATCGTATGATTACAAACTGGTTACATGTTCTGTCATGATATGTTACCGCCAAGGATTGGCTTCTTGCCCGGAACATCGCGCGTCCTGATTTCCCGAACCGAGGGCCATCCCTGGACGAGGCAGATTCAGCCGAAGGATTGGTAGTCATTCCAGAACTCAGGCCACGGCTTGCGTGGAGGGCCGCAGACGAAAATATCGGGATGCTGCTGGCTCTCCTCGTTTTTAATGCCTTCGGAATTGCCATTACGTCCGGCAAGGCGGCACGCTGTGAATGCTCGGTCTGCGCCCTCGCGCGAAAATCCAAGCACAATGAGCGTAGATGGAGGTGGTGTAGGATAGCCTCGCAGCCATGCGGAATTCGTCATGCTGATAGGGGTCGGCAGGTGATAAGGCGCGCCGAGGATCTCAATTGCGCCCTGCTCACCGTAATTGCCTACGATCACGCTCAGGCTGGCTTGCTGGTCGGGAGGCAGTGAATCACGCACATTAGCGACTGCTGTCACCAGCTCTGTCCAGCCAATCTCCTCCCGCAGGTCGCCATTGTGCAGAAGCGCGAAATCCCGTAGCGGCCCATGCGGCGCAAGCGGCAGGATAATCGCGCATACCAGCGCTCCAAATGCTACCAGCCCTCCGAAGAAAATAACTTCGACGGTCAGCCGCCAAATGCGCGGCAATGATGCGACCCATCGCTCTCCGGCGACAGCGCCCATCGCGATCAGCATGGGATACGCGGCTCCGAGATAATATCCGCGTCCCTTTCCGAACCAGAAGAGAGCGAATGGAATGAGATACATCCATGCCAGCATGCGATACCGCGGGTCGCGCAGAAAACATACGAGGCCGGCGATCCACAAAGGCGCGGCAAACAGGTTTGTGCAGCTCATGAACTGGTCATACAGGAATGAGTTGGAGCGGCCCTCGCCGACATCACGAGTGTGGATGTGCTGGAGGAAATGGTAGGAGATGAATCCGTGATGAACCTGCCACAAAAAATTCGGCAGGAAGATCAACAAGGCAAGAGTGGTGCCGCACCAGAACCATGGATTGAAAAAATAGCGGCGAGCGTGCGTCAGCAATAAGCCGCCCAGGACACCGGCGACGTAGAAGAGGATCGTATATTTGGTCAACAGTCCGATCCCAACCGCTGCTCCGATCGCCAGCCACCATCGCGGATTTTCCGTCTTGAGCAGACGGATTATGAAATATGCGATCAAGACCCACCACAAGTTATCGAAGGTTGTGTATTGGAATTCGGTTCCTTCGAACAGTGGTAGTTGCGAAAGCGCCATGGTGATGGCGGTTGCAATCTGGGCGAGACGTCCGCCGCCAAGCTCACGCGCCATCAACGAGGAGACAATGATCACGAGGCACTGGGCAATGACGGAGAAAAGCCGCAAACCAACGAGCGAGAGGCCAAAAATTCCGAGGCTGATGTGCTCGACAAAGGGCGTGAACGGCGGGT
>DATAQW010000179.1:0-3157 GCA_036264445.1 Pseudacidobacterium sp.
TGAGGATCCTTCGCCCCGAAAGGACGCGCGATGCGCCGCGCTGTCTGCTTTGTTCATTTTCACGATCTCTCTATCTATTCTTGGCTCGCCCAAATGGTCTGATCCTCTGTTCGAAGGCAACTGAACGAACAGCGATGCCTGATGAAAACGGGAACTCCGACTTGAAGTTTTAAAACTGAGTTTCTTCACAAGTACGCCCTATGTGCGCTTGCGCGCGAGAGATTTGCCATCCCTTTGTATACCGGTCGCTTGGGCAGCATCACCTGGGACGGATGGCCGGTACAGTGCGCTGAATCACCATTTCCCTGCAAGCATCCATCGCCTCCACGAAAGTAACGTCGTCGTTGATACGCCTCGTCCCTTAAACTCTTGAGGCAAAAACCAAAATCAATCTCATCGAGTCATGAGCGAGCGAACCGGCGTTGCGCCTTGCGGAGAATACTGCGGAGAGATTATGCGGAGAATCCCCACACTTGACGGCTGGCGCGGCATTGCGATCCTGCTGGTCATGTTCACGCATGCCCAGCTAGGGCTGTTTCACAGCTTGTTTGAAAACCTGCTCATCGGCAAGCACGGCGTAGGAATCTTCTTCGTTCTCAGTGGATACCTGATCAGCAGTAAGCTCCTGGAGCAAGACGCAATTGACTTGAAGGGGTTTTACATTCGCCGGTTCTCCAGGTTGATGCCGTGCGTCTGGACCTACCTTGCCTTCCTTGTTTTGCTGGGCATGGTAATCCGCATCCGTCTTATCGGCAGTGACTTGTGGTCGAGCCTGTTTTTCTTCCGCAACTACTTCCCAACTCGCGACTCCGACAGTGTTGCGCTTACGAGTCAGTTCTGGTCCTTGTCCATTGAGGAACAGTTCTATCTGGTCTGGCCGGCTGTGCTCTTGTTCTGCGGCAGGAAGAAGGCCTTCATTTTCGCTGCGATCGGCGTCGTAGGGGTGGCGGCTTACAGGTTCACCCATTGGGACGCCTATAACAATTTTCACTTTGACACTCGCACCGAGGTCAATCTCGATGGCATTTTGCTGGGCTGCATTCTCGCATACGCAATGCGGTCAGAAGCGGTGAGAAGCTGGTTTGAGCGCAACGCGCGGTGGGCACTTGCGATCACTATCCCTACGATCATCTGGTGCACTGCGCGTTTTCACTATTTGGTTCCCTTGACCGAGAACATTGCGGTCGCCCTGGCGCTTGGCTGCACCAGCGCGCGGACGGATTTGCTGTTCTCGAGGTTTCTGGAATGGGGGCCTTTGAAAACTCTGGGCGTGATGTCGTACAGCGTGTATGTGTGGCAGGAGATCTTCCTGGTAACTCACACGGGCGTTATCGGCATGGCCTTACTGCCTTTCGCGGCAATCCTCAGCTATCACTACATCGAGCAGCCTGGCATCCGGTTGGGGCGCAGTATCATAAGTGCCGAGAGACCAACTCAGAAATTTGCAGCGGTTCCGTCGCGGGGAGGCGGCGACTGCCGAAGAGGTCCGTCAACTCTGTAGCGGTAGATGGACAGGCACTATGGCGACCATGTAATAAACGAACCGCCGAGCGGACAAGGCGCTTCGTTGAGAATTCGATATCGACTGCCTCGCATCGAGAGCGCATGACAGGCACTTGAACGACTCGTGTGCGGGTGATCCGGACGCGGCCGAACTGCAGCAGTTTGGTAGACGCATAATGGCCGCGGAGATCCTGCGCAAAAAGTAAGCCCCTGAACCGGGGTGCTAAAGGCAATTGGGACTCCAGCGGGACTCCAGAGGAGCGCTCAAATTTGAGACCCGCATGAATGCTAATAAAAACTAATATCTCGACGTTCTGCATTGGAAAGTAGACCCGACCTTCCGCAATTCATGAGATGTCCTTTGCCGCGTCGCTTATCTTCACGCGAAAGCCAGGGGCCTTGTAGTCTGGCTTGATATATTGCTCCGGCATCGCGGTGACGTTTCCATCCCGCAGCGCGGAGAAATGGGGAGAGCAGATTTCTATGCCGGCTTCGTTGAACTTATCCTGGATGTTCCGATGCAGATCAGAAAAGATGTTCAACACCTCGCGTGGGGCGTCAGTATATGCGTTCAGCTCGTAGGAGACATAGAAATCATTCAATGCCTGCTGCAGGACGAAGGGTGCAGGCTGGCGCAACACATGCTCTGTGGCGAGAGCGGCATTGACCAGCAATTGATGAACGGTTCTCCACGGAGCGTCGTATCCGATCGACACCGTGGTGTGAAAGATGACTCCCCCTTTTCTGGCTTCGGTGCTGTAATTTTTGACCGTACCGCTCATCACTGCCGCATTTGGAATCGTAATCACCTCAGCCTTCGGCGTAAGAACGCGTGTGACCAGCAGGTTCTTTTCGATCACTTCTCCAGTCGTGTCGCCGATCTGTACCCAATCGCCATCCAGGAAGGATCGCATATAGGTGAGGATGACTCCCGCGATTGCGCTGGAGACTGCCGACGAAGAACCCAAGGACAGCAGGACACCGACAAAGATGGAGATGCCCTTAAATGCGGGACTCTTGGCGCCGGGCAGGTAGGGGAAGGCGACAATCAGTGCGAGGACGAGCACCAACATCCGTATCAGTCTTTCCGTGGGGGATGCCCAATCAGGATAGAATCCGCGAATTTTGAAATTTCCCTTTCCAATTTCCCCAAAAATCAATCGGAAGATTCGAATCACATAGTGCGTGACCAAAACGATGACGGCGATGATCAGCAGGTTGGGCACATAGTTGAGTCCGGACTGGGCCAGAAATTCTAGCTGCGAGAAGACCCACTTTGTTACCTGGAGAGAAACTTCACGCGTGGACGAAAAGAAGCCCAAGGTGACAGTCAAATAGGCTTCGAGAAGGGCAAGAATGAGCAGCCATCTAAGAAGCGCACCCAGCGCCATCGCGATAGGGCCCAGATAAGCGACGGCAAGATGCCAGGCCGATTTTTGCTGGAGTTGGTCACGCGAATGAATGTATCTCTCTAGCCGATCCCGAACCGTGAACCGTACCCGGCGAATAATCCAAAGCAGGAGAATAAGCACAAGCGTGGCGAGCGCAGTCTTGAGGATGCCGCGCAGAATCATTCTCCAACTGTGCTCGCGCCGATAGTTCTGGATCGCCTGGCCGATACTCTCTGCGTAGTTGGCCGCAACTTCCGGTCGGG
>DATAQW010000198.1:0-1502 GCA_036264445.1 Pseudacidobacterium sp.
CACGATCATCATGTGGTCTACGCTCCCGCGCCTATAATTGGCGCGAGACAGCTTCCATTCATAACATGATGATTCTTCTTCGACATGATTTTCGAGTTTCAACCCGCTCGTGGCTGGCCTTGTGCGGAATTCTGCTGATTGGCGCCGTTGTCTGTTTTGGTCAATCTGCTGATGCTGGCAAAGCAGCAGCAGCGCGGCTTAACAATACCGGCGTCGCGTTAATGAATCAGCAATTGACGGAAAGAGCACTGGAGAAATTCAAGGCCGCGCACACCGCTGACCCTTCTTCGCCTGTGCCTCTACTGAATCAGGGAATTGCGCTGCTTTACTTGCAGAGGCTTTCCGAAGCCGAGGAGTCTCTGAAGCAGGCTGCGGCCCTCGATGCTCAGAATCCCCGCGCATGGTACAGTCTTGGACTGGTTTATCTGAACAATGGAGATTCTCGGTCAGCTGTCACAGAAATGAAGCGTGCCGCGGCGATCGATTCCGCTGATCCGGATACGCACTATTTTCTCGGAACACTGTACGAGCAATTAAAAGATTATGAGCAGGCCAGGCAGGAGTTTGAAGCTGCACTGCGTCTCAGTCCCATACACGCCTCGGCGGAATTCGGGCTGGCTCGTACCTTGCAGCGCTTGGGCGAGAATGATGCTGCGCGCGAGCACCTCAAACGCTTTCAGCACCTCACGCAGGAAAAGATATCTACTCCGCTGAGCGCCATCTATGGGGAGCAAGGCCGCTACGCGATAGCGCAGGACATGGGTGTGCACATCGAGCCGGTAAGCGCCATGATCCCATTGGGTCTTGTTGCGCAATTCCTGCAAGGCTCGGCAGGAACAAGCGCATGTATCGCGGGTATCACCGGCCTTGGACAAAAAGATCTCGTTGTACTCGGCAGCGGCGATCAGTCAATCCACGCCTACAAAAATCTGGGAAATGGATCGTTCAAGGAATTGCCTGCTGAACAGACTGGACTTTCTGCCAGCGGCCAGGGCGTCGCCTGCGCTGCCGGAGATTTTGACAACGATGGATTGCCGGACCTGGCGGTCGCGCTCAGCGATCGCGTGCTGTTATTTCGCAATCTGGGTAACGGCAGATTCGCAGATGTGACGAAAGCGTCTGGCATCGGACAGCTGAATCATCCCGCAGGACTTATGTTTGTCGATTTTGACCACGACGGCGATCTGGACCTCTACATCACCGGATCGCAGCATGCCGTGTTGTGGCGCAACAACGGCAATGCGACATTTACTGAGTGGACTGAACAAGAGGGTTTTGCAGGTCTGAACAAAAGCGCCAGCGCGATGCTCTCCGACATTAACAACGATCGCGCAGTAGACCTGGTCGTCACTGGAGCGGGAAGTTCGCCGGTGATTTATGAAAATGCACGCGAAGGCTCCTTCAAGCCGGTTTCCTTGTACTCAGACGCAAATCTGGGGGCCACGCAAAGCATCTCCATCTTCGACTTCAATAAGGACGGATGGATGGATGTGGCTGTTACG
>DATAQW010000222.1:0-6153 GCA_036264445.1 Pseudacidobacterium sp.
CGTAAATTTTTTGGCGCTTCTTTACAGACTGTCGGAGCGGTGATGATGTCTCCTGAGCTTCTAGCCGAAACAGCATCCGCTTCCTCGTCGCCGCCGAGAGGCGAAGGGCTTTCTGCCATAGAGGAGGCGACACCGTCGCAAGCGGCGGTCTCTGCTGCTCAGGCACTTCTGACTCGCCTGCTGGGAAAGCGCTCTCAAGAATTTCAGCTGGCGTGGATTTCGAAAGAGGATGGCCGCGAAGTCTATGAGCTTGCAGCGGCAGGTGGACTCGTCACAATCAAGGGGAGCAGCGCGGTCGCCATCTGCCGGGGCGCTTACTCATATCTGCGGGATACATGCCATGCCATGGTGTGCTGGAGCGGACGCCGTCTTGATCTTCCTGGCAGGCTCCCGGATTTTGCCTGCCAGCGCGTAGTTTGCCCTTACAGGTTCACCCAGTACCTCAATCCCTGCACCTTTGGATACACCGCTGCCTTCTGGAACTGGAAGCGATGGGAGCAGGAATTGGATTGGATGGCCCTCCACGGCATCAATATGCCCTTAGCCATGGAAGGACAGGAGGCCATTTGGCAGAAGGTATGGCTCTCGTTCGGCGTAAGCCAGGCGGAACTGGACGAGTTTTCTACCGGACCGGCGCAGCTGCCCTGGCACCGCATGGGCAATATCAATAATTTTGCCGGGCCTCTGACGCAAAGTTGGATTGAACAAAAGAAGATTCTGCAGAAAAAGATTTTGCAGCGCATGCGCGAGCTGGGCATGACGCCCATTGCTCCTGGATTTTCCGGCTTCGTTCCGCAGGGACTCAAGCGCGTTTATCCGCAGATGAGAACCGCAACCCTTCTCTGGCTGCCTGAGGAGTTCCATACGATTCCGCGCAACACGAAGACATTTGTACTGCACCCGGGAGAAAGCGCTCTATACAAGGAGATCAGCCGCCGGTTCATCTCGGAATACAAAGCCGAATTCGGCGAGGTCAGCTATTATCTCGCCGACAGCTTCAATGAGCTGACTCCGCCAGTGCGCGAAGAGCATCGCTATGAGGATCTCGAACAATTCGGGCGAACGATCTATGAAGCCATCCAGGCTGGCGACCCTAGTGGAACCTGGGTCATGCAGGGATGGATGTTCGTCTATGGCGCAAAGTTTTGGGACAACCCATCGGTGAAAGCTCTGCTTTCCGGAGTGCCCAACGACAGATTGTTGATCATTGACTATGCTAACGATTTGCTGCCCACGCCAAACAGCAAATACGCGCCCGATCAATGGAAGGTCCATGAAGCCTTCTGGGGCAAGCAGTGGATCAACGGCATGGCACACACGTTTGGCGGAAATAACAATGTCAAAGGCAACCTGAAGCTGATGGCCGCGGAGCCTGCGGAGGTTCTGCACAATGAGAAAAGAGGCAATCTCGTCGGCTGGGGCATTTGCCCGGAAGGAATCGAGTCCAACGAAGTTGTCTACGAGCTGATGACCGACATGGGATGGTCGTCAAGCGGGATCAATCTCGACGTTTGGCTTGCGGAGTATTGCCTTGCACGCTATGGGGCCTATCCTCCGGCTATGAAACAGGCGTGGGAGCTTCTGCTGCAGAGCGCTTACAGCACGCATATTTGGATGACAAAGCAGGGGTGGCAAATGGAGCCGACCCTGCAGCCCACAGCCGTGGGGGTGGATTCCGGTCCAACATTTCAAAAGGCAGTACAACTATTTCTTTCCTGTTCCGATCCATTGATCTCCAGCCAGTTCTATCGAAACGATCTAATTGAGCTGGTCGTTCAGGCGGTTGGAGGCAACGTGGATCATCAACTCTCCGCGGCGGGGGAAGCGCATAAGGCAAAGTGTTATAGCGAGCGCGACGAGAAAGCAGGTGCCGCCCTGAGCATGTTGCAGCGCATGGACGCCTTGATGGACCTGCGCGCTGACAGGCAATTGACCGGATGGATCGATGCTGCGCGCAGTTGGGCGCGTTCTCAGGATGAGGCCGCGTATTATGACGAGAACGCACGTCTATTAATCACGTTCTGGGGCTGGCCGGAACTCTCCGATTATGCCGCGCGTGTCTGGGCTGGACTCATTCGCGATTACTATCACGGTCGCTGGAAGAGGTACTTCGCAAGCCTGCGCGCCGAACGCAACACAGCCTTCGACATGGATATATGGGAGCAGACCTGGCTGTCTTCTCCCTATCAACCCAGCGCCGCAAAACCCGTGGTCGATCTTGTCGCAGAAGTAAGAGACATGCTGACCACATCTAAAGACTGGGCATGAGCGTAGCGAGGCAAAGAACTGTAGTCCATCTGTCGTCGAGCGTGACAGAAAACACGGCATCCCGATCTCTGGCATCACGCCTGATCTCGATCGACGTGATGCGTGGCCTCACCGTGGCATTCATGATCCTGGTCAACAACAACGGACAGAACGACCAGGCTTACCGGCAACTCAATCATTCACCCTGGAACGGTTTTACTGCAACAGATCTGGTCTTTCCAACCTTCCTGTTCATTATGGGCATATCGCTCGTTCTGTCGATCGAAGCGAGACTGAGCAAAGGTTTTTCCACGGCTTCATATATCACCCACACAATCTGGCGCTTCGTAATTCTGTTTCTGCTCGGATTGGTGGTCAATGGTTTTCCATTTTTCCATTTAGGCACATTACGCATCTATGGAGTGTTGCAGCGGATTGCTCTCTGCTACCTGGTTGCCAGCCTGTTGCTGCTTGTGGAGCGTGGCGTTGCCAGCAAAGTTGGTCTACTGCTTCTTTCACTGGTGGGCTATTGGATTCTGATGCGATGGATGCCTGTACCGGGTTACGGAGTGCCGGGGATCACATTTCCGATTCTCGATAACGACGTCAATCTCGTCGCGTACATCGACCGGCATATTTTTCCGGGGCGGCTCTTTGAAGGCACACGCGATCCGGAAGGATTGCTGAGTACACTTCCCGCTATCGGTTCCACGCTTATTGGCATGCTGGCAGGCATGTGGCTGCGCTCAAGCCGCAGCGCAAAAGAAAAGCTTACAGGTATGAACATTGCGGGGATCTGTTTACTGGTCCTTGGATATCTGTGGGGTCTTTCATTTCCTATCAACAAGAAACTATGGACCAGTTCCTATGTATTATTCGCCGCGGGATGGTCGCTTTTGATTCTCTCTGCCTGTTACTACGCGCTGGAAATGAAGAAGTGGCGCGGCAATTGGACATTTCCATGGTTGGTTGTCGGCACGAATGCGATCACCGCATATGTGCTTTCTGAATTGCTCTCAACAACCGTAACCGTCATCAAGGTTCGTCAGGAATCGTTCCAGCACTACGTTTACAGGAGTTTCTTCTCTCATATCGTGACCCACGCTTTTGGTTCACTCGTGTATTCCATTTGCTTCGTCATTGTCTGCTGGATACCAGTGTACGTTTTGTATCGAAAGAAAATTTTCTTCAAGGTCTAGGTCGAGCACTTAAAGAGCGCAGTCGAAATAAAACATTGCAGGTCGAAGAGAAGAATGGATCGTCGCAGTTTTCTTAAATCTACGGGCGTTTATGTGACAGGCTCGATGCTTGCAGAGTGTGGCATGGCTAAAACGCTGAGCGCACCCGCAGAGTCATCTGGTGGCAGGCTCATATTTCCTCTGAATCAGAACTGGCTCTATAGCGTAGCTGCTCCAGTTGGAGCAGATGAGCAATCCTTCGACGATTCCGCCTTCGAGCGCGTTGTTCTTCCGCATAATACGGTTCCAACGTCATGGCATAACTTCGACCAAAGAGCTTATCAGGTAGTGTCGCAGTACAGGCGTCATTTCAGGTTACCGGATGACATAGGCGACCGGCATGTCTTCATCGACTTTGAAGGAGTCATGACAGCCACTACTGTATGGCTGAATGGAAACAAGATCGGTAAGTATGAAGGTGGATATACGCCATTCTCCTTTGAACTCACCCCATATCTGAACAGAGAATCCGAAAATGTGCTAGCAGTGGAGGTGGATTCTCGCGAGCTTCCGGGAGTTCCGCCTTTCGGATACCAGATTGACTATCTCACTTTCGGTGGGATCTATCGCGACGTTGCCTTGCGTGTTGTTCCATCCACACATATTGAAAACGTCTTTGCGCACGGAGTAGATGTCTTATCTCATGCACCGGGATTGGATGTGGAGGTTTCTCTGCAATCGCTTGCGGCGCTCAAAGAAAGTTTAGCGCTTGAGGTGACGCTGAAAGATGGCGATGCAGTGCTTGGCCGCAGAATTCAAAAGTTCACCTCAGCTGTAGGCGGACAAAAGCTACTGCAGCAGACGGTACAGCTTCGCGATTTTGGTGTGGTAAATCTCTGGGACGTCGATCGGCCATATCTGTACACCGTTGAGACGCGCCTCCTTGAGAGGGCACGTGTGGTAGACCACTACATATGCAAAACCGGATTTCGCACGGCACGTTTCACCGATCGTGGTTTTGAGTTGAACGGAAAAATAATGAAGCTGCGCGGCCTGAACCGTCATCAGACGTTTCCTTATGCGGGCGCCGCAATGCCTGCCCGAGTGCTGCGCAAAGATGTAGAGATTTTGAAGCGCGAATTAAAGTGCAACATGGTTCGCTGCTCTCATTATCCGCAGTCTCGGCACTTTCTCGATGCCTGCGACGAACTGGGTCTTCTTGTGCTCGATGAAATTCCCGGATGGCAACATGTCGGAGACCAGGCATGGCAGGACAAAGCTATCGACAATGTGAGCCGGATGATTCGGCGCGATTGGAATCATCCCTCGATCATTCTGTGGAGCATCCGCATCAACGAGTCGCACGACTTTCATGACTTCTATGTTCGTACCAATGCCCTTGCGCGCAAGCTGGATCCGACCCGGCAAACTATCGGCGTTCGCTATTTTCAGGAATCTGAATTTCTGGAAGATGTGTTTGGTATAAATGATTTCGGCTTTCCCCTGAAAGCGCCAAATCATCCGCTCTATCTGAATACGGAATTTGTCGGAGCTGAATTTCCCACGAGGCCATGGGATGATAACGACCGCCATCGGGAACACATACTGCGCTTCGCGCATGTTTACGATCAGTTGGCCAGCGACGCGCAATATGCCGGCGGATTGGGATGGTGTGCATTTGACTATGCCACGCATGCGGATTTCGGAGGAGGCGATCATATTTGCTACCACGGCGTGATGGATATCTTTCGCCTGCCCAAGCCAGCCGCGGGATTTTACAAGTCGCAATGCGATCCCTCGGAGGAAGCCGTTCTAGAGGCTGGTTTTCACTGGGCAGAGAACGATCAGCCCAGTGGTTTCAAGCGAGGTGTTATCTGTTCGAATTGCGAACTACTCAAGTGCTACATCAAACGCGACGGGAAATGGCATCAAATCATCGAGTTGAAACCTGCTCATGATGAGTTTCCACACCTCACGTATCCTCCGTTTTTCCTGAGTCTGCCAGACGGCAATGACGATTGGGGAGATTTGCGCATTGATGGGTACATTCAAGGGAACAAGATCGCGTCGAAAAGTTTGTCGGGATTGGGCATCGACCAGAAATTTTCCATCCACTGTGATGACACAGAATTATTCGCTGATGGGGCAGACGCGGCACGCATCGTTTTATGCGTTACTGACGAATATGGGGCGATTCGTCCACTTTGCAACGATCCGATCTCTATTTCGTTGGATGGCCCAGCCACACTGATCGGGCCCAAAAGCCTCGCGCTGGTTGGCGGTACTGCGGCGGTGTGGGTCAGAGCCAGGCAAGAAGAAGGAAGCGTGCGCTTAACAGCTGCTCATCCTCAATTTGGCGTGCAAACAATACAAATCAAACTTTCTGCCGTGCCTGCGGAGCGGGTGTAGCAGAGAACAGTAAGTTGTGTCCTTATCAATTCATGAACGCAGGTTGGAAGGATTGAAACTCAAGAAAGAGTCAAAAAGGATCTTCTGATGAAACAACTATTGGGGCTTATTCATACGCTATCTTTTATCACACTGTTCTCCGGGTTAGTTGCCATGGCACAAACCACTGGCGCACGACTTACCGGCTCCGTTGCAGATTCGACTGGAGCTGCAATTCCAAACGCGCACATTACAGCGAAAAATGTCGGGACGAATCTTACCCTCAAGGCTGATTCTGACGGCGCAGGCAATTATTCTCTACCCTCTTTGCCTCCCGGTG
>DATAQW010000279.1:0-12598 GCA_036264445.1 Pseudacidobacterium sp.
CGCACAGCTCTTCACTCCCTTTCCACGCGTGACGATAGCGATATTAGCCGGTATATCCGCAGCTCTTGCAGAAGCTACAGCGGACACCTTGTCTTCGGAATTAGGCCAAGTGCTGGGCGGACAGCCGCGACTGATCACCACATTTCAAACTGTTCCTACCGGGACAGATGGTGGCATTACATTTGCCGGTTCAGCCGCAGGCTGCATTGGCGCTGCAATTATCGCAATGGTCGCAGCAATTACGTTTCCGCTGGACCTGCGCATTGCGGTTGTTGTTTTTTCCTGTGGTGTGCTTGGGCTCTTTGTGGACAGTTTACTCGGTGCAACGCTTGAACGCCACGGCCTTCTCAATAACGATGCGGTGAACTTTCTTTCAACGCTGGTTGCGGCTGTCTGTGCTGAATGGGTTGCCGGTCGTTACACGATGTAAGGGACGGATTCTTGATCGGCCTAATGCAGGCGCAGTCTCCAGGCTGTATAGCTCAAAATCTCATGCATAATGCGTAAAAAAGCTTCTGACCTGCTGATGCTCTTTCCTGCAGGACGCGGCGACGTGTACACGGTCAGTCCATTTTGTTGGCTCATGGCACGGATCCTGAACAAGTGTGTTCCGTCACTAACGACGATGATGCGATTCAGGTGATTGGCGCGCGCGATTACAGCCAGCCGCGCAGCGGATTCCTCTGTATTGTTGCTCAGCGTTTCAGCAATGATGGCTGTTTCCGCAACGTTGTGCGCCAGTAGATAATCATGCCCGACACCACCTTCAGAGTGACTGTCGCCTTCGTCGCCTCCGCCCAGCGTGATCACCAGAGGCGCGAGTCCGCGCTGGTAGAGATCAAGAGCGTGATCGAGGCGCGCGCGCAGCACAGGTGATGGCCTGCCGTCATACTCAGCCGCGCCAAAGACGGCTATGGCGTCTGCCGGCTGCGCTTCATCGCGATCTGCATAGTACCGGATCTGTCCATAGACCCAGGCTGTCCACCCAATTGCGGCGGCTAACAAAAGCAGAATGAAGTTGACCAACAACCGGCGTCCGGCACCGCCGCGCCGCAGATTTGTATCAGGGACGATCATGATAACTAACGGTGCAATGCCAGGGCGATTTCATGGGTTGCAATCGCACCTTCGCGTAGAATTTGCCAACGTCCATTGCCCCCGGACAGGTCGACGATCGTAGTTGGCAAGCTTCGCCCAGTTGGCCCTCCGTCCACAATGAGAGGAATGCGGTCGCCGATCTGGTCGCGCACGCAAGCAGCGTAAGTGCACTCAGGCGCGCCTTGAAGATTCGCCGAGGTTGCAGTAATAGGAAGTCCAAATACTTCCGCAATTGCACGGGGGATGGCTGCATCGGGAATACGCAAGGCTACGTTACCGGTGTTCGCAGTAACGCGCAGAGGCAGCCGTGAACTGGCTTTCACGATCAGCGTCAACGGGCCGGGCCAGAAGCGCTCGGCAAGACGGTCAAAGTTTGCATCGAGATCGCGTACCAGTTCATACGCCTGTTCCAGACTGTTGATGAGCAGCGACAGCGGTTTATGCTTCAGCCGCTTTTTGATCTCATAAATACGCTCGACTGCGCGCAGGTTCCCAGGGTCGACAGCAAGGCCATAAAAGGTGTCGGTAGGCAGCCCGACAACTTTGCCGCTCCTCAGACAGGAAATGACGTACTCCACGCGTTCCGGCTCTGGTTCATCCGGATGAATGCGCAAAATCTCCGCGGACAAGGCGACTCCAATCTAAGAACTCAAAACGCAGGCGCGGGACAGGATAGAATCGCACCCATGCAGGCGGCTCTAAACCACGCGCATGTTCGCATTGTACAAAGCCGGCAGAATGCCCGCGTAAAAGAATTGCGCGCCGCGCTCCGAAAAGGTGAAAAGACCGCGTCTGGCCTCGTTGCTCTTGAGGGGCTGCACCTGGTTGAAGAGGCGCTCCGCAGCGGTCTGCGCATCCTAACTGTCTTTGTCCGCAGCGGAAATCTCGCTTTGCTCAACCAGCTCAGGATTGGTCTGGAAACAGAAATTCTGGAGTTGTCGCCTGACGTCTTCTCAAGCGCCGTGACCACTGAATCGCCACAGCCAATTGCTGCATTGGTTGAAGCTCCTGCGTTTTCTCCGGATGCAATTTTCTCAGCGCCCAATCCCCTGCTTCTTGTTTCAGCTGGATTGCAGGATCCTGGCAATCTTGGGACCATCATACGTTCAGCCGAGGCTTTTGGAGCTGCTGGCATCACTACTCTTCCCGGAACTGTCAGCGCCTGGAACCCGAAAGCCCTGCGTGCATCGGCTGGCTCGGCCTTTCGTCTGCCGGTGGTTCCTCTGGACGCTAAAACGCTTTTTTCGTCGCTTCGCGTTCACGGAATCCGGGCTGTTGCCACTACGGTCGAGGGTGGAACTCCAGCGCAAAAGCTCGATCTTTCGCAACCGGTGGCCCTCTTCATAGGAAACGAAGGCAGTGGCTTGCCTGAAGAGATTGTCGGCCAGTGTGATGAGCGCATCACGATTTCCTGCCCGGGGCCGGTTGAATCGCTGAATGCCGCCATCGCGGCCAGTATTCTGCTTTATGAGGCATCCCGCCAGCGCGGAAGAAAAAGCTGACGTTAGCTGCGCGAATCTGGGGCACCCGGAATTGGTGGGATAACGAACCTTTTCGCGTCCTCCCCTCAAATCTGTCATCATTTAACGAAGCAAAGATGAGCCTGTTCGGCAGCACACCCGATCTGCATACAGCGCCAGCGACTGCTCCGCTTGCCGAGCGCATGCGCCCGCGCACGCTGGATGAGTACGTCGGGCAGGAACATCTGCTTGGACCTGGCAAGCCGCTGCGCGTTCAGATCGAACGCGACGACGCGTCGTCCATGATCTTCTGGGGACCTCCTGGAGTGGGCAAAACTACCCTCGCGAAGATCATTGCGGAAACCACCAGCGCCACCTTCATTGAATATTCCGCTGTTCTCTCCGGTATTAAAGAAATCAAGCAGGTAATGGCAGATGCTGAGAAGGCAGCAACCTACGGTACGCGCACGATTCTCTTTGTAGATGAAATTCATCGATTCAACAAAGCGCAGCAGGATGCTTTTCTTCCCTACGTTGAGCGCGGCTCCATTCGCCTGATCGGAGCGACAACGGAGAACCCGTCATTTGAGATCATCTCCGCGCTTCTCTCACGCTGCCGCGTTTACACTCTGCGCGCGCTGACCGATCAGCATATTCTCGCGCTGATTGAGCGCGCATTGAATGATAAAGAGCATGGTCTGGGGAACCTCAATCTCACAGGCGATCACGAAGCACTGGAACTTCTTGCTAACTACGCCAACGGTGACGCGCGGCGCGCGCTCAACGGACTTGAGGTGTCTGCAGGGCTGGCGCAGGCCGCAGACCATCGCATTACTACGGAAATCGCAACGGAAGCCGTACAGCAGCGCGTGTTGCTTTATGACAAACAAGGTGAAGAGCACTACAACCTTATCTCAGCCCTACACAAATCCGTCCGCAACAGCGATGCAGATGCTTCACTCTACTGGCTGGGACGGATGCTCGAATCCGGTGAAGATCCAATGTACGTCGTCCGCCGAGTCATCCGCATGGCGGTAGAAGACATCGGCCTCGCCGCGCCGGAGGCTTTGAATCTCTGTCTGTCGGCACGTGATGCCATGGATTTTCTGGGCTCGCCGGAAGGCGATCTTGCGCTTGCGCAGGCTGTTGTCTATCTCGCGCTGGCGCCGAAGTCGAATGCGCTTTACACCGCTTACGGCGAAGTTCTTTCAGATATCGAGCACACACGCGCCGAGCCTGTTCCGTTGCACCTGCGCAATGCGCCTACTGGATTGATGAAGGTCATGGGTTACAGCAAAGGTTACAAGTACGCGCATGATGAAGCCGGGCGTGTCGCTGACATGGAATGCCTGCCCGAAAACCTGCTCGGACGCACCTATTACCATCCTACAAACGAAGGCCGTGAAAAGCTTCTGGCGCAGCGGATGGAGGAGCTTCGCAGGATTCGCGCTTCGAAGCAAGGCAGTTAGCCGTCACAAAATAGCTGCTACCTTGCCCTAGAGATGTGGATTTTTGCCACAATCAATCTCCGCCTGCGTATTTCACTGAACATCCATAAGGCCGCGTGTAAGAAACCGCTACCTGCTGGCCGGCCATCGCTTCGGTCAGAGCATCGGAGACGTAGTTTTTCGATGACTTGATATCGGCAGGATCAGTAGTCGCATGATCGTCAATTGCACCCGCATAGATCAATTTTCCTGACGGATCAATCACAAACATGTGCGGCGTTGTCTTTGCCTCATATTCATGGCCGATTATGCCAGTCGGATCAAGCAGTGCAGCGGTAGGAGCGGCCTGCTCTTTGCCCATGTAAGCATTTTCCTGCGGAGCAGTCATGTATCCCTGATGCCCGGGAGCAGACGAAAGCACCGTAAGCCACACTACGCCTTTGGCTGTCCATTCTTTCTGGAGCGCCTGCATATTTCCGCTTTCATAATGCTTCTGGGTGTAGGGACAGCCGTTATTCGTCCATTCCAAGACAACATATTTGCCGTGATAGTCGGAGAGCTTGTGCGTTTTGCCGTTGGTGTCGGTCCCGGTGAAATCGGGAGCGGTGCTGCCTACCCGAACTGCATATGCTGCTACAGTCGCGGCGAAAGCCGCAACCATCATGCATGAAGACAAAAAGCGTCTGTGAACCATACGAACACCTCAGTAAGGGCCCAAATCGTTCTGATACATATTTTGACGCCGAAGCTGAAAATTAGTCTAGAGAAGTAACAGTACCGGAGAAATAAAGGGAAAACCCCACATTCGCTACGCTAACGTGGGGTTTTCCTGACGTTGCATTACTTAGCATGCGGAACAGGCGAGGGGTTCCGAATCTCAAACTGCCGCTGATGCCAATAAGGATAAATTGGGGTGACTTCACTGGCTGCGTCCAGTTTGGCAACCTGCTCTGGAGTGAGATTCCAGTCCACGGCTGCCAGATTTTGCTTTAACTGCTCTTCGTTGCGTGCGCCAACAATCACGCTCGCCACCGTGGGCCGCTGCAGAAGCCAGTTCAGTGCAACCTGCGGAACAGTCTTCCCTGTTTCCTTGGCAACAGCATCAAGCGCATCCACCACTTTGTACAGATATTCATCTGCAACTGGAGGCCCTTGCTCCGACGTTTTGTGCAGGCGGCTTGTTTCCGGAAGCGGATGCCCACGGCGAATCTTCCCTGTAAGTCTGCCCCATCCAAGCGGGCTCCAGACTAGCGCTGCAACCTTCTGGTCCACACCCAGCGGCATCAGCTCCCACTCATATTCACGCCCCACCAGCGAATAGTAGACCTGGTGCGCCACATACCGCGACCAGCCATAATGGTCAGAGATAGCCAGCGACTTCATCAGGTGCCACCCTGAGAAATTCGAGCAGGCAATATAGCGAACCTTGCCCTGGTGCACCAGCGTATTCAGCGTATCGATCACTTCTTCGATCGGCGTAATCGCATCAAAGCCGTGCATGTGGTAAATGTCAATGTAGTCCGTGCCCAGCCGTTTCAGGCTGGCGTCGCATTGCTGGATGAGGTGATAGCGCGACGATCCGGAGTCGTTCGGGCCATCGCCCATGGCAAAGGTCGCCTTGGTCGAGATAAGCAGCTTGTCGCGGTTACCTTGAATGGCTTTGCCCAGGATCTCTTCCGCGAGGCCCGTCGAATACACATTTGCAACATCAAAAAGATTCACGCCCGCATCGAGACAGAGATCGACGAGCCGTTTGGCCTCCGCCACTTCCGTCTGTCCCCAGGCTTTGAAAAACTCATTGCCGCCGCCAAAAGTCGCCGCGCCAAAACTAAGCGCAGAAACCTTCAATCCTGAATAGCCGAGCTGTCTGTATTCCATGTTCGAGTAGATGCGAACATGGAAGTTTCGGTCGCAACCAGGCAGGAGGATACCGCTTGCTTTTCATAAAACATTCTCGATGAGGAGATCTTCGCGTTCGCTTTGCAGGAAGGTCGAACCATTCTCTAGTGGGCTAAGAAATGCGGCCCGTCCCGTGCACGTTGGGCGCTGTTTTAGGTCTGCGAAAGGCGTAAATAATCGCCAGCAGCGGCGGGGCAAGCAGGATTCCCCAGAACGGAATGACAATTCCCAGCACGATAGGAGCAAGAATGGAGGCCCAGATGGGCACGCGTGCGGTGCGCTTCATGAGTGCAGGCTGCAGTGCTAGCTGGTCAATCACTACGATCACGCCATACAACCCCAGTACAAAGCCAAGCCGCTCGATGTCTCTTCCGCTCAGAAGAATACTGAATACCGGCCCGATCAGGGCGATCACTCCGCCGAAATTCGGGATGAAGGTCATCAGGCCGCCAATCAGCGCCCATAGGGGAAAGAGCGGCACATGCAGCAGCCAGAGTCCGATCAGCCACATAATAGCCACGCACAGGGCCTCAACCGACACAGCCCGCCACCAGTTCAGCAACGCTGTCCCAGCTGTGCGGCTCGTCGTTTTGAGGTCAAAGCCGCCCATAAATCTTCCTAAGTATGCTTTAGACTCGTAACTTCTGGCAAAGGATAGGCCTGCGATGAACAGACGTACTGCGGTCTGGCTGCTGTTAAGCGTTGGAACAGGGGTTGTCTACGGATCGTTCTTTCGCGGTCTGTTTGGGCCAGGCCCTTGGAGTCACTCAACGGCATGGGTTATGACGATAGCCTTTCTCGCGGTTGTTCCCTTCGCAATGGGTTATCTGATCGTAGCTGTATTTGTACTTGAGCTAAGAAAAGACGGAAGAAAAATAAGCTGGGTGATGTTTTTCGTCCTTCCAATTCAGTCAGTCATACTTGCGTTGACAGTAGCATTGCTTCTCAAGTTTGAGGGCTTGATTTGCCTCATCTTTGCCGCTCCGCCAATATCTGTTTTCGCGATTATCGGCGGTCTGGTGGCAGGCTTTGTACACCGCGGCAAGGAAAATAATAAGACAACTATGCTCTCCGTCGCGCTCGCCCCGCTTCTGGTGCTTGCGGTCGAGCTCCATATCCCAGAGCATTTCGAAACGCGCACTGTCGAAACCAGTATCCTCATCCATGCCCCGGCACAAACTATCTGGAGCAATATCGAAAAGGTTGACACCATTCAGCCTGACGAACTGCCTCCCTCATGGGCGCGGCGCATAGGCTTTCCACGTCCTATAGCTGCAACCCTTTCGCATGAGGGAGTCGGTGGCGTGCGCCACGCATCGTTTGCTGGAGGATTGGTCTTTACTGAAACCATTGATCATTGGGACGCTCTACACGATCTCTCCTTTAGCATCAAGGCAAATACCAATGCAATCCCTCCAACCACCCTCGACGAGCATGTCACTGTCGGTGGCCCTTATTTTGATGTCCTTGAAGGACAATACACACTTGAACCGCTTACCAACGACTTAATTCGTTTGCATCTCCGCAGCAGGGAACGGCTTTCAACCCATTTCAATGCTTATGCAGGATTGTGGGCAGACGCTATCATGCGGGACATCCAGAATTCCATACTGCTCGTCATCCAGCATCGTTGCGAATTTGTCACAACAGATATCCAAATACATTGAAATTAGCAGCGCACCCTGTCCGAAACTGCTAGCCTATAAGTATGAAATTCGGTGTCCTAGTTTTCCCCGGCTCCAACTGCGACCACGATACCTACAATGTCATATCCGATATCGCGCATCAGCCGGTAACTTTTCTCTGGCACGATTCTTCGAGCCTTGAAAACTGCGATGCCATCCTTGTCCCCGGCGGTTTTGCCTATGGCGATTACCTCCGCACCGGCGCAATTGCCCGATTTTCTCCTGTCATGCAGTCAGTCAAGAATTTTGCCGCGGACGGCGGCCTGGTACTCGGCATCTGCAATGGGTTTCAAATCCTTTGCGAAGCCGGTTTGCTCCCTGGCGCGTTAATGCGCAATGCCGGACTGAAATACATCTGCAAGCAGGTTTATCTGCGCACAGAAACCGCCGACTCTGCATTTACCCAAACCCTTAAGAAGGGCGAAGTCCTCAAGGTTCCGATTGGCCATATGGAAGGCAATTATTTCTGTGACGCGGGGACTCTGGCGACGCTGGAACGCGAAGACCGCATCGCCTTCCGTTATTCGACCCCCGAAGGCAGGATCACACCGGAAGCCAATCCAAATGGATCGCTCGAAAATATTGCCGGAATCCTGAATGAAGGACGCAATGTGCTGGGAATGATGCCTCACCCAGACCGGTCTTCCGAAGCGCTGCTCGGCTCCGTAGACGGATACAAGATTTTTGCATCGTTGGTAAGCTCGCTTGCGACGAAAGTTCCTTTGCAAACTGACTCGGAACTGGCAGTAAAGTAGCAGGTCTTATAGTTCATGATCGATATCCATCACCACTTGTTGTTCGGCCTTGATGACGGTTCCCCTGATATAGATACATCGGTTGCCATGGCAGAGGCTGCGGCAAATGATGGCATCACCCACATTGTTTGCACGCCGCACGCTAATGACAGGTATCATTTTGATCCCGAAGTCAACCGCACACGACTCAATGCCCTCCATGAACGAGTGAATGGAAAAATCACTCTTGGCCTTGGCTGTGATTTTCATCTCTCGTATGACAACATCGAAGATGCGCTGAAGAACCCAACGAAGTACACGATCAATCAGAAAAGCTATCTGCTGGTCGAATTCGCCGATCTGATGATCCCAGCCACCATCACAGAGGCTTTTTACGAAATGATGGTCGCTGGTATGCGGCCCATCATTACGCATCCGGAGCGCAATTTGACCATCCAGCGCCATCCGGAGCGAATGGTCCCCTGGCTTGAGCAAGGTTGCTTCGTGCAAGTCACGGCTTCATCGCTGACGGGGCGCTTTGGGCGCACGGCGCAATCCATGGCCTTCGCCTTCTTTGACAGAAACTGGGTACACATTATCGCCACAGATGCACACAACATGACATCGCGTGTGCCCATCATGAGCGAGGCATACAAAATCATCGAGGATAAGTACGGAAAAGAAACTGCACAGCGCGTATGCGTAGAAACGCCTGCTGCTGCTTTCCATGGAGCGGAACCTCCAGCGCAACCGGAACCTCGGGGAATCGATGAAGTGCTGCCGGGAAAACAGAAAAAGGGACTGTTTAGTCGATTTTTTGCAACAAGATAAACACAAAACCTAAACCAGCTTATCCAGTTTAATTCCAATTTGCTTACTGCATTCTTGTCCGAAACTGAACAACTCTGTCCGGAAATGAACGGCTCTTCAGTAACCGCATCTTCTACGAAGTTTTTCGTATCAATGACTTAACTTCTTCCGGAACTTGGCCTTTCCCGTGCTCGTATATGCGCGAGAGGCTTTCATGCAGACTTTTCGTCAGGATATCTCTTATGCATTGCGGCAGATGCGGCTGTCCCCTGTATTTACCCTGACAGCTATGCTTACGCTGGCCCTTGGCATTGGCGCCACAACAGCAATCTTCTCGCTGATTCACAGCGTGATGCTCAAATCTCTACCCGTGGTCGATCCCTCTGTGCTTTACCGAATTGGCGACGGTGGAGATTGCTGCGTGGAAGGCAGTCCACAGGGCAACTGGGGAATGTACTCGACTCGGTTTTATCAATTGATGCAGCAGAACACCCCGGAATTTGCAGAGCTGGCAGCGTTTCAAGCGGGATGGTGGCAGTTCAGCACACGGCGCGGCGAAACGGATCGTGTAGCTAAACCATTGCATGGCGAATTCGTGAGCGGCAATTATTTCTCTACTCTCGGCGTCGGCCCTTTTGCCGGACGCACATTTCAGCCCTCAGATGATCTGCCTTCATCCGCACCGGTCGCGATGTTGAGTTACCGCGCATGGCAACAACAATATGGATCAGACGCTAAAGTGCTGGGTTCTACTTTCATTCTTGACGGCCATCCATTCACAATAATTGGCATTGCTCCTCCGGGATTTTTTGGCGAAACATTGCGCAGCGATCCTCCGGAAATATGGGTACCGATTCATCAGGAGCCGCTTTTCCGGGGTGCGAACTCTCTCATTAATAAGTTCCCTGCCTGGCTGCGTGTCATTGGACGTGTGAAGCCGGGAGCTTCGCCGAATGCGGCACCAGAACGGCTGACGACTCTTCTTCGCAATTGGCTTGTGAATGACAGCGGCATGCCTTCCGAATGGATGGCGGGGATTAAGTCGGCGCTGCCCAAGCAGACAATCCACGTCATTCCGGGAGGAGCGGGCGTAGGAGAGATGAAAGAGGCATATGGAGCGAATCTGCGCATCCTGTTGATTGTTTGTTTCCTGGTGTTATTGATTGCCTGCGCTAACATTGCAAACCTTCAGCTTGCCCGGGGCGCGGCGCGGCGCGCGCAGACTTCCGTCAGGCTTGCACTGGGTGCCTCACGAAAGCGCCTCATTCGCCAATCACTCACTGAAAGTATTGTTTTGTCACTTTTTGGCGGTCTTGCGGGTATTGCTGTCGCTTATCTGGGGGTGAAGCTTATCGTAGCGATGGCTTTCCACAGCGCGAAATTTGTTCCCATTGAAGCCTCGCCGTCATTGCCCATACTGGCATTTGCCTTTGCGCTGTCGCTGATTACCGGCGCAATTTTCGGAACCGTTCCGGCATGGTTGACTTCTCACGCTGAACCAGTGGAGGCATTGCGTGGAGCCAATCGCACCACGCGCGACCACGCTACGATCTCGCAGAAGATTCTCGTGATCGTGCAGGCTACTTTATCTGTGGTCCTGTTGGCGGGCGCCGGATTGTTGACGCGCAGCCTGCAGAAGCTGCAACATCAGGATCTTGGCTATGAGACAGACCACAGAGTTGTCATTGGACTGACAGGTCCATTCTCCTCTTATGCACAGCCGAGGCTGGATGCCATGTACCGCGAATTGCAGCAACGGCTGGCCCATATCCCCGGCGTCGAGCGTGCAGCGCTTGCGCTCTATGCGCCTCTACAAGATAACTGGGGTGAGATTGTCATTCGCCAGGGACATGGAATGCCAAATGTGAATGACGATGTTGGATCATCATGGGACCACGTCACACCAGACTATCTGGAGACCATGGGGCAACAGATTCTACGTGGACGTGGCCTAACAGAGGAAGACACCGCATCCACGCAGAACGTTGTTGTTGTGAATGAGACTTTCGTTCACCGGTTCTTTAAGCCGGGAGAAAATCCTATCGGCGCACATTTTGGCCTGGATTTGCCGCAGTATGGCGCGACGTATGAGATTGTGGGCGTTGTGCGCAATGCCAAATATACGTGGGGAAACCTTAGAGGAACTGATCCTCCGCGTCCGATCTTCTTTGTGCCGCTTGCGCAACGCGTGCACTACGACAACGAAATGATGCAGTCCCTCGACGACTCCACGCATTTTATAGAGGGCGCCGTGCTTCAGCTACACGGCAGCATGGAGGGGCTTGAACCACAGGTTCGCCGGGTTTTAAGTGATGTTGATCCCAATCTCACATTGCTTGATATAAGGACGATGCAGGACCAGGTAGACGGGGTCTTTGACCAACAGCGCACGGTTGCGCAGATGACCGGGCTCTTCGGAATCCTCGCTCTGATCCTTGCGGCCATCGGACTCTATGGCGTCACAGCCTATACAGTGGAGCGCCGCACCGGCGAAATCGGCGTGCGCATGGCGCTGGGTGCGAATCGCGGGAATATTGTGAAGCTGGTGCTGCGAGGTGCGTTTCTGCAAATTTTGATCGGACTTGCCATCGGCGTTCCTATCGCGATTGGCTGCGGACGGCTTATTTCCGCACAGCTTTATCAGGTAAAGAGCTGGGATCCATTCGTGCTTGGCGGTTCTGTTGCAGCGTTGGGTTTATGCGCGTTGATTGCCAGCATTATTCCGGCGCAGAGGGCAGCTTCGATTGATCCGGTGAAGGCGTTAAGGACCGAATAGTAGCTCCATCAGACTCGTAGTATGTTGATCCGTCCGGAATTGGACAAGGATGTCCGATTCTGGACGGAAGTAGCGATATCAAGACAGGCCTAATCCAACAAGATGCTTTTTATCAATTTGTTAGGTTGATCGAAGATTGGCTATTGCTGTGCAAGAGTACATACGAGAGGCTTGCATGCAAACTCTTCGTCAAGACATTTCCTATGCGTTGCGCCAAATGCGCCACTCCCCTGTTTTTACTCTGACGGCAATGCTCACCCTCGCTCTCGGCATCGGCGCCACGACTGCGATCTTCTCGTTGATTCATTCTGTGATGCTCAAATCGCTGCCTGTGGTCGATCCGTCGAAACTCTACCGCATTGGAAGCGGCACGGATTGCTGCGTAGAAGGCGGCCCGCAAGATGAGTGGAGCATGTTTTCCTATGCGCTGTATCAGCGAATCAAGGATGCCTCTCCCGAATTTGAACAAATGACAGCCTTTCAGGCAGGCGCATGGCAATACAGTGTGCGCCGCGGAGAAGCGGACAAACAGACAAAGCCAATTTACGGAGAATTTGTTGCCGGCAATTACTTTTCTACTTTCGGGATCAAGGCATTTGCTGGACACACAATTTCTCAAGCGGATGACCAGGCTTCCGCGGCACCGGTCGCGATGCTGAGTTATCGTGCATGGCAGCATGAGTATGGC
>DATAQW010000281.1:0-1991 GCA_036264445.1 Pseudacidobacterium sp.
GGCATGACGCGGCACGAATAAGACCAGAGAGAGGACCGCAGCAAAAAATAAGGTCCTCGGCAAAAGATGGTTCATCTTCATATCCCTCCCAACCACAACGAGACGTTCGGGAATATAGATACGATTCAGGAAAACTGTACAGACGCTGCTCGTACCGATCGCCCACTGAGCTCTGCTGCGCGTGCTTCCGCATAGGCGGCAGCTCCCATCAGTGCGGCACGGCTCTCCAGAATAATCCGCACAGGCATATGCACGAGCAAGTCACTTAGACGTCCCTTATCAGTAAACGCCTTCATGAAGGTTCCGTCTTTCATTTTGTTGAGAATCTTCGGCGCGATGCCGCCGCCCAGATAAAGGCCGCCGACCGACAACACTTTCAGCGCGAGATTTCCTGCCTCTGCCCCATAAGAAGAAGCAAAAATATCCAGAGTTTTCGCGCAAAGTTCGTTCGATCCGTCTTCACCAAGCTCGCCGATGACAGCATTCGGATCTTCCTTTTGCATCCGCTCTTTCAACCACGCAGGCTCATCCATGCCTTTATCGTCGCGCAGAAACGAGTAAATATTCTTCAATCCAATGCCGGAGACAACACGCTCAAAACTCACGCGTCCCTTCATCTGCCGCTGCAGATAACGGAACAGCTCAATTTCGACTTCATTGCGCGGAGCAAAATCGCAGTGACCGCCTTCTGAGGCCATCGGCACATGCATCTTGCCATTCCAAACCAAAATTGCTTGCCCGAGTCCTGTCCCGGCTGAAACCAGTCCGCGATTACCCACGGCACTGGTATCGCCTTCACTCAGCACGTGGATCTGGTCGGCATGCAGCTCGGCAATGCCATAGCCATTGGCTTCGAGATCGTTGATGAGGAAAAGGTGCTGAATCCCCAACCCCTGCGACAACTCTGCGCAATCGAGCACCCATGGCAAATTCGTCAGCTTCAGCCTGCCATGCCTCACCGGGCCTGGCACACCAAAACATGCTGCAGTCACTTCAGGGTTGCCGCTTTCAGCGAGAAACTTCTTCGCCACCACATCGAGCCCGTTATATTCCTGCGCTGGAAATTTCTCATCGCGAACGTGCGTCAGCTCGCCCTGTTCAAATCCATAAAGCGCCAAGTGGACTTTTGTTCCGCCCACATCCCCGGCGAGAATCATCGTGCAATCTCCAGTCTTCCCACTCCGCTCGCATCCGGCGGAGGAAGCAGGGCCGCCGCATCCTTGTCCAGCAACAACAGCAGCTTGCCGTTCTTCGGTTGAATCAGCTGCGATGGCAGCGTCTCAGGATCATAGGGCCCCTGCAGCACACGATGCAACGGATCCGCCTTGTCCTTGCCGCCAATTAGAAAGAAAACCTCTCTCGCCTCTACAATGACTGGCCAGGTTAGCGTGACGCGCCACGTGTCTTTCTGCGGAACCTGGTTCGCATACGCAATGCGCCCCAGTTCGTGAATCGCAGCCGTGTGCGGAAAGATCGACGCCGTGTGTCCATCATCGCCCATGCCCAGTTGCAGCACATCAAAGCGCGGAACTTCCGCGCCCTCCAGTCGAAACTGATTGCGAATCGTTGTCTCGTAGCGCGCTGCCGCTTCTTCCGGCTTCAGCTCGCCCTCGATGCGGAACACCTGCTCCGGCTTGAGTGGAACTTTATCCAGCATCGCTTCGCGCGTCATCCGGTAGTTGCTGTCCTTATCGTCTGGAGGCACCGTACGCTCATCGACAAAAAACAGTTCCAGCTGCTGCCACGGCATCACTTTCAAAAAATTTTCCCGTGGATTGGCCAGCAACGCAAAGGTGCGCTTCGGCGTGCTGCCACCTGAGACGGCAACGCGCGCCTTGCCTCGGGCTGCCACAGCCTGCTGCGCCTGTTCCAGGAAATGTTCCGCCGCTGCGTAGGCCAGAGCATCTGGCCCGTCATACACGCGATATTCGACTGCTATCTTTTTCGCCATCGCCAAATTCCCTGACTAACTTGTCATCCGACTGGATCGG
>DATAQW010000296.1:0-4801 GCA_036264445.1 Pseudacidobacterium sp.
TATGGATTATTCCCGGCGCGGGAGCAAAGAAATGCGATGATGCCGCGGTGAGAGTTTCAACAGGTAATGAACGTGAATCAGGATGAGACAGCCACGGTTTGGGCTGCTGACCGGAGCCATGCTTCCATTTGGTCATGGCCAACAACACCAGCCTGCTGTTGCACAAGCTTTCCACCAGAAAAGACGATAAAGTTCGGAATACCGCGGACATTATAGCGAGCTGCCAGTTGCGGATATTTGTCGGAATCGACTTTGAGGACGATAGCCTGTCCGGCCAGATCAGCGGCAGTGCGCGCGACCTCAGGCGCTGCAACGCGGCATGGGCCACACCAAGCTGCCCAGAAATCGACCAGTATCGGGACTCGTGCATTCTGTATGACCTCATCGAAAAGCATTACATCAGCAGCAATTGGCTCATCGACGGGAGGCAGCGCGTTCTTGCAGGCTCCGCAACGGCCTGCGTCAGCAAGATGGGTTGCCGGAACACGGTTCTTCTGGCCGCAGTGTTTGCATGCGCGGATCACGGGCATTTTCAGGCTCCTTACTTTCAGCCTGCCTGTTAGATGCGGGAGACGTTGCATTCGCATCAGTCAGGCATAACTTCTGGGCTGTGGAAACGGTTCCATTTCCGGTGATACCATCAAGCCGATTTCAGAGGGCCCTTGAGAATGCGTTCTACTATACTCGCTCTTTTTGTATTTCTGACAACACCGCTTGCATTCAGTCAGATTCCGACCTGGATGCCTGATCCAACCCAGCAACAGACATACACGCTGCATCGCTCGTCGAGCGAGGAGCTAACCGGCGCCAATGCCGACTATCGCACGGTAACTCCAGGCCAGACGATGACCATTCTCGATGCGGATGGGCCGGGAATGATCTCGCACATCTGGTTTACGCTCGCTGACCACGAGCCATACTTTCTGAAGCGCGTTGTGCTGCGCATGTACTGGGATGGCGAAGAATCACCGAGTGTAGAAACACCCATAGGCGATTTCTTTGGCCTGGGAACAGGCGATGTAGTGGCGTGGCAATCGGCGGCGCTGTCAGTCTCGCATGATCGCGCCATGAACAGCTACTTCCCCATGCCTTTTGCTCATCACGCACGCATCACCATTACCAATGAAGGCAAGGAGTCGCTTGGCAGCCTCTATTGGAACATTGATTACCGCACTTACCCGCACCCGATTGCAAAAGACACGCTGTACTTTCACGCGCAGTACAGGCAGGCGCAGCCCAACCACGGCTGGACGGGACAGTGGTACGAGAATGGCGATCCGATGGTGAATTATCGGCGCAATCTGGATGGTAAGGACAACTATGTCTGGATGGAGGCGCAGGGACATGGACAATTTGTTGGAGTGACCATGTCGATTTTGCAGAACCAGGACGGCTGGTGGGGTGAAGGCGATGACATGTTCTTCATCGATGACGAAACAAAGCCAACATTTATCGGCACAGGATCAGAGGATTATTTTCTAGGCGCGTGGGATTTTGGCGGCTCAGGATACAGCCTGCCGCTGAACGGCGCACCGCTTGTCGGGAAGGAAATCGCTGGAAGCCGTTGGAGCGTTTACCGCTTTCATCTCGACTCGCCCATACCGTTTACCAAATATTTCAAGGCCACGATTGAGCATGGCCATGCCAATCATCGCTCGGATACATTCTCATCTGTCGCGTACTGGTACCAGGCGGAACCGCATGCGGCCTTCCCTCCGCTGCCTGATGTGAGTGACCGCATTCCTGTACTGGAGTTTGTCGGTGGGCCGGGAAATTCGAAGGGGAATTATTCGCCGGGGAGTTTGACTCCGCGTTGATCGGGTAGCGACGCGGTATGGATTTGTTTGGCGAGGCCGAGTTTTCCCATGATCCAGATGCAATAGTAGTTGAGGTCATACTCGTACCAGGCGAGGCCGTGGCGGGCGGAGACGGGATAGGCGTGGTGGTTGTTGTGCCATCCTTCGCCGCCGGTTAAGAGCGCAACCCACCAAAGGTTGCGGGAGTCGTCGCGCGTCGAGAAGCGTCTCGCCCCCCAAATATGTGTGGCTGAGTTGACGAGCCACGTGGCATGCAGGCTCAGGGTGACGCGGAAGAAAATCGCCCAGAGCACGAACGGCCAGCCGCCGGCGGCGAAGAGAATGACGGCGAGGATCACGAGCGGCACCCAGTGGTATTCACTGAGCAGCATGAGATAGCGGTCGGCGAGAATGTCGGGGGCGTATTTGCGGATCAGCTGTGGCTGAGCGCTCAGGCCTTTGCCATGGATAACCCATCCGGCATGCGACCACCAGCCGCCCTCCCGGGGCGTATGCGGATCTCCGTGGCGGTCGGTAAGCTGGTGGTGGACGCGATGGTTGACCACCCAGTAGAGCGGGCCGCCTTCGAGGGTGAGCGTTCCGCAGGTGACCAGTAAGTATTTCAGAAGTCGAGGGACCTCGAATCCGCGATGCGTCAGCAAGCGGTGATAGCCGAGGCAGATTCCCAGGTTGATGCCGACGAAGTAGAGGCCCGCTGCGATGGCTACGGCTTTCCAGTTGAAGGAGAAGAGCGCCGCGATGGCTCCGGCATGGAAGACGATCATGAAGAGGAGCGTGATCGTGTTGAAGGAATCGCCTTGCGCACTGCGGCTTAGCGGGTGGGCTGGCTTTTCTTCAACCGTGGGTGCAGTGGCCATGCTTGATCCTCTGCTTTCATACGAGCAGTTATTGGGGGTTTGTTGGGTGAATTTTGTGTAATGTTTCGGTCTTTTGGGAATCTGAGTGAACAAACACCGGATACATCCAGACCGCGGCGGATTGTCCGGATTGGAAGACCGAAGTAAAGTCGCTGTTCTTTAGGCCAAGCGCACAGGAACTCTATAGCCGGTTTTGTGCTAGCCCCTAGCCCGTTCAATCGCTCTTACTGCGGCGCGGGCCTTGTTAACAGACTCTTCGAATTCTTTTTCTGGAACTGAGTCGGCTACAATTCCGGCGCCTGCCTGAATGTGGGCCTTTTTGCCTTGCTGGAGCATGGTGCGAATGGCAATGCAGGAGTCGAGGTTGCCGGAGTAGTCGGCGTAGAGCACGCTGCCGCCGTAGATGCCGCGACGTGTCGGTTCCAGTTCTTCGATGATCTCCATGGCGCGGACTTTGGGCGCGCCGCTCAATGTTCCTGCCGGGAAGCAGGCGCGGAAGGCGTCGACGGCGTGGAATTCGGGACGCAGCTTGCCTTCAATTCCGCTGACAATGTGCATGACATGTGAATAGCGTTCGACCGTCATCAATTCTTTTACTTCAACTGAGCCGTATTCGCTGACACGGCCTACGTCATTGCGTCCCAGATCGACGAGCATGACATGTTCGGCACGTTCTTTTTCGTCGTTCAGCATTTCTTCAGCAACGCGGATGTCATCTTCTTCGCTCTGGCCGCGCGGGCGCGTTCCAGCGATGGGCCGGTACTGGATGCGACCCTGGTTCACGCGCACGAGTAACTCAGGAGACGAACCTGCGATGTAGGTGTTGCCTTCTTTCTTTAAGTTCAGACGCAGGAAATAGAGGTATGGCGATGGATTCACGATGCGCAACGCGCGGTAGACGGAGAAAGGATCGACTCCGGTTTCCACATCGAAGCGCTGTGAAAGGACGACTTGAAAAATGTCGCCAGCCGCAATGTATTCCTTGGCTTCTTCAACAGCTTTGAGAAAGTCTTTTTTGCGCGTGCGCGATTCGAGCTTGAGTTTGCCGCCGATTTTTTTCTGCCGGATGCGCGGCAGCGGCGCAGCAAGGCGTTTTTCAAAACGGTCAAGTCGCTTGAGCGCGTCCGCATAGGCGCGGTCCGGTTTCATCTGTGTTACATCGGCAGTGACTATCAGCAATATCTCTTTACGGACGTGATCGAAGGCCAGCACCTCATGGAAAAACATAAGGCAGGCATCGGGCAGGCCGAGATCGTCCTTTGCTTCGTCAGGCAGGCGCTCGATCTGGCGGACTACGTCATAGGCAAAGAAACCCACCGAGCCTGCGGTAAATGGAGGCAGTCCTGCTACACGCGCAGGCTTGTGGCTGCTGAGAAATTCCTTCCACACCGCAAAGATGTCGCCTTCGATACGGCGGAGCTTGCCATTTTCTGTGATCTCAATTGACCGGCCGCGGGACACGATCTTGCGAAACGGCTTTATGCCGATGAAGGTATAGCGCCCGATCTTCTCACCCTGCTCAACAGATTCGAGCAGGAAGCATTCCGGTTCATCTACGGCGAGGCGCAGAAAAGCGGTTACCGGCGTTTCAAGATCAGCCGTGAGCGTGCGGTAGAGCGGCACCAGCGTATGTGTACGGGCCAGCTTCAGGAAATCGGCGCGACTGGGAAGAGTTGTTTCGTGCTGTGGCATAGCTTGTATGGTTATCGTACCGTAGAGAACCCATCCCATCCTTTGCGACCCACTCCGGCATGCGAACTCCGCTCGCACTGAGGACCCTGATTCCGCGAAGGATGAGGCATGCAATATGTTGATCTGGCCATTCCAATAAAGACAGAACAACTTAACGGAACCATAGAAATCACCCTTTTGTTAACTGGAAGAAGGCTTGCATACCGTCTTACCGTGGGCCTATACTCGATGAGTTTGGCCAGATGTTGGCTTTTCTTTGCAGCTGCGGGTCAAACGATGTGAAAGACACATTGGGGAGTGACCGTCCTGGGGTGTTTGTTCCAGTCCCGCGGTGTTTATGAAACGGTAACGCACGCGGCGCACAATCGGTCTGAAGGTTGGAGATAATTTTTTATGGCTACCATTACACTCGAGCAGGAGATCAATCCCTGGGAA
>DATAQW010000328.1:0-4801 GCA_036264445.1 Pseudacidobacterium sp.
AATCGCGTAGAGTGGATGCCTCCTGATGGCTCTCTGCATGGCCCTGCGATTGACAGGTTGATGGAATTCAATCTGATCGCGCTTGGGTTGTTGTTTGTACTGGCGCATATTGTCCTCGTGTTCATTTTTTGGCGTTCGAAGCGTCAGCGTCAACCGAAGCAAATTGCAGGTCTTTCGTCTCCGCTCCGCTCCACTCAGGATGACAAGCTTGGAAGTGGCCGGATCAATGACGGCGCAAAACCCGTCTGGAAATTTGAGATCATTCCCTTGCTCATCCTCACTGCGCTCTACGCGGGATTGGCCATCGCTGCGCAACGGCTCTGGGCAACGATACGCTTTCAGGGAGCATCGCCGCAGGCACTGCAAGTGGAAGTCACCGGCGTGCAGTTTCAGTGGTATTTCCGCTATCCAGGGCCGGATACGACTTTTGGTATCACACGTCCTGAATTGGTGAACGCACCTGCTGGGAACCCTCTGGGGCTGGATCGAACTGATCCGCACAGCGCTGATGACTTTGTCTCCAGCGTTCTTGTGCTTCCTGCTGGACAGGAGGTGGATTTCGATATCCGCTCTACCGATGTGATTCATGGGTTCTTTATTCCCGGAATGCGCGTTAAACAGAATGCTGTCCCAGGCATGGAGATGCACATCCACTTCACGCCTATGGTTGCCGGAGATTATCCAATTCTCTGCTCACACGTCTGTGGATCGGGCCATGCGCGCATGCAGGCGCATTTGCAGGTCGTTTCAGAAGCCGAATATGCGCAGTGGCTGGCTGCTCATGCGATAAAAGGAGCCGGTGCGAAAGAATGAATCGCTACAGACCTTTCTCCACAGACCACCGCAGCATCGGCATCAACTATCTTCTGCTTTCTCTTTGCGCCGTAACGGTTGGAACCTTGCTGTCGGTCTTTATGCGCATCCACATTGTCTCGCCAGATTTGAAGCTTCCCTTCTTTGGCGTTGTACCGCCGGAAGGCTATCTTGCGCTGGTGACGATGCACGGCACTCTGATGGTCTTCTTCGTACTGACGTCTGCTCCGGTGAATGGATTCGCGAGCCTTGTTCTCCCTGCGCAGATTGGCGCACGAAGCATGTCATTGCCGCAGCTCAATGCGCTGTCGTTCTGGCTTACTGCATTGTCGCTTGCTGTGCTGCTTGCAGCATTCTTCGTTCCTGGAGGAGCGCCCATCTCCGGATGGAGCAACTACCCTCCGCTCAGCGGGATAGCATCTGCGGGCCCAGGACAAGCAACCGGCATGGACCTCTGGCTGGTGAGCATCGGCATCTTCTGTATCGCGTCGGTTCTGAACGCAGTCTGCCTGCTGACCACTGTCGTCACGAAACGCTGCGCGGGAATGACCCTGATGCGCATGCCGCTTACCGCATGGTCGTGGCTGGTGACTGCGGTTCTCATGCTGTTTGCTTTCAGCGTGCTTTTTGCCGCCGTCGTCCTGCTATTGAGCGATAGGCACTTTGGCACGGGATTCTTCATTCCCACAGGCGAAGTCATCAACGGCGCGCTTTATGACCGCGCCCATCCTCATGTTGACGGCTCGCCGATGCTGTGGCTCCATCTCTTCTGGTTTTTTGGGCATCCGGAGGTCTACATCGCCGTCCTTCCGGCTATGGGGCTGACGACGTGCATCATCTCCAACTTTGTGCGCCGTCCACCGGTGAGCTACCGCTTCATGGTGGCGACAACGCTGCTTATCGGCGTCTTTGGCCTGATGGTGTGGGGGCACCACATGTTTGTGAGCGGAATGAATCCCTACGCCGGAACCGCTTTCGCGCTCATGACCATGGCGATTGCCGTCCCCAGCACGGGCACGGTTCTGGGATGGCTGGCTACTCTGCTTCAGGGCCGCGGTACTCGCGTTCACCCGCTGCCAACGCCGATGCTTTTCACTCTCGGCTTCCTGTCATTCTTCATCGCCGGAGGATTAACCGGCCCGATTCTCGCCCAGCCTGTTCTTGACGCGTACCTGCACAACACCTACTTTGTTGTCGCGCATTTCCATCTCATTATGGCCATGGCGGGTGTATTCGCGCTTTTTGCCGCGACCTACTATTGGTTCCCGCTGATGACGGGTCGCCTGATGAACGAGCGCCTGGGAAAATGGCACTTCTGGCTGTCGCTGATTGGAGCGTATGGGACCTTCTTTCCCATGCATTTTGCAGGACTTGCCGGACAGCCCCGTCATTACGCTCAGCTTACAGGCAGCACGTCGACTCTAACGTCGCTTTTGCCATTGCAGACCGGGATCACCCACTCAGCGCTTTTTCTGGCAAGCGCGCAGATTCTTTTTCTCATCAATCTGCTCTGGAGCGCGCGGCGCGGCCAGGTTGCCCAGGAAAATCCATGGCGAGCCACTACGCTCGAATGGGCATCTGATCTATCAGAGTGCACAGTGACTCATGGGCCATATGAATATCGTTTTCATGGAAATTTCGCGAAGCCTGTGATGCAGTGTGCCGTTAAACAAAAACAGGAGTAAGCTGTTAGGCGGAGGGAAAAGCGCCATGCCCGCGACCTTCACCCGGTCCACTACCGATATTGAGCGGAAAGATACTGGAATCGGGGGCAAACCACCACTGGATCGGCGTCCTACCGGAGGCGGCGGAGGCGACGACAACTGGGATAACCACCCGCAGGGACGGCGTGGGCCTCGCGAGCTTCTTAACCGTTATCGTCTTGGGCTTTTCTTCGCGCTGGCGGGCGACCTGATGTTCTTTATTGCCCTGGTCAGCGCCTTCTTCGTCCGCCAGGGTGCAGGGCACTTCGATCCGCGCGACAATTACGTTTCCGACTGGCACCCGCTGGCTATTCCTCCGATTCTCTGGATTAATACCGCGATCCTGCTCATCAGCAGCGCAACCATCGAAATGGCGCGGCGGCATCTTTTTCATGAAATCGATGTAATGGAGGAATGGCTTGGTCTCGGACGTCCCGCGGTGAAGCGCGCTGCGCCGTGGCTTATTGGCACTGCAATCCTCGGGGGTCTCTTTTTAGCGGGCCAGTGGATCGCGTGGCAACAGCTGGCATCGCAGGGGCTGCTCTTCGCCACCAACCAGAACAGCCACTTCTTCTATCTCATTACAGCAACACACGGCGCTCACCTCGCGCTCGGCATTCTCGCGTTGGCGGCAGCACTGTGCGCGCTCTTCCTGCTACGCCGCGTTGAAATGCGCCAGATCGCCGTTGATTGTACTGCATGGTATTGGCACACGATGGGCGCTTTCTGGGTATTTCTCTTCGTCCTGCTTACCTATTTCCAATAATCGCTCCCTTCACAAGACTCTATACTCTCCACAGAACCATGCTCGAATGCAGACAGCTCGGCCGTGCTCTGCCTCCGCCTGAATCTCGCGCGCTTCTTGCAGGCATCAGCTTCGAGCTGCAACGCGGCGAAGTGCTTGCTGTTACAGGCCCCAGCGGCTCAGGAAAAAGCACATTGCTGCGCCTGCTCAACCGTCTCGACGAGCCGACCAGCGGCTTAGTGTTTCTACAGCAAATCGACACCCGCACGATGCCTCCCCGCGAACTGCGGCGCCGCATAGGAATGGTGATGCAGCGCGCCTATCTCTTTCCGGGAACTGTCGCTGAAAATGTGGCTTACGGGCCGAGGCAACGGCAGCAGTCAATGTCCGGCGAAGAGATTGAAGATCTTCTCACGCAGGTTGGGCTTGCAGGATATGCAAACCGTGACGCGCTCACGCTTTCAGGAGGCGAAGCGCAGCGCGTTGCCATTACCCGCGCTTTGGCGAATCAGCCTGATGTGCTTCTGCTGGACGAGCCCACCTCGGCGCTCGACGAAATTGCGCGGCGTGGCGTGGAAACGCTGCTGGAATCGCTGGTGCGCCAGCGTCATCTCACCTGCGTTTGGGTAACACACAGCATGGAGCAGGCGCGGACTATGGCTGACAAAGTGCTTGCGATCGAAGCTGGACATGTGAGGGCTTACGGGCCTGTTCAGGAGGTGCTCCGTGCTTAACCAGGCCAGTTTGGGTGCCCTATCCTTTGCGCAACGAAGAGCTGGAGACCGCGAACGTAAAGATTGAGTATGCTGAATTACTTTTTCCACTCGCAACTGGCACTCGGCATTGCGGAATGTATTGTGACAGCCATGCTGGCTCTGGCTGTCATGCTGGTGGCACGCCATCGTGCACCGGGATTATTGAGCGAGCTGCCTGTCGCAGAACTACGCGGCATTGTGCAGATCGTTGCCGTTGGAGCCGTTCTAGCCGCGATGCTGCGCGGCCCGCAATGGACGTCAGTCTTAGTGCTTGCAGCCATGCTTCTGGCTGCAGCCAGCATCGTTCGCAAGCGCGCAAAACGCATTCCCCGCGCTTTTCAGCTTGCGCTTTATTCCATTTGTGCGGGAGCGGGCACTGTACTCGCCATCATGATCTTTTTCGGAATCATCCCGCTTAAGATCACGATGCTCGTCCCTGTCGGCAGCATGGTGATAGCGAACACCATGAATACACAGTCGCTTTTCCTCGATCGTCTGCGCGGCGAAGTGACGGCTCATGTTGGAGAGATTGAGTCTGCGTTAGCGCTGGGAGCAACTTCTGAGACTGCGCTTCTTCCCTACCTGCGCGCAGCCTTCCGCGCCTGCCTCATTCCATCCATCGACAACATTCGCTCACTCGGTATCGTCTGGATTCCCGGCATCATGGCTGGAATGGTGCTCTCGGGAGCATCTCCGATCTTTGCCGCACTTTACCAGTTCGTCGTGCTCACAACGATCTTCTCAGCGGCGGCGCTCACCTGCTTCGTATCAAGTCACCTGGTTAC
>DATAQW010000388.1:0-11733 GCA_036264445.1 Pseudacidobacterium sp.
CTTACATAACTACCGCCGGAGTATCCATCCTGATCGTAATAATTATTGGTATTGGTCTGCGGATTCGGGTTTTCAATCTGGTTGGTGGGCGGGGTCAGGGCGTTGCCTTTGCCATCGCTGTACCAGATGGCATCGGCGTATCCAAACATGATGTGGTTGGCGCCGGTTCCACCCATGACGGCTTGATGGAAGTTGTCATTGATGGTGTAGTTGTCGGCCAGATACTTGAAATAGCGAGCGTCGCCTCTGGCTACGTTATAGAAACCCAGCGCTGCGGAGCCTTCACCAGTCGACTGATCGGTGAAGTTTGCAGGCTGCTTCTTCCCATTGCTGCCGGCACCCACTGATGTCTCAACCCAGGCGAACAAATCGCTCAAGCAGCCGCTGGGGTTGTCTCCGGTGGAATAGTCAGCACTGCAGTCTTCCTGTTGCCACATCTGGAAGAAGCGGTGTACCGGGCTGGCGGAATAGTCGTCGGATGAAATGTGCGGGCTCAATTGATAGACGCCTTCGCGCAGCGCGGTCGGGTGAGGATAGCGAGTGTCGATAGAGCCGCTTGGAATACCGGTCGCGCCGGTGAGCAGGAATCTTTCATAACCTCTGGCCAGTCCCTGATCTGCGAGTCTTGCAACCGCGAGTGTCTGGAATGGTGCCGGGTTTGTATCGCTGGTAGATTGCGGCGCTCCGCCGGTCATGACTGGCGGAAGAGTGCCGTCCCCATAAATGCTTTTATATTGTGGGCTGCTTGAGAAGGTACCGGTATTGTCGAGCGCTGAGTACTGTGCGGAGAAGGAATAGTTTGGTCCAGGCCCGCCATTTTCTGTGACAATGCCTTTTGAAAGCAGGTTAGAAACTCTCTGGCCGTTTTTTGGCTTGTACGTCCCATAAAGGTGATCGAACGAACGGTTCTCCCCGATGATAACGATGACGTGCTTAATCGGCGTTTTCGTGTCAGCAGATGGACTTTCGGTTTGGGCGTTTGCAGGTGTAGGAACACCCACAAACACTTGCAGTGCAGCTAGCATGAGCGCACCGCCTCTCAGAATGCCGTTGCCGGCAACGAGTAGACGACTTGATTTCACGGAATGACCTCCGGCGTAGAGGGGAACATGGATGCTACTCAAGAGGGCCCCAAATTCAGGCCGAAGAGCAGACTAAGCCGTGTGAGTACTCACTCACATGAACCGCTCTTTAAAGTTGAGAGAATTTTCGATTTTATTAGGAGAAAAAGGAGGTCTCAGACTATCACTTTGTAAGGCCGCATCATCTCGTTGTCTTCGTGCTCAAGAATGTGGCAATGCCAGACATAGAGCATCTCTTGCCCTGGAACTGGTTTGGTACCCGTGGGCAGGTCGAAACGCTGGATCACGCGCGTCACATAGCCTGGATACGTCTTGATGGTGTCTTTCATTGCGGGCCGCTCGTTGGCTTCCGGCGGAATCGGCCTTCCGGTAAAAACCAGTTTGCCGGTTTGACGATACGTAAGCACATCAAATGCCTGCCGGTTCAGCACCTGGAAGCGCACCAGATGCACGTGCATGGGATGTACGTCTCCAGTTGCATTTGCGAACGTCCATATTTCGCTGGTCCCGGCTTTGGGATCTTCGGTGATCGGCTCATGCCAACGTGCATTTCCAAGAATACCGATTTCCACATAGCCGTCAGAAGGACGTTCTTTCTCGGTTATCCAAAGGATTCTCTCGCGTTCCGCTGCTGCGGGGTCCAGCGGTTCGAAAGGCACGAGCTGATCAGGAAGCGAGCTGCTGTCTTTCCCTGACAGGGGTTTTGTCACCTTGAACAGCATGACATCGCGCGCCTCAACCTGACCGCCTATGGTGTACGGCGCTGGAGCGTCATTCAGCATCGTGAAGCACTTGCCTTCAAATCCAGAAAAATCGATAACCACATCAAATCGCTCTCCGGGTGCGATCAACAAATAGTGCAACTGATGAGGCGCCGGGAGGAGTCCGCCATCGCTGCCAATCTGGTGAAATACCGGAACATCGGGCGATTTGTCGAGAATCTTGCCGCTCGCGTCGGCAAGAAACAGCCGCAGATGATAGAAGCGCGCATTCGCAGCGTTGAGAAAGCGGAAGCGGTACCTACGTGGTTCCACTTCAAGAAACGGCATGGCTACTCCGTTTACGCAATTTGTATCGCCAAAAAACTCCTGTACCCACACCGGATGCGTTCCATTATCAGCTTTGGGATAAAGGAGCGAACCGTCCGCCCGGAAGAGCCTGTCCTGCAGCATCAGCGGAATCTCATAAGCTCCGCTCGGAAGGTTGAACGAAGCTTCGGTTTCATCGCGAATGATGTAAAAGCCGGCGAGTCCGGCATAGATATTAAGCCTCGTGATCCCCAAACAGTGATCGTGATACCACAGCGTCGTTGCTGGCTGGTCATTGGGGTATGACGATGGCTGCGGATTGTACTTCGGTCCCGTTTGGAATCCGGGCTGGCCCTGGGCCGTAAACCATGCTTCAGGGTAGCCGTCGCTGTCAGGAAGCACGACGGCTCCATGCAGATGTGCCACAGTGCGTACTTCGGGGAGCGAAGCTTCTGCTCCATGAATCGTCGTGTCGATGGGAAGCAGATGCTTTGTCGGAAGCTTATTGATCCATCGCACCAGTAAGGGATGACCTTTTCGGGCTTCAATGGTGGGTCCAGGCCAGCTGCTGTTGTAGCCCCAGAGCTTTGTCGGCGGCAAGTCGCGGTGCACCTTCCGCTCAAAGAGCTGCATGTCAATGGAAAGAACTTCTCCGGATTGTTGGGGAGCGTGAAGCCCCGATGGAATCGGCAGGCGATCTACATAGGGGGGAAGAGTTACCTCGCTCCTGACAACTGGCGGCGAAGCCATCGTCATGCCGGTTAGCTGCTGCGGCGGTAGTGACGGGTTCTCTTGCCGGGGCAGGGCAAAGCCGGCAAATGTTAATGCAGAACTCTGCAAAAATCTGCGACGGCTTAACACTTCTTCCTCAAGGTTGGCTCAATCGAGCGACGTAGATCGCTTTTGCCGGCTATTCGCGCAAAGATTTTCACGCGTCTTTCACTGTATGGGACACAGATGAATACACAGTGAAAACGCAAACGCTGCGCGGATGTTCCTTGGTGTACTGCTGGACCTTTCCTGGATGCCTGGAGTACCGATTGTTTGTAGTCAATGGTTTAAAATAAAGAAAGGCGAACTGCCCATCGACGAGGTTTGGCTTCAAACGCTGAGAGGTGCTCTCTCTCTCTCTCTCTCTCTCTCTCTCTCTGACATTGCGGTAGCCAAGCGAATGGCTCTGGTAAACTAAGCGAACTGCAAAAAACAGGCCGACGTAGCTCAGTTGGTAGAGCAGCCGATTCGTAATCGGCAGGTCACCGGTTCAAGTCCGGTCGTCGGCTCCAGTCATTACGCTCCAATCATTACAATGACATACGATGCATAGTTGGTACTGGTTCTGGCAATGTGTCCGTAAGGATTCACCTGATCAACCGGCTATAGCATGCAGGTATTCGTAGTCTTCTTTGAGTTCTTCAAAAGGGTCCCCATCGAATTCTTCCTGCTCTACAAAGTAATGCTTGATTCTGCCCTTCTGAGCAGCGTCGAAGATTTTTTTGTAGTCAATTGTTCCTTTGCCCAGCACGGTGGATACCCGTTCTCCCGGAGTCCTGCCAGCAATGGCCGGCTTCAGGTCTTTTATGTGCAGCATGGAGATACGATCTGGATACTGATTTAGATAAGTGACGGGGTCTTTTCCCGCTGCTGACACCCATCCGCAGTCCATTTCGAAAGTCACGTAACTGGGGTCAGTATTTTTCAACAAAACATCAAAGCCATATGTATCGCCCAGGTCATGGAACTCGCCAGTATGATTGTGATACCCAAAGCGAATTCCCTCATTCTTAAAATGCTTGCCCAACTGATTGAACTGCTCCGCATTCCAGCGCCAGTCATCGAGAGAAAGAACATATCCTTTGGACATCTTCGATGGATCAGCTATGGACGGCGATGAACAGATCACATACTTAAGGCCAAGTGTCTTAGCGAATTGCAGAGTTCCGTCTACATCTTTCAGCAATGCAGCCAGCGGATAATGGGCGCTCACGCAATTCAGCCCGGCATTCGCCATCGCCTGCTTCGCTTCGTCGGCACTGTGCCCAAAGAAACCAGCGGCTTCCACTTCGCGATATCCAATTGCAGGCAATTGTTTCAGCGTCCCCGCATAATCCTTTGGCAAAAGGGTACGCACGCTGTACAGCTGCAATCCTACCGGTAGTCCAAGCGGATCGGCAAACAGCTTCGCCGCAGCCAACGCTAATGCGGTTAACGAACCTGTTTGCAGAAATGTCCTTCTGGTAATCTCTCGCACTCACCACTCCTAAACTCAAACGTTTATTTATTGGGAAAATATCACGCTGCGCTAAAAAAATCTTCAACTTATGTAATTTGATCTCTTGCGGAATAGTCAATGGAGATTCACTAGCGGGCAAGTTGATGGTGCAGCAAGACTGCCTATTGAAGAATTATGGGGAAATCAGTGGCATATCCGGTTAGTCACAAACGATTCATGCTATTGCGGGGACAAAAAAAGAGAGCCTGCATCGGAGCATGAAGATACAGGCTCTTTCCTGGAAGGGGTGGTTGCTACTACCGTCCGCCTGTGATTGACACTTCGCGCTGGGCGGTGTGCCGTTCACGTGCGTCCAGTACTGGTGTGGTCCGAGTCGCAAGTCGAATGCAGCGCAACTCATGCATGCCGTTTGGCTCATCGTCAAATTTGAGCGACAGCATCGGAGACTCAGGACCAAAATCTGCGGGAGATGCAGACCACATCAGATTCATTTTTGTGTTTTCGTGGCTGCTTAACGTGATGACATTTTCGTTCGAATCCAGCTTCACGTCATATTTACCCGCCGGATATGTTTTCCCGTGACTTTCAAAGTTGAAGGGGACGTTGACCGCTACCTTGGTATATGCAAACGCAGCGCTTGTGCTAACCAGAGCGGCTGCAAGAACGAACATCTTTGTCATCGGTCGCATGGTGTTTCCTCCCTACGCAACAAACAGTACGCGGGCAAAGGAAGACCTAGCGTTAAGTTGCCGTCCAGTTCTTGTCAAATTTGCGGAGGTGTGCTTGACAGATGAATCGCAAGAAAATGTTGCGTGACCCAGGTCTCGCTTTTTCAGACCTGGGATCTTCGCGGCTGTTTTATTGCTGAAGCGGTGTGTCTTCAAGACGACCCGAGTGGAAAGTGCGTTAACCCGTTTTCGCTTATTCCACCTGTCCCATATAAACCCCGAACGGTGGCAATTGCACATTGTCGAGCGATGCGGGGTCACTGGATCCCGGTGTTTTCATCAATGTTTTTGCCTGCTTGCTGGTGATGCCTTGAGCCGAGAGATCGAAGCTTACTTTTTGCGGTTGCGCTGTAAAGTTGCAGGCAACAACAACAGCAGGTTGTCCCGGAGCAAGTCTAAGCCATGAAAACACGTTGTTATCACTCGTATTCAGCATGATGTTCTTGCCATCGCGCAGCGCCGGAACCGTGCGCCGATATTCAATCATTTGTTTGTACCAGTTCAACATGGAGTCGAAATCCATGACCTCGTCCTTGACGTTCACGGTTTTGTAACTCAGCGGGACAGGCAACCACGGCTTCACGTTTGGCGCAGTAAATCCTGCGTTCGGACCATCATCCCACTGCATCGGAGTGCGCTCGCCATCACGGCCTTTTTCTTTCGGCCAGCCTGTTATGCCTATCGGGTCTTTGACGTCCTCCTTGCGCGTTGGAGGCGTCGTGACCATGCCAATCTCGTCTCCGTAATAGAACAGCGCACTTCCGCGTGTAGCGAAGAGGATGGTTGCGATCACGCGGCCAATGTCCTGATTGTGCGTGCCGTCGCCATAGCGGTCCCAGCGCGGATTGTCATGGTTATCGAAAACAAGGAGCGGCTCGTTGTTTTCGATATCGTTCTGCGCTTCATCAATACGCTGGCGTACCAGCTTTACGTCGAGCTTGTTGATAAACCCTATCTGCATGTCCATGGGCAGTTGCAGCTCATCATTGTTCACCCCATACATTTTCTTCAGATCATCGATGCTCTTAAGGTAGGTCTCACCAATGAGCACAATATCGCGTCCCTTGTAACTGTCAACCACCCGGCGCAGTTCACGCAGCACCTCATGAACCCTGGGGAGGTTGTTCGTCATTGAGTCATCAAGCTCCGGATCACCATAAGCATTGATCTTTGGTTTCCCATCAGCATCCTTGATGACGGCCTCATCGCGCAGTTGGGGATCTTCAAAGAGTGTTGTAATCGCATCGAGACGGAAACCGGCAACGCCGCGGTTGATCCAGAAGCGCGCAACGTCATACATCGCCTTGCGGACCTGGGGATTCTCCCAGTTGAGGTCGGGCTGTTGAATGTAAAACTTGTGGTAGTAATACTGGTTTGTTTTGGGATCAAACTGCCATGCAGAGTGCCCGAAGAGTGATTCCCAATTGTTCGGCGGCTGTCCCGGTCCTTTGCCATCACGCCATACATACCAGTCACGCTTTGGATTTGTCTTCGAACCGCGTGATTCTATGAACCACGGATGCTTGTCCGAAGTGTGGTTCAACACAAGATCCATGATGATGCGAATGTTGCGCTTCTTTGCTTCAGCTACGAGACGGTCAAAATCCTGGAGTGTTCCATACTGCGGATCAATAGCTTCGTAGTTCGAGATATCGTAACCGAAATCAACCTGAGGCGATGGGTAGATAGGGGTAAGCCAGATCGCATCAATACCTAGTGTCTTTAAGTAATCCAGATGCTGTGTAATGCCATTGAGATCGCCGATGCCGTCATGGTTTGAATCCTGAAAACTGCGCGGATAAATTTCATAGAACACCGCGCCCCTCCACCACGGGCGCGAAGCAGATTCCGTAGCAGCTTGATGTGATGCCGTCTGCGCAAAAAGGCATCCGCTCAGCGCGAGCACACTTAGTAAGTCGAGCGCTTTCCTTAGAATACGATTCATTTCCCAGCCCTCCCAAGAAAGGTAGTTTATTACTTTGTTTGAAAACGGATCACCGTAAGCAACAAAACAGGCCGAGAAACCGTAGAGGGATCATCGCGGGTTCGTGTTTTTAGGAGCTCCTTCAACTATGCCGAAGTCTTTCGATTTGTCTTGAAGATCGGGCTTGTTGCTGTCTTTATGCTTGAAATCGAGGCCGAATTTCGGCTGCGATCGAGTGCCGGTAATTCTGATCGGCACTTCTGTCCCTGCGCCATCTTTTGAAAAGAACGGATCCACCGGCTTCAGCAATATTGATTTCCACCCAGTGGTGAGCTCAGACACTTTTGCGGTAAGCCGCGCCTTGCCATGAAAATCGTATTCATTCTCATTCAGCGTGTAAGCTCCCTGAAGTTCGATATCCGCGCCGGGGACGTTGTACTTCAGGTTCGAGAATGTCAGTTTTCCATTTGCCAGCTGGAATTGCCCAAGCATCTGCGACTGGATTGCCTCAGGGTTCTGTTTATCGATTTGCTTGGCTTCTCTTGCATGCCCCTGGCCGCGCAGGCTTAGCTCATCAACCTTCGCCTGTACTGCGTCGCTGGCAAATATAGCATTCGATACAGAAAACTTTCCATTCAGCTGTAACCTGTCTGTGACCGGCACCTGACCAGGCGGAAGAAAAAATTTTGTCTTCATCTTCAAATCGCCGCTCATGAGTGGAGGTAGCGACTTCACGCCTAACCGCAGCACATCCTCGATCCGTGCTGGCCCGACAGAAACATCGAGCGTGATGTTGTGCCCGCCTTGCGGCGCGCGCACTACATCTCCAACAGCTACGATATGAGAGTGAAGCAATTGTGCGTCGACAGGCTGCAAATATGTGTCGCCATTTGTGCCATCGACGATTGCATGAAACTTTGTATGCAGCGGCACTGGATGGCCGCCAGTACTGATCTGGAAATCAGGCGTGTCTGTCTCGCCATCGACAAAGATATGGTTCAACGTTCCACTGTATTTTCCTGTTGAAGAAAGAATGCCGCCGATGCCCTTCAGCGTGCCGAGATCAGCATGGCTGAAGCTATAGTCACCTTGCACCGGCGAGTCGCCCGGTGTATGTGCGTCAAACGGGCCAAAGGAGCCACTTGAGTCAATATCGCCAACAGGTTTAGGGTTCGTGAGAATCGCATGGAACTTCATTGGCTCACCGGCGCCAATCGATTCCAGCTGCAAATGGCTGATTTCAAAATCAAGGGGGATCTTTCCCGGCTTGTTTGTCTCAAGCACCAGCGTCGCATTCTCTATTTGCATCTTGTTGACATATATCTTTACCTTTCCGCCAGCTTGGCGGGAAAGCTTGGACGCATTCTCGCGCTCGCCTTTTGGCGGGAGATGGATGGCCAATCCATTCATCCTGACTACGTCAATATCCATTGGTGAATGCAGCAGTTCATGCCAGTTTGAGTGGAAGGAGAACTCGTCCACTGCAAAGAGGGGCCGATCCATGCTGATCTGGTTCGGGTAAAGCCGCAAGCCAGATCCACGAACTTCAAATCCATTGAGAAAGTAGACATGGAAATGCTCGAGTTCCACACGGCTGTCAAATCTCGTACCTAATGTTTCAATGACGCGTGCTCGCAGGATTGGCTCGGAGTGTCGCAACAGAACTTCGATGGCAATTCCCGCACAGATTGCCAGAAATAAAAAAAATCCGGCACTCCATAGCAAGATGCGTCTGAAGCGACTATGCTTTTTTTTTGTTGCTGTGACAGGATTGGCGGGAGAGAGTCGATCTTGCACGTTTCAGAGCCTTTCGAACAAGTGTGAACGATATGAAATTAGAGGCATATTTTAGTCTTCCTGTTGGTTGCAGAAGAATTTCTTCCACCATAAAGAGGCTTGCCTGCTGCTGCTTGATCGCTGTCATTTCCTGTCAGCCGGTATTTCGGGCGCAGACAGCTCCTCAATCCGCGCCAACTGCCCCGAACATCGATGCATATATTCATCAGGCATGGGACACCTTGACGCGTTCCATGGTGGATTGCCACTCACTCATTGATCCAAAACTTACAACTGCTCCCGTACTGTATCTGCCAAAAGAAATAGATGAGCCGAAAGAGGTCGCTGAGCTCAGGGCACACTGCAATGTCAAGGTGGAACGTCTTCCCAAACGAATCACGCGCATCGGAGAAATCGATCCGCGATCGATCAAAGTTCCCGGCCTGCTCTATCTTCCGAATAAATATGTTGTTCCTGGCGGACGTTTCAATGAAATGTATGGCTGGGATAGTTATTTTATTTTGCTCGGTCTGCTCAAAGATGGACGTATCGGCCTGGCGCGCGGCATGGTGGAGAATTTCTTCTTTCAGATTGAGCATTACGGCAGCATCCTCAATGCGAATCGCACTTACTATCTCACGCGTTCGCAGCCTCCATTTCTTTCATCAATGATTCGCGATGTTTATGACGCCCAAGGTGCTGAAAAGCAGGCCGATGACTGGCTGGCCGAGGCTTATCCTTACGCGGTGCGCGACCACAACTTATGGTTGAGCGATTTTCATCGCGCTGGCGACACGGGTTTGGCGCACTACTTCGATCTTGGCGAAGGCCCGGTTCCTGAAGAAGATGACGACACCACCTACTACTCAGATGTGATTCGCTGGCTTCTCGCGCATTCTGATGTGCATACCGATTATCTTGTAAAGGGGTCGGAAAAGCCTGACGAAGCAGAGAAGGAGAGACTCGCGCAGGTCAGTTGTGATGTGCGCATATCTGCTGTTTGCGCGCGCGCTTATGTTGACGGACATCGGCTATCGAAGGACTTCTATCGTGGTGACCGTGCGATGCGCGAATCCGGGTTCGATCCAAGTTTCCGCTTCGGGCCATTCAGCGGTTCAACACATCACTATGCTCCGATCTGCCTGAATAGCCTGCTTTACAAATACGAGCGTGATCTCGCATGGATGGCGGAGAAGCTCAGTAAACCTGAGGAAGCAAAACAGTGGAACGCCCAGGCTGAAGCGCGCAAAGCCGCCATCAATAAATATCTGTGGAACGCCAGTGAAGGTATGTACTTCGACTACGACTACAGGACGCATCGGCAATCGACGTATCGCTATCTGACAACTTTTTATCCTCTCTGGGCAGGCCTTGCCGATGACGACCGGATCAAAGGCCTGGAGAAGGCATTGCACTGGTTTGAACAACCCGGCGGGTTAGCGATGAGCACCCTCAATTCCGGTACGCAGTGGGATCTTCCCTTTGGCTGGGCGCCTCCAACATGGATTGGGATAGCTGGTCTTGAAAAAGTGGGTGATATACAAGGTGCGCGCCGTATCTCAGAAAAATTCAGTCACACTATTGAGACCAATTTTGAGCGCGACCATACTATCCGCGAGAAATATGATGTGGTACAGGGGTCGTCCGAACTGAATATTGTCACCGGATATAAAACAAATGTAGTGGGATTTGGCTGGACCAACGCTGTATATCTGATGATGCAGCATCTGCTTGCAACAGCAGGAGCAAAGAGTGAACGGGAAACGACAACGCCTGATCGTGGGACTCGGTGAGTTGCTCTGGGACCTTCTGCCCGGCGGAAAACAGCTAGGCGGCGCGCCTGCGAATTTTGCTGTGATGTCCGCACGGCTGGGCAATCATGCCGTGATCGCCAGCCGCATCGGGCAAGATGTTTTAGGAGAAGATGCTCTCAAATATCTCTCCGCGCTGCCGGTGGATTCGAGTTATCTGCAAACGGACACCCAATATGCAACAGGAAGCGTTTCCGTGGCTCTGCGCGATGGGCAACCGGAGTACAACATCCATCGCCCTGTAGCCTGGGACTTTCTGGAGTGCACGTCTGAATGGATCGAGCTTGCGCAGCAGGCGGATGCTGTGTGCTTTGGCACGCTGGCGCAACGGAACGCAGTTTCACGTAAAGCAATCGGTGAATTTCTTGATGCAACTTCTCGGAATTGCGTACGTGTTTTCGATGTAAATCTGCGAAAGCCGTTCTTTAATGCAGATGTGCTCGCGGATTCACTCACTAAAACTTCACTGCTGAAGCTAAACGATGCGGAGATGCCGGTAGTGCTCTCGCTGCTTGGTCTCACACAGCATTCTGGCGCTGATGAGAGGTCGCTTTTGGCAGGTGCGCGGCTGCTCCTTGCTCGGTTTCCATTGCAACTTATCTGCATCACGATGGGCTCTCACGGTAGCTTGCTTGTTACGCGAGACGCGCATGATCGACATCGCGGCCTTCCGGTCAAAGTTGTAGACACTGTGGGTGCGGGAGATGCTTTTACAGCAGCCCTTGTTCATTTTTTCCTCCAGGGTGCGCCGCTGCCAGTGTTGAACGAAGCTGGAAATCGATGGGGAGCATGGGTAGCGTCGCAGCCGGGAGCGATGCCTGCGCTACCTGTTGAAGTTCACAATGAGATTGAAGCGAAAATCAAAGAAGCCGTAGAATCGTGATTTGTAACAACGAAAGATATCTATGCAAAATACAAACACTGCCCAGGAACGCCGCGAGATGGGGCGTTTGCGCCGCAAGCAACTGCGGCGGCAAGACCACTGTCACTGGCAGCCGGAGCATCGGCGACAAAACCCAATCGCATTGATCGAGGAGTCTATGCGCGGACGTGTGCCTTCGCTGATTCCGATCAAGTATGAGCGTATGGCAGCATCTCCTTCGGGCTTTTTCCGTGGGGCTGTGCCGGTTATGGCCGCGGATCTTTCGTTGCTG
>DATAQW010000011.1:0-14990 GCA_036264445.1 Pseudacidobacterium sp.
CTCCCACTCAAGCGCCGTGACAAGTTCGCGGCGCTTCTTTTTAGCCCGCCTCAGACCAAACGGCAACGAAACTTCGCCTTCTTATTCCCGTCTTAAGGTGCGAAGTTGGTTGAGAACACAAACATTTCCATCGATGCCTAACGCTCAAGAGCCCGTTTGGGGCACGATTCCATTTATCCGGTTAAATAGCAGATTTTATAAGATGGGTATCGTTACCAATAATCTGTTGACGGAGACCTGTCTATACAGGTAATCTGCACACACAATCTACAGAGTTTCCATTCGAAATAATGTGATTTCTCCAGTAAAAAATTACTCAAAGGAGAGCCTATGTACTGGCCCCAACCTACCCCCCGGCTGCGCATTTTGCTCCTGTGTAGCTTTATTTCTCTATTTCTGGCCAACGCAATCCCTTCTTCTGCTCAAAACGCTCAAGGTACCATCCTCGGGCACGTCACTGACTCCAGCGGCGCCATCGTTGTCGGTGCTCAGGTGACCGTCACAAACTCAGGCACGAACGTTTCCCGCACTTTCACCACTAACGCTACCGGCGATTATGTTTTCGTAAACCTGAACCCGGGCAGCTATCAGGTTTCAGTCGATTCTCCTGGCTTTCAAAAGGCCAGCAGTTCCAGCTTGACACTGGAAATTGAACAGACGCTGCGCCAGAACTTCTCGCTCCAGATAGGTGCTGCGGCGCAGGAGGTCACGGTCAATGCTGAAACGCAAATGCTCCAAACCGACAATGCCACAACAGGTCAGGTCATTCAAGGCGATCTGATCGAGAAGCTTCCTATCAATGGGCGCGACTTCACCAATCTGCTGCAAATTGGCGCCGGCACCACCATTACTCCGGGCGGAATCCAGGGTAGCGGCTACGTTCTCCATGGTGTTAACCCATCCTTCCACGAAGTCAGCGTCAATGGAGCGCATGCTGACTCCATCAGTTACTCAATTGACGGCGTTACTGATACAGACTTCTTCTTCAGCGCTCCCACCAATATCCCCGGCGAGCTCGCCATTCAGGAATTCAAGACTGAAAACGGACAATATGGCTCGCAATATGGACAAGGATCAGTACAGGTCAATGTCGCCATCAAGTCAGGCGTAAACCAGTATCACGGTTCGGCTTATAACTTTCTGCAGAATGACTTCTTTCAGCCTGACGATAAGGCAACCGCAGCGACAAACACGCTGACCGGAGAAAACGTTCCCACACACCTGCCCTTCAAACAGAACCAGTTCGGCGGAACGCTCGGTGGTCCGGTTTCCATACCTCATCTCTACAATGGCCATGACAAAACCTTCTGGTTCTTCGGCTATGATGGGGCTCGTAAAAAACTGGGGAATGCCCCCAGCACGCTTGTTGTTCCTACAACGATTGAAAAACAGGGAAACTTTAGCGACTGGCCCTACCCCATCTACGATCCGCAAACGACGGTTGCAAACCCGGCATACAATCCGAATCTCCCCTCGAGCCCAACAAATTCACCTGTGATACGTCAGCAATTTGCCGGAAACATTATTCCTGCCGGACGCATTGACGCAACTGCGTCGAAGCTGCTGAGCTACTTCAATGCGCCTAACATATCGAGTTGTACGGATTTGTCCAGCGGCTGCAAAAACTACGCTGCCAATACTCTGAACACTGTCGATACCGATACACAAACCTTCCGCATTGATCAGAACTTCCACAACTATGACCATGTGTTTTTCACGGGTCTCTTTTCGCGTGACGACCAGGTCAATCCATCTGTCCAATTCGGTCAAAGCGGCATCTCTTTTGAGCGCTCCCGCCTCTTTGGCCTCACCTGGGAACACACCTTCAACCCGAATACGCTGAACCAGGCGACCCTCGGCTATAACCGCCAGCATTTCTATACAGGTCAGACCACGGCAAACGGCTCAGATCTTGCAACAAACGCGGGATTCACCAACTCGCCCAATATCTCTGCGTACTTTGATCTTCCCAGTGTCTGTTTCTTTACCTATAACTGCATTGGCGGCAGCAACCCTTACGAGCAGTGGGACAACGTCTATCAAGGCGTAGACACGTTGACCCTCATTCGTGGACGCCACACCCTGAATATGGGCGTCGATTTCCGTCGCGTGAACCTGAAAGACCGGGACTCATATACGGCGATGGGCAGTGTCAACTTTAATGGCCAGTACACTGCTTCGAATCCTTCAGCCGCGGGTGGCAGTTTGTCCGGTAGCAATGCTCCCTATGAGGGCAATGCCTTCGCTGACTTCCTGCTTGGCCAGACTCAATCTGCCAGTGGCCCGCCACCGCTTGGCAGCGATCTTTACTGGCTCTGGGGCAATAACTGGAATCTCTTCTTCCAGGATGACTTCCGGGTTACGCCCTATCTCACCATCAACGCTGGACTGCGCTGGGAGCGGCCAACATCCTTCCATAGCATTCACAACAGCGGAGACGCGTTTGACCCCTCCGGGGCTGGCAGCCTCGTTTGGGCCGATCGCTCCTTTGTCGATCCAATCCTTGCTTCGGGTGGAAATCCGAATTACCTGCAATGCTGCACCAGCAACCAACTGGTCCATATCGATACAAAGGATTTTGCTCCCCGCATTGGCATCTCCTTCCGTCCGCCGTCCAGCGACAAACTGGTCATCCGCGCCGGATATGGGCTCTTTTACGACACCTATAACCGCTTTTACGATGGAACGCAGTTTGACGAAAACAGTCTTTATAACTTCGTCGCTGCACCCTATCTGTCGACCACCGGCAATGAATCGCAGTCTACGGCCGTCTTGGGCAACCTCTGGTCGACTCCTCTTACCGCGAACCAGGGTTTCTCCCTCCCTGCATGGAAGGCACCCTTCGGCCAGGTTTATTGGCCGGGAAACCACAATCCTTACAATCAGCAATGGAGCCTGGGCTTCCAGTATGCCCTTACGCCTTCTTTGGTGCTGGATACAAACTATGTAGGCAGCCACGGCGTTCACGAGGCAACCCAGTTGCTCATTAACGTTGGCTTCCTGCCAAAGGTGGCTGGTGATTCCTGCAACAACCTGCTCGACGCCTCACAAGCTGCCGGAACCAGCTGCGCCACCGATCCTAACTTCCAGCCCATCGACACGCGTCAGATCTGGAGCAATCTGCCTCCAACTCTGTACGCCAATGCCAACCTGCTCAACTCCTCTTACAACTCCCTGCAGGTGCAACTCATTCAGCGGCCAATTCACGGTCTGCAGTACCACCTGAATTACACCTACTCCAGGAACCTCAATGAGTCGTCGGGAATCAACAACATTACGGGCGAAGGGGTTGGCGGTGGAGGGCTGATTCAGGATCCACATAACGTAGGCGGTGATTATGGACTGTCATCTGCGGACCAGACGCATCGCGTGGTTGCTACTTACACCTATGAATTGCCTGCAGGACAAGGACATGCTCTGAATGTCAGGGGACTGAACTGGCTGATTGGCGGATGGAACACCAGCGGCATTTATCAGATTGCCTCCGGCTTCCCCTTCGTCGTCATCGGAGGAGTCAGCAACGATCAAACTTCAGGCAATGGTGGCTGGGCGGGACGTATTCGCGCAGATTACACCGGACAGCATGTTGCCGGCTTCCATCGCTCGTTGAGCGAATACTTCGACACAACGCAATACGCGCAGCCTCAACTCGGCCGCTATGGTAACGTACGCCGTGGATCGGAGCGCACACCCTATTTCACCAACTTCGACGCGAGCTTCGGCAAAACCTTCTCTATTACCGAACGCCAGAAGCTTCTGTACCGTGCTGAAATCTTCAACCTAGGGTCGACCTGGCACTCCAGCACGAGTGCTGGCACCGGCCTTTTCCCGGATAACAATGTGGCCGACTCTACTTTCGGCTCTCTTCTCCATAACAATCCCCAGATCGGCAATGCCAACCTGTTCAATCCGCGCATCATCCAAATGGGCTTGCAATATACCTTCTAAATTGTTGTGCCTCCTACTGAAGCGCCGCGACATGTTCGCGGCGTTTTTTTATCCCGCGATTCTATATAAACGTCTTCCCCTTGACATTCGACAAGAGAATGGAAGAGTAAGAGAGTAAGAGTATCTCTTCGTCGAACGTCGAGTGAGTAACACTTGCCTCCATCTACCGATCCCGGGAGGCATACAGCGAACAGCATCCAGGATGATGGTTCGACACCCTGCTTCAGGATGCGCGCTGTGCGCTGCGCGGATTTCGCGCAATCCCGTCTTTACCATTACAGTGCTGGCAATGTTTTCGCTTGGCAATCACGCGACCACAGCTGTCTTTAGCCTTGTTGATCCGATTCTTTTCCGTAGCCTGCCATATGCACCTGCGGACCGTATGGTGTCAATTGGACTGGCGTATTCTCTGCAAAAGCTGAAATTCATGATGGGCTAGCCTTGCGATACGAATAACAGAACTGAATCTGGCTGAAGAAAAGAAAATGCCCGCCTGGTTGAGCGGGCATTTCTTCTAACCGTTTTGGGCGGGATTAGCGGTGTCCACCGCCACCTCCGTGGAACCCTCCGCCACCTCCGCCATGGAAGCCGCCTCCGCCTCCACTGTGGAAGCCACCTCCACCTCCTCCGTGGAAGCCACCTCCACTAAATCCACCACCGTGGAATCCGCCGCCGCCGCTGAAGGCATGTACGCCGGAGCTGCCATGGAAGCCCGAGAATCCGCCGCCGCTATTGCCGCGGAAACCAGAAGAGCCGTTATAACCACGGAAGCCGGAGCTGCCGTTGAATCCGCCACGGAAGCTATTTGCGCTGCCCGTATACGGACTGCGGAAGCCGCCAGTGCCATTGAAGCTGCGCATACCGTTGCTCCCGGTTAGCGGAGTATGTCCGTAAGCGCCACCGCTGCGGTATCCGTTATTAAAGCCACGGTTCTGGGCGACACCATAGGCTCCGCCATTGCGGTATCCGTTATTAAAGCCGTTCGCATAGCCATGTGAAAAGCCACCGGTGTAACCGAATCCAGAGCCTCCTCGGCCCCAGCCCCAGTATGAACGGCCGCCCCAGCCCCAGCCGCCCCATGGATGACCCCAGCCCCAGCCCCACGGTGCTCCAAACCAGCCTGTAAACCATGGGCCTGCGCCGATAAAGGCGCCGCCTGAAAACCAGTCGGGGCCGTAGTATCCAGCAGGAGCGCAGGAGTACGGCCAGAATGGATAGTAACCCCAAGCGCAAACTGGCGGCCCTGCAACATAAGCAGGAGCCGGATAAGCAACCGCAGGACCGATGCCGATACCTACGGCAACCTGTCCATGAGCAAATGCGGCCGGCACTGCAAGAACCGCGAGCAACGCAATTGAACGCAAAATACGCAAAGTGAAAAACCTCCCCGTCAATTGCCGCTGCGCGTTCCAAGCGGAATGACGTGGCCCGTCTGGCCTCAGAGGCCATCGGTAACCTACTTATTTGAACACCAAAATGAGGAAAAGTTGCGTCTTTTCAAGCGCGTTTGTAACTCGCGGAAATGCTGCGGATTCGGGCATCACCATATCTTTGTGCTGTAATCTTTACAAGATTGACTGAGAGTCGGAAATGACGCTGCCGGACATCAGAAACCGCTTTAAATTCAAGCAATGGCCGCAAGGCGAGTACTTCTTTAAGGAAGCCTCAGGCGAGCTCGGCGTTCCAGGGCAAGTGGAGACGCACCGCGACGTGAAGTCGCAGCGCGATCTCGCGTCCGGCACAGGCGACCACGCAGGACACATGATCGGTGTGCAGTTCGGCCCGCCTTGCGGCATTGAGAACATGGGGCTGCAGAACTCTAACATGAACACCTTCGCTCCCAAGCGTCTCCAAGAAGCATTGCGCGGACACGGCGGCAGTTATCACGACCTCGAATCGATGTGGGCCGACAAGCTGAAAAAGGGCTCGCGCATCTCCGTCATCATTCAGGACAAATACCGCAAAGACGAGAACCGCCCCTTCGTGCGCTGGGTGCAGTGGATCGAAACAACTCCCAACGGTAAACAGCAGGCTCCGCAGACTCTTGATTTCGGCAACTTCAGCTCTCCACAACTGCGCGAGAAACAAGGTCTGACAAGCGGTCCGGTAACGAACGGCGGCAAGGGCGCGCGCGTCATACCTCTTTTTGGAAATCGAAGCTGAGAGAAAGAAATCGGTATAGTGGAAAAGCAAGCTCTGGAGGCAGAATGCCCGACCCGATTCCAGGAATTCACCACATTACAGCCATTGCCACCGATGCGCAACGCAACGTCGACTTCTATGTTGGCGTTCTTGGCCTGCGGCTGGTCAAGCGGACGGTGAACTTCGATGATCCAGGCACATATCACCTTTATTTCGGAGACGAGAAAGGCAATCCCGGCACGATTTTGACTTTCTTCCCATGGACCGGCATTCAGAGCGGAAGACGCGGCACCGGACAGGCAACAGCCATCGGCTTTGCTGTGCCGCAGGATTCTTTCGGCTTCTGGATCGAGCGATTCACCAGGCTCGGCGTCGAGTATGACAGGCCGCAGCGACGCCTCGATGAGCAGGTGCTGGCATTCCGTGACCGCGACGGACTTGCTCTGGAGCTGATCGGTGTTCCCGGCGTGGAAAGCAAGCCGGCGTGGGAGGCCAACGGCATTTCAGGCAAGGAGGCGATTCGCAGCTTTCATACCGTGACTCTCTGCGAAGATGGAATGGAGCGCACTGCTGAGTTGCTCACTAGCATGGGCGCGAAAAAGGCAAAGGAAGAGGGCAGCTACTTCCGCTACACCTTTGGCGAAGGTGAAAGCGCGTCGAATGTAGACCTGCACCGCACGCCGGAATTTCTACGCGGCGTGGTTGCCGGAGGAAGCGTGCACCATGTCGCTTACCGCGTTCCAAACGATGCTGCGCAAGTGGAGTGGCAGGAGAAAGTGCGCGAGATCGGCTTGAACGTAACGCCTGTACTTGACCGGCAGTATTTCAAGTCAATCTATTTCCGCGAGCCGGGCGGCGTGCTTTTTGAGATTGCGACCGACCCGCCGGGCTTTGCGGTCGATGAACCGGAAAGCGCACTTGGGCAGGTGCTCAAACTTCCTCCATGGCTTGAGAAATATCGCGCTGACATCGAGGAAAGTCTCCCAAAGCTGCATCAGCCAGAACTTGTCGCGGAAAAACAATCGTGAGTGCAACAGACACATTTATCCATCGCTTTATTCCCGGCCAGAGCAAGCGCACACTGCTCGTCCTGCATGGGACCGGGGGCAATGAAGATGACCTGCTGCCCGTTGGCAGGATGCTCGATCCCGACAGCGCTCTTCTCAGTCCACGCGGCAAAGTGCTTGAAAACGGCATGCCACGATTCTTTCGCCGCTTGCGCGAAGGAGTTTTCGACGAGGAAGATGTGATTCGCCGCGCGCATGAGCTGGCAGATTTTGTTGGCGAGGCGGCGAAGGAAAATGACCTTGACGCGTCTCAGATCATCGCTGTTGGTTATTCAAATGGAGCAAACATCGCCGCTGCAATCATGCTGCTGCGCCCCGAGGTATTGCATGGCGCGGTACTCTTTCGCGCAATGACGCCTTTGGTCCCGGAAAAGCTGCTTAGTCTGGCGGGCAAGTCCGCGTTTATCTCTTCAGGAAAATCCGATCCAATTATCCCTGCTGATAACCCTAATACTCTGGCGAGAATGCTTACCGAAGCAGGAGCAGCGGTAACACACGTCTGGCAGCAGGGCGGCCACGAGCTTACGCGCGAAGATATCGATCGGGCACACGCGTGGCTTCAACAGATCTAAAAAGCTACTGTACTTTTCCCTGCGGACGCAGCCGGCGTAGTTCCTGCGCGCAGGCGAGTGCATTGAGCGCAGCGACTTTCAGGTTGTCAGCAACCACCCATAGCCAGAAACGTGTCGTAGCCAGTTCGCTGCCGTCAGAGGTGCGTACGCGCACCATGATGTCGCTCTGTCCCGCAGAACTGAGGTTACTGGGCGCGTCTGCATCGCCGAGGATCACGTCGACATGCTCGCCATTCAGCGCGGTCTCCAGGTGCTCGATCGTCACCGGCTCATCGAGTTCGATGGCGAGTGAGATACCGTATCCATGAAAGACCGGCACATGCAGCAACTGAATCGTGACATCGGGTAAATGGCCTTCTGAAAGCTGCACATAGTGCCTGCGGATGCGCGCCTCGCTCACCCCCAGGTTGATTTTGGCCGACTCGCCCAGCGCTGAAACGATGTTGAACGCAACCTGCGTATCGTACATTTCCTTGGGGAGCGATTGGAAGCTCAACAAGCTCACAGTCTGTTGATGCAATTCATCGAGAGCTGTCCGGCCATACTCGGATGCCGGCTCCATCACCGTTGCCGATGCTGATTTCACTCCGGCAACGTCCAGTGTGCGCTGCAGAAGCAGAGCCAACACAACCGCAGCGGGATGCGCAGGAGAAACCGCCGCTGTTTTCAGGTCGGGAACGGTCTTTGATTCCTGCACCCACGGGGCGCGCACCAGAACGCGCGGCTCACTTTCGAGCGCGTAGCTCATGTCGATGATGCTCGCTCCGGCATGCTGAGCATTTTGCCAGTGCTTGCGCGTGACCTCTTCTGCTCCAGCGAAGAAGACAAAGTCCATGCCGTCAAATGCTCCCGGCTCGATGCGCTGAATAAAGGTAACCTCGTCGCCGACAGACTCAAGCTGGCCGAGGGCCGACTCATCGTCCGTTAGCACAAAGTCAGCCAAACTGAACACGGAGTCCGTCAATGCTTCACTCAGTTCTTTGCCGCGCAGAGAAGCCGCGCCTACGATTGCGATTTTGTATGTATCTGGCATCTAACTCATTTTAGTATTTGATGGAAGAAGTCTTCGCGCGCGCTGCCACGAATAAGCTACTCGGGCAAGAATACCCGAAAACATATACATCAGCGCCATCAGGATAAGCACATATTGTGAAAAAAAGACCAGCGCGTAGATGATCAATCCAATCAGCACCATCCACTGGAAAGGATGCCTGTTCGAAAGGTTGATTTCCTTCCCGCTCCAGAATCGCCACGTGCTGACCATAAGGAAGCCGATGAGCCCAACCAGAGTCATCCAGACAGCGGCAACCCACGAAATTGAGATAGGGATGCCGTGAAAGAAATGGATGACTGCGGCGATGATTCCAGCAGCCGCCGGAATCGGCATGCCGACAAAATACTTCCGGTCGGGCCTGCCTGGGTTTTTGGGCACAGGGTTGACGCTGATATTAAAGCGCGCCAAGCGGCTGGCCCCGCATATTAGAAAAAGAAAGCAGACAAACGCTCCGAACTGGACAATCTTTTGCCGGAGAACCAAATCACCCACCGCTGGAAGCATGCGGAAGCCCCAGGTAAAGGCAAGAATGCTGGGGGCAACTCCGAATGTAATCACGTCAGCAAGTGAATCCAGCTCTTTTCCGAAGGCGCTCGTAGTGTTGGTCATGCGCGCAATGCGTCCATCGAGTGCGTCAAAAGGAATGGCAAACCCAATAGCCAGCGCCGCATAGTCAAAATGATGCGGCTCCTGCGCAGAGCCTTGCAGACTCTGCATGATGGCGAAGTAGCCGGCAGCAATGTTGCCTGCTGTAAACAGCGACGGCAACACATACATTCCACGCCGGCGGCGGCTGCCCTTCGCAATCAAGCCAGTGTCTCCATTTCGAGTTCAGCCAGCATCGGCCCCCCAATCAGGTTCGGGATCTGTGCAAGGATGGTGGCCCCGCCTTTTACCCGGTCGCCTTGCTTCACCCTCAGTTCCGCGTGTCCCGGCAGAAGAACATCCACTCGTGACCCGAACTTAATCATTCCAATGCGCTGCCCGCGTTCGAGATAATCACCAACGCTGGGATTGAAAATAATGCGACGCGCCAGCAGGCCTGCAATCTGCTTGAAAGCCACTTCGTGACCGTCTTCGCTCTCGACAACCGCTAGATTCTGCTCGTTTTTCTCGGCGCTGGCAGGATCGAGCGCGTTGAGAAATTCGCCTTTGGTATAGCGGACCTCGCGCAGCGTGCCGCCAATTGGCGAGCGATTCACGTGCACGTCAAAAACGCTGAGAAAGATGCTCAAGCGCAGGCGTTCACCAGTAGGAGTGATCACGTGCTCGATAGAGGTGAGTTTGCCATCAGCGGGGGAAACTACTAGCCCTTCGCCCTGCGGGATCGTCCGCTTCGGGTCGCGAAAGAACCAGAGAAAAAACGCCGCAAGAATCAGGGGCAAAATCGCCCATGCCCATCCGCCCGTCAGCAGATAGACCACGACTGCAACCGCAAGCAAGGCAAACCCGTAGTAGTAACCGTCACGAACCATGAGAGATGATTCTCTCATTATAGGTATTTATAGGCACCTTGGCGGGGAAACAGGGAACGACTCTTCGCCTCGCCCGGTCAAGCAAGGCGCACCATAAAACCAGAACACCTCAGGCTACCTGATGGAGGGCGCCATGACGCACGGCGACAAGCTGGTCTTTCACTGATAGTTTAAGTTTCTTAAGCCGGACTTCTTCGAGTTGTTCCTCGGCAGAAAGGTATGGTTTCTGGAGCAGGTCTTCCAGTTTCTCCGAATAGTGCCGGTGCTGCTCTTCAAGTTCGCGTATCGCCTCACTATCCGGTGAACCGTACGTTTCCATATCCATCGTGAACACCCCCTGTTTCCCTAAGACGTATAAAACTAGCACTGGGATGACCCGCTGGCAACGCGTTTTTCAGCCAATTTTTCCACTGGGGATGAGCGGCATGCCCATGAGCACGGCGTCTTCACCGGGAGAGTGGTAATATCCGCGCCGCAGTCCTTCGCGACGCATTCCGAATCGCTCGTAAAACCTGATTGCTCTAGTATTTGAAGCGCGGACTTCAAGTTCCAGACGAATGCCTCCCATGGATTGTGCCCAGTTTGCTATTGATTTCATCAGGGATATTCCTATCCCCTGTCCCCGGATTTCTTCCACAACTGCGATCGACTCAAGCTCACAAACCCCGGCCACCAGCTTGGCAATGGCAAAGCCGGACAGGCCGCCTTCGGATTCAGCAATATATCCGATGCGGCATAATCCCGTGTCTTTGTCTTTGCCTATGCAATGCTCGTAGTCAGTACGACTCCAGTGCGGAGCTTCTGGGATATTTGCCGCTAAAAACAGTAGAGCATCTATGTCGCCCTCCTCCATAGGACGCACGCTGCATTTCATGCCTTCAGCGCACCCATCTTTACCTCGGCATCGGCGCGGCGCAGATAGTTTCCATCCAGGAGCACCGGGTCATCGAAGTCGCGTTTCAGCAGTCGCGGCAACGCGAAATGAAGCGCGTCAGCAGCCGTGGGCGTAGTGATCATTCGCGCTTCAGGAAAAGCAAGCGCAACTTTTTCTTCGCAGATAGCTAGCTCGCGTTCGGAATAGGCAGCACGAATCTCATCGATGGAAAATAATCCTTCGTGTGGAGTTTCTCCGTACTCGCCGAAGTAGAACTCGCCTCGCCCTGCATCGAGCGCTGCATATTGGCAATTTGCTTTTTGTGCGAGTACAGCAAGACGAGAAACAGAGATTACGGGGATATCGAGGGCTTCGACGAGTCCCTTCACCGTGCTCAGTCCAACACGAACGCCAGTAAAACTGCCGGGTCCATTTACTGCGATGATTGCATGAAGCTCTTGTAAGCCTAAATCGTGAGAGTTGAGCAATTCACGAATGCGGGGAGTCAGCATGGCGGAATACGTTTTGCCTGCAAGCTCTGCTTCTCTAAGCACAAGAATCTGCCCACCTTCGAGCCGGCCCAGCGCAAGAGTGCCTATACTTCCACAAGTATCGATTGCTAAGAGCATTTATACGTCCGTAATTGGATCCTGGCAGATTTCAAGCAGCACGCCGCCTGCGCTGGAAGGGTGCACAAAGAAATAAAGATGCCCTCCCGCGCCGATCTGTAATTCATCAGAGATAAGTCGTACACCCTTTGTCTTCAGATTTTCGAGCGTTCCCGAAATATCATCAACATGCAATGCAATGTGGTGCAGACCCTCGCCGCGCTTGGCGAGAAATTTTGCCACGGGCGAATCATCCGACGTGGGCTCAAGCAATTCGATGCGGCTTTCGTCTGCGGGAATCATGGCAATGCGCACTTTTTCATGCACGACCGTCTCTTCCTGCGCTACATGCAGACCGAGCGTCTCATAAAATCCACGCGCAGCAGCAATGCTTTTCACTGCGATTCCGAGGTGATCAATTTTCGTCATACAGATGTTTTCGCTTTCCGCGCCACCAGCTCCGGAATAAGGCTGTAGGGGTCTTCTTCTCCTCGCGTAACACGCTCTGCGTGCATTTCTAATTCGGCATCGTCGATTCCGTGCTCGCGCAACTGCCGCATCAGAGCGTGAATCATCATCTGCGTCATGCGCTCACGCCAGTACTTTTTACGGCGCGCCACCAGATGCCCGTCCGCCTTAAGCCATTCTTTCATCTGGTCTATTGTCTGGACCAGCTTGTCGATTCCTTCATCAGTCGTCGCAATCGTCTTCACCACTGGAGAAACCCAGCTCTCATGCCGCGTCGCGAGTGACTGCATCGCACGCACCTCTTTTTCCACGCGGTCTGCGCCATCTCGATCCGCCTTATTGACGACGAAAATATCGGCGATCTCCATGATGCCGGCCTTGATGCTCTGCACGTCGTCGCCCATGCCGGGCACAAGCACAACCAAAGTAATATCGGCAAGCCGCACAATATCAATCTCATCCTGGCCGACCCCGACTGTCTCGATTAGAATCACATCCTTGCCGCTGGCTTCAATGACAGAGGCAACATCAGCTGTAGTCCGCGCAAGTCCGCCAAGCGATCCGCGGGTCGCCATACTGCGCACGTAGAAACCGGGATCATGGAGGTTCTCCTGCATGCGGATGCGGTCGCCGAGAATCGCGCCGCCGGTGAACGGGCTGGTCGGGTCAACAGCGATGACGCCAACTGTTACACCAAGACTGCGATAGTGTCGCGCCAACCGGTCAACCAGCGTGCTTTTACCTGCGCCTGGAGCGCCCGTAACTCCAATGCGCAAAGCTCCTCCTGTATAGGGAAAGCACGCGGACAAAACTTTAGCAGAAAGCGACGAATCATTCTCAACGAGAGAAATGGCGCGGGCCAGTGAGCGCGTATCACCTGCACGCACACGCTCCACAAGCTGCGAAATTTCGGCAGTGCTGTTCGGGATAGAATCGCTCATCTACGCTAGCGATCATAAATGAATGGTCGCATCTACCCTCTGGAGGGCATCACTTTCAAAATCTCGCGTGCAATTACCATGCGTTGAATTTCACTCGTGCCCTCGCCGATGGTGCAGAGCTTCACGTCACGATAGAACTTCTCTGCGGGATAGTCCTTGATGAAGCCGTAGCCTCCATGAAGTTGCACGGCCTGGTCGCAGATGCGCACGGCGACTTCGCTTGCATAGAGTTTTGCCATTGACGACTCGCGCGTGACTCGCTGGCCGGCATCTTTCAACACGGCAGAACGCAGTGTCAACAGACGCGCTGCATCAAGCTCTGTCGCCATATCGGCGAGTTTCCATTGCACTCCCTGAAACTCAGCGATGGCTTTGCCGAATTGACGGCGTTCTTTCACATAATGCAGACTTGCTTCGAGAGCTCCGCGTGCAATGCCTAACGAGAGTGCGGCGATCGAGATGCGTCCGCCGTCAAGCACGCGCATGGAATCAACGAACCCCTCGCCCAGTTTTCCCAGCAGGTTCTCCGCCGGAATCTCACAGTCTTCAAAGATCAGCTCAGAAGTGTCACTGGCGCGCAGGCCAAGTTTGTTTTCTTTTTTACCTGGACGAAAACCGGGCGTCCCTTTTTCCACTACAAAGGCTGAGAGCCCATGCGTGCCCTGGCTCTTGTCTGTCACAGCGATCACGACAGCAACATCGGCATAATGGCCATTCGTGATGAATGTCTTGTTGCCATTCAACACCCATTTGTCGCCTTTACGCACAGCGGTTGTCCTTGCGCCTGCCGCATCGGAGCCGGAATTCGGCTCAGTCAATCCCCAAGCCCCGAGCCATGCTCCGCTTGCTAGTTTCGGAATGTATTTGCGGTGTTGCTCTTCGTTTCCGGCAAGAAAAATATGGTTTGTGCAGAGCGAGTTATGCGCGGCAACAATGATGCCGATCGAACCATCGACTGCGGAAAGCTCCTCAATCGCGGTGACGTAATCGACATAGCCCAGCCCCGATCCACCAAGTTCGACCGGGAAGATCACGCCCATCAATCCCATCTGGCTGAGCTGTTTCACTACATCAGCGGGAAACTCGCTGGCCTCATCCCAGCGCATGACATTAGGCGCGATCTCGCGCTGCGCAAACTCGCGAATCTCTTTGCGCAGTTGTTGCTGTTCTTCAGTAAGAGTGAAGGGGTAGGTAACTGGTTCCTGCAGAACGGTTTCAGAACGCATTGTATGACTCCGGTGCAAATCAAAATATGGGACGAGCGAAAACCTGTGATCGTAGCACTTTTTGTGGAGGTTTGTCGCCACAACTTAAAAATATGATTTGTCCAGAAGTAGTTCCCCACTATGTGCGCATTTATCGATTAATTTCAAGGGCTTTGGCCCAATTTGGCGCATTTTCAGGCAGAGGAGCCCAGCAATCGTACTTCGCTAGTTGGCGTCCCGTAGCTATATCAACAAGAATGCACTGCATACTGAAGTGCAATGGCCCGGATTCATAAGCGATTTGTCTTCCGTCTGCCCAAAATATCCAGTTCCAAACAAAAGGATCGCCAGAAATCTGCCGAATAATTTTCCCTTTGCGTGAGAGCATGAGCGTAAAAGGAAATTTTTCGTTCGGCCTATCAGGAATAGAAGAATTGAGTGTCCACCCTTCTAGTCCATGAGGGCCGCGATGGTGCGCAGACTCTTCAGGCTGCACTTTTTGCGCAGATGCCCTGACGATGACAAAAAGCAGGAATAACGTAGCCCAGCAGCCTCGTGCCCTCATGGCCACCTCACTCTATTCGTTTTCTATGGCCGTATAAACAAAAGGCAAGCGGCCAGCGGAAGCATCAGAAA
>DATAQW010000029.1:0-10204 GCA_036264445.1 Pseudacidobacterium sp.
ATGGTTCCGGTAAAGAGGAATGGGTCCTGCAACACAACTCCGAAGCGACGGCGCAGGCTGTTCAGATCATGTTCGCGGACATCGAGGCCATCAATCAAAATACTGCCGTGCTGGATGTCGTAGAAGCGCATCATCAGGCTGATGATGGTGGTCTTGCCTGCTCCGGTGTGGCCTACAATGGCCGCGGTCTGGTCCGGCTCGATGGCGAAGGAGACACCGCGAAGAGTCCAGTCAATGTCATCCATCGCTGCGAACTCAACAGCGCTGGCGCGGGCAATGCGCGACTTCTGCTCATCATTCAGGCGTTGATAGGTGAACCAGACATCGCGGAACGCGATCCGTCCTGACTTGTCACCTTCTTTGGGATGGGCAGGCGAGACGATCTCTGGTGCTGTATCGAGCAGCTTGAAAATGCGTTCGCTCGCGGCCATTGCAGCCTGCAGGATGTTGTATTTCTCACTCAGGTCCTGAATGGGGCGGAAGAAACGCTGCGCATACTGCATAAAGGCAACAAGCACGCCAAGCGAAACGGTTGCGTGAAGCACGCCATAACCGCCGCGCCAGATTACGATGGCAATCGCAATCGAGCTGAGAAGCTCAACCGCCGGATAGTAGAGCGCGTATGCCAGGATCGCGTCCTTAAAGGCGTCCATGTGCTGGCGGTTGACGCCTTCAAATTGTTCGAATGACCGCTTCTGGCGGTTAAAGAGCTGCACCACGGTCATGCCGCTGACGTGCTCCTGCGTATAGGAGTTGATCCGCGCAATTGCAGTGCGGATGCGGCGGTAAGAGTCGCGTACATGCCTGCGGAAGATGCTTGTGACGATCAGGATGAAAGGCAGAACGGCAAACGAGAGCAGTGCCAGCCACCAGCTCATGCGCAGCATTACAATTACGATTCCGGCGAGCACAAAAACGTCTTCAAAGATGGCGAAGACCCCAGAGGTGAACATCTCGTTCAGGGCGTCCACATCGCTGGTAAGTCGCGTAACCAGGCGGCCTACCGGATTGCGGTCAAAGAAGCCGATGTGCATGTGCTGCAGGTGCCGGAAGATCTGGCTACGCATGTCAAACATGACTTTCTGGCCTGTCCACTGCATCAGGTAGGTTTGCGCGAACTCAAGAAAATAACTCAGCACCAGCGAGCCGAAATAGAGCGTAGCAAGCTGCGTAATTCCAGTAAAAGCGTTCGGGCTGAGGTAAGGCGCGAGCCAGGATTGCTTCGCTGGAGGCTGCGCTGTCATATAACGGTCGACAGCGACTTTTGTCAGGTAGGGCCCGAGTACGTCCAACCCCGCCTTGAACAAAACTGCCACCAGCGAAGTTAGGGCGGCCCATTTGTAGGGATAGAGATACCGGATAAGACGGCGCATCAGCCGGCTGTCATACGCTTTGCCGACGACGTCCTCATCCTGCTGCTGGGTCTGCTTCGGCTTTTCCTGCTCGGCCATGCGCTCCTGTTGTTATTTTATGGGTTCAGTGTTGTTTCGCTGTAAACGATACAAAACATGTCGCCTTAATGGATGATTTTCAGGCAGGCTTGGATGATCAAAACTTTCAGCCGGATCGCAGCTCATGCCCAGTTTTTCCATAACCCGGCGCGAACGCAGGTTCTGCACTGCGGTAAATGAGACGAGAGATTCAAGCTTCAGCACTTCAAAAACAAAGCGGACCATTGCCTGCGCGCCTTCAGTTGCGAGTCCGCGACCCCATGCATGCGCAGCCAGCCGCCATCCAATTTCGACACAGGGAGTGAAAGCGGCCTCGAAGTTCGGAACAGAGAGTCCTATATAACCAATGAAGGAATGGTCCTCGCGCAGTTCGACGGCGCAGAGCCCAAAACCGCGCTCTTCAAAGGCAGCTTCAATGCGTTCCACCATGCGATAGCTCTCATCCTTCGTCAGCGTCCTCGGGAAGAATTCCATGACTCGCGGATCAGCATTGATGGCGGCGAAAGGTTCACGATCCGATTCCCGCCAGCGGCGCAAAATGAGGCGTTCTGTAGCGGCAATGGGCATGGTGAGACAATAGAGTATAAGCCGCAAATGGACGCGTTCGGTCTCTACATTTCGGTGCCGTTTTGCCGATCGAAGTGCACGTATTGCAACTTCGCATCGGGCGTGTTTCCAGCCACTTACATGGAGCGGTATATCGAGCGCATCTGCGAGGATTTGCTAGCAGCCGAGGCGTTTTCGCTTCCGCGAACCATTGATTCCATCTACTTAGGCGGAGGCACGCCGAGTCTCTTACCTCCGGGGCTTTTCAGAAAGCTCTTCGGCGTGATTCGTGAGCGCTTTGAAGTTACCGACGATGCTGAGATTACAGTGGAGTGTGCTCCTGGCCAGCTGGCGGATGATGTGCTGGGTGCGATGGCGGAATGCGGCGTCAACCGCATCAGCTTCGGAGTTCAGTCATTTATCGATCAGGAAGCAAAAGCAACAGGCCGTCTTCATACCCAAGCGATGGCGCTGAATGATATTCGCCGCGTGCGGCGGTATGGTATCGCGCGTGTCAATGTAGATTTGATTGCGGGATTACCTCATCAGACGGAAACTTCGTGGCAGGAGTCTCTCGCGGTATTGACCGAGTCAGGGGTAGACCACGCCAGCATCTATATGCTCGAAGTCGACGATGACTCGCGACTGGGGCGCGAAGTGCTCAATGGGGGTGGACGCTATTTTGCTCCAGCGATTCCTTCTGACGATACGATCGCGGACATGTACCTGAGTGCCATTGAGCGGCTTGCAGTCAATGGCCTGCAGCAATATGAAATCTCAAATTTTGCACGACCGGGCGCTGAGTCAGAGCACAACAAAAAATATTGGCTGCGACAGCCGTATCTTGGGCTTGGCGTGGATGCACATTCGATGCTGCGGTCGAAAGCGGGTAGAGCAATTCGTTTTGCGGCGACGGACGACCTGGAAAACTATCTGAAGGCTTCGGGGTGGAACGAATATCACGTGCTTTCGATACAGGAAGAGTTGGAAGAGGCGTGGTTCTTAGGTCTGCGGTTAAATGCTGGCGTGGATTTGAAAGCGCTTAAGACAGAGTTTGGCAGGGAAGCTATCGAGCGCTTTCGTCCTGTCATCGACGAACTCGCGGAAGAAGGCACGCTTCAGATGAATGGCGACTCCATTGCGTTGGCTTTGCGTGGGCGATTGCTCTCAAATGATGCTTTTGCGCGGTTTCTGGACGTTCAGTCATCGCTCAAACCGGTTGCGGTGTAAAACTGAAGCATGTCCACAAAAGCCGAGCGTCATGACGAAGTCCTTTCCCAAAATCCAGTTGGCATCATCGACCTCCGGAGCGATACGGTAACCAAACCGACTCCGGCGATGCGCACTGCAATGGCAGCGGCTGAGGTCGGTGATGATGTCTACGGCGAGGATCCAACGGTCAACATGCTCGAAAGCAGCGCGGCACAAATTTTTGGCCGCGAGGCTGCGCTTTTTGTGCCGACAGGCACAATGGGGAACCAGATCGCCATCAAAGTCCATACGCAACCAGGACAGGAGATTGTCTGCGAATCGCGCGCGCATATTGTGGACTGGGAGATGGCGATGGCCGCGGCTTTTTCCGGATGCCAGTTGCGCCCGGTCTTTGCAGAACGCGGAATTTTAACGTGGAAGCTCATTGAGCCTGTTCTGAAACGGACCAGCACGCACAATGCTCCTACGGGGCTTATTTCACTTGAGAATTCGCACAACATGGCTGGCGGAACGGTCACACCGCTTGCAGTATTTGGCGAGATATGGAATGGTGCGAGCGAGCTTGGTATTCCTTTGCATCTTGATGGTGCGCGCATCTTCAATGCAGCTGTTGCACTAAGAGTCCGCGTTGCGGAACTCACCAGCGGTTTTAATACTGTGATGTTTTGCCTCTCGAAAGGACTTTGCGCGCCTGTTGGATCTGTTCTGGTTGGTAGCCGCAGAGTGATTGAACGCGCGCGCATGATCCGTAAAGCCCTTGGCGGGGGAATGCGGCAGGCAGGCATTCTGGCGGCTGCCGGATTGATTGCGCTGGAAGAGATGCCGAAGCGGCTGCCTGAAGACCACGCAAACGCACGCTTTCTGGCTGAGCAACTGTCTGGTTTGCTGCAGATTGAGCTTGATCTCGCAACAGTGCAAACCAACATCGTCATCTTTGCGCTGAAGGCGGAAGGGAAAGCTGACGAACTTGTAGCCCGGCTTAAAGAGCGCGGTGTGCTATGCGGAACTGTCGGACATAACGCTGTCCGTTTTGTGACGCACCACGATGTGGATCGTGCAGCTTGTGAGATAGCTGCGCGAATTGCAGTGGAGGAGCTTGAGAGGCTATAAGAGCTGTCCGGATTGCAAAGAAAATCTATTGCTAAGACATAAAGGACGCCAAGGCGCGCGAAGAGAGCACTTCCTACCATTGTGAACATTCATGAATCAGGCCACTTGTTATGGACGGAACTCCGTGAAAACGTGTACATTGCAGGAAAGACGCTATTCCTCTGCAGCGGTCAGTTCGCGTATGCCATCGGAGAAAATTTGCCTTGAAGCATGCAGATGTCACGCGTAGATTGGCGAACGGCGACAGTTTCTATTCAAAAGAAGGGAAGTAACCGGGCAACGTGAACCTGACACTCATCGACTGGCTCATTATGCTCCTGTATTTCGCTTTTGTGCTAGGCATTGGCTTTGCGCTCAAGCGGTTTATGCGGACAAGTAAGGATTTTTTCCAGGCGGGTCGCTCACTTCCAGCCTGGATTTGTGGACTGGCGTTCATTTCTGCCAATCTTGGCGCTCAGGAAGTGATTGGAATGGGCGCATCGGGCGCGAAATACGGCATCGCGACCAGTCACTTTTACTGGATTGGGGCGATTCCGGCGATGATTTTTGTCGGCGTCTTCATGATGCCGTTTTATTACGGATCAACAGCGCGCTCGGTTCCTGAATTCCTTCGTCTACGTTTCGATGAGAAGACGCGCGCCTACAATGCCTGCTCGTTTGCGGTGATGACGGTGTTTTCGTCAGGCATCTCGATGTATGCTATGGCGCGTCTGATTCAGACGCTGCATGTGTTTGATTCTCTGTTTCTGAAATTGAACATGCCTGTGGGGTGGATCTTCCACTTCGCGATTTTAATTTCAGCGATGATCGTCCTCGGGTACATCTTTGCCGGCGGATTGACGAGCGCGATTTACAACGAAGTCCTGCAGTTTTTCCTGATAGTCGCTGGGTTTTTGCCCCTGGTTTGGGTTGGCTTGAAGAACATTGGCGGATGGAGTGGGCTGAAGGCTGCGCTGCCCACCGCCTATACGCATTCCTGGCATGGAATGACGAGTGCACAGACCAATCCTCTGGGCGTGCAATGGTTTGGGCTGACTATGGGACTTGGGTTCGTGCTTTCGTTCGGCTACTGGTGTACAGATTTTCTCGTGATCCAGACGGCGATGGCATCGGACTCTGAAGAATCCGCCCGGCGTGTTCCTCTGATTGCAGCAATTCCAAAGATGTTTTTCCCCTTTCTCGTTATTCTGCCGGGATTGATTGCCATTGCAACTCCCGCGATGACACAACACGCGATGATGCAGGCTCCATCGTTGAACGCTCCAGCTACTCCGACAGCGGCGAATGACCTTTCTGACCCTACGAAGTTTAATCGAGGGCTGATTCCGGCGAAGGTGAATCCAGTAAGTGGCAGAGTGATGACGGATGAGCATGGAAGGCCGCTGCTTGACTACGACCTGGCGATTCCCAACATGCTGCTGCACTTTTTTCCGACCGGAATTCTCGGCCTGGGATTAACGGCTCTGCTGGCCAGCTTCATGTCTGGGATGGCGGGGAATGTAACAGCGTTCAACACCGTCTGGACCTATGACCTGTATCAGTCATACATCCACAAAAATGCGCCTGATTTGCATTATCTGAAGATGGGGCGCTGGGCGACGGTGGTTGGCATCATAATGTCGATTGGGACAGCATACATTGCTACGTCGTTCAACAACATCATGGACACGCTGCAACTTGTCTTCTCATTTGTGAATGCGCCGTTATTTGCCACGTTTCTGCTGGGCATGTTCTGGAAGCGCACAACCGGGCATGGCGCATTTACCGGATTAGTGAGCGGCACCGTTGCGGCGATCCTGCATCATGGATTGACTCTGCCTGCCGATGCGCACCCCGGTATTCATGGCGGATGGATTGCAGTTGTTCACAGCTATCCCAGCGAAATGGCGCAGAATTTCTGGACGGCGATCTGGGCGTTTTCCACCAACTTTGTTTTGACTGTCCTTGTCAGCCTGATGACCAAACCTCGGCCGGAGAAGGAGTTGGTCGGGTTGGTGTATTCGCTTACGCCTAAGCCGACAGAGCATCACATGGCGTGGTATGCGCGCCCCAAGGTGATTGCCGTCGGATTGTTGGTTCTTCTGGTTGGCTTGAATCTGATTTTCAGATAGTCAATGTAGCGAGGATTTGTGGCTTGCCACCCTTTCGCAAGTACTGGTGAGGATGGGATACCCGAAATTAGGTGCGGAGACGGCGGAAAAATGCGGGTCGCTTCGCTACGGTCGGGACGACAACATTGGAAAGAGATGTTGGAGAAAAACGATGAATCTTGATTTGCGGATTCCTATGGGGTTGATGTTTTCGATTGTCGGTGTCATTTTGGTGACCTTTGGAGTATTCACTCACGGCAGCGTGATTTATGAACGGTCGGCTGGGATGAACATCAACCTGATCTGGGGTGTCGTGATGCTGGTTTTTGGATTGACAATGTTTCTTCTGGGCCGCGCCAGCGACAAACGCGCTGCGGCAGCGAGGACCATCGAAGGGATAAACCGTCCGCTAAGCGAACGCAGACATGGCATGGGGCACTGACGCCAGGTAAAGTTTTTCCGTGCTGTGTCGCATCAAAATGCGAACTTCAGATGGGAAGTGAAGCGATTTTCTTTAATTTCCCCGATTCTAATTGAGATTACCTGAGTGTTTTGCCCAACGATTTGTGCAAAACAAACCGTTGTGAATGCGGAGCACTCAAGCATACGCTCTTTGGTAGCGCTTTCTGCGCCAAGGAGCCTTTATTTTATGAAGAAGAGTGTACGCAATCTTGTTCTCGCTGCAAGTGTCCTGTCAGTATGCGCAGGATCGCTACCCGCATTTGCTGGCACTTCTGGTACTGACCCTGAACCGCAAAAAGGGAAAGCGGCAGCATTAATTGTCGCGATTCTGACTGTCATGGGTTATTAGACAAACTTAAGCCCCAGAGTAAGATGAAGCTGCATGCAGCTATCAGTTTTTGCTCGAATATTGTGGGCGGCGGGCTTTGTAGGGCATGCCGCCCTGTTACTTGTGTTGATAGTGAAAGAGAGGTGGAGAACATTTCCATTCTTTACTGCCTGGATCGGATTCAGCATCATTAGAACGATCACGCTTTTTACGGTCTATAGGTATGGCAGCGCTGACCTGTATGCGCTGGTTTACTGGAATGCAAATGTACTGGATCTGTTGATGCAGATCGCTGTCATCTTTGAGATGGCCCGCATCGTCCTGAAGCCCACAGGGACATGGGTGCGGGATGCCCGCCGCATGTTCGTGCTGCTCGGCGCTGCGGGGTTTTTTATTGCTGCCGCAATTGCATTTGCTGTGAGTCCAACCGCCCCAACCTCCTTCAATACATGGATTGAAAAGGGAAGACTTTTTTCCGTAATGCTATCGCTGGGGCTTTTTCTGTCGACGGGTCTGGCGGCAACACAGCTGGGACTGGTCTGGCGGAACCATGTCATGGGCTTGGCCACCGGCTGGGCTGCCTGGGCTGTGACCGATGCTTTTGTGCAAGGTGCTGCCAGTTACTTAGGTTCCGACTGGCACGGCATTGTCCTGTCTCAGATCAGAATGGTTGTTTACATGGCGGCAATTATCTATTGGACGATTATTTTCTGGCTTCCAGAGCCGGAAAGTCGTACACTGTCCCCCGAAATGCAGAGCTACCTTTCCAGCCTGCATAAGCATGTTCAGCTGGGGGCTCAGGGTGCAAGCAGTATAGATAAACGTTGAAGGCTGGCTATGGGATTTCTTGCTTTTCTGATCTTCATCATAGGTTGCTCTGCCGGGATTGTTTTGGTCTACTCCCGCGCCCATAAGCTGCGCTCCACAGATTGGGATAGCCTCGTTGCAAAGATCCAGCAGGTTCCTTTCCGCGGATTGGAAATTGTCGCGAAAGATCACCTTCAGCCAAATGGCAATCAGCTTAAGCTTGAACCCGGAGACATGTGGGCGCTTGTTGGCGGCATGGAAGGGCTTCGCCGCATGCAGAACAACGCGGATCTGATCATTGCGCTTGCGGCGTATGTGAGATTGTGGAACTTCGAAGAGGCGATCATTGTCTCTGAGCGTATACGGCATGATTCCATGATCCTGCGCAGAGCTCTCTTTCGAATCCGGATCCAAATGATGTTCAGCCCGAGACGACTTAGGGTTCCGTTCTACCTGCATCAGGCCGCCTCGTCGTACTACCTCATGACAAAACGCCTTCTGGCTCTCTACGAAACCAGTCAATTTGTCTTATATCCGCGCCTCGCCGAAGCGCTGTAATCTACTCTGGCAACCTGCTGACGCGCTCAGTACAGGCTCCGAACACAGGTATACAGAGAGATTTTCCAGCTTTGGAACAGTGCTTCAAAACATGGTGTGGATTTACGATTTCCCGATGCGGCAGCCGCTACACTAGCAATAGATGAAGCACCGCACGATTGAGCACTATGAGCTGGTACGACGGTTGGGCGCGGGTGGGAGTGGGCTCGTTTATCTGGCCAATGACACGCTGCTGATGCGGCCCGTGGTGCTGAAGATCCTGAAGCGCGGCGCGCTGACGCTGGAACAAATGCGGACAACAGTCCTGCGCGAGGCGCGCATGGCATCGGCCATTGAGCATCCCAATGTCTGCGCCATTTATGAAGTTGGTGAAGAGGGTGAAGAAGCCTTCATCGTGATGCAGTACGTGCCCGGGCAGTCTCTGGACAAGATCATTGCCAAGGGCCCGGCAAGCATCCAGCTTACGCTTTCTGTTGGCATTCAGATTGCCGACGGCCTGAACGCCGCACACTCGCTCGGTATCTTCCATCGCGATCTGAAACCTGCGAACGCGATTCTGACCGATGGAGGACTGGTCAAGATTCTGGACTTCGGCCTCGCGCGGCGCATCAATCCCGAAGAGGCTGAGTTTGATCCTTCAAAGACATCGCGGCGTAAGGCTGGCCCTGTAACTGCGACGTACACGGCGCGTGGCGGCACTATCGCTTATATGGCCCCGGAGCAATTTGTGACTGGGCAGAGCAGCATGCAGAGCGATATCTGGGCGCTGGGCGTGATTCTCTATGAGTTTGTCAGTGGACGGCACCCCTTTGCGCGGCCGGATGCCGATGAGTTCCAGAGCATTCGCGCCATTCAGTTTGTGGATGCTCCTCCGCTCAATCAGTGCTGTCCTGATGTCCCTCCTGAGCTGAGTTCGGTGATTCAACGCTGTTTGCAGAAGAACCCCACTGAACGCTATGCCAGCGCAGCGGAAGTCCGTGAGGCGCTGAAGACCATCATGAAAGCGCTACAGATCGAAACCGGAATTATTCCCGGCGAGGCGGCTGCACAATTGCCTGTCTCCACGCCGGAGGATGAAAAACGGACGACTGGCCTGCTTTCGATGCTGGCCGAACGTTTTCGCGAATCGGCCGATACGCAGACAAAGCAGAACTCGATCGTTGTGCTGCCATTCAAAAACTTTGGCCCATCGGAAGTAACGCCGCTTTACGGATTTGCTCTCGCTGATGCGATTTCGGCGCGCATCTCGCGCATGTCGCCGCTTGTAGTCCGGCCTACCAGCGCATTGATGCGTCTTCCACTGGCACAGCTTGATCCGCTGGAAGTTGGGCAGAAGCTTTTAGTGCGCTGGGTCCTGACTGGGAATTTTATCCGCTCGGAAAAAGGATTCGACCTGAACTGGCAGTTGCTCGATGTCTCGCGGCAGAGTGTGAATGGCGGAGGCTATATCAGCGTTCCGTCGTTCGATCTGGTTGCTGTACAGACGGAAATCTGCAACGAAGTTTTTGCTTCTTTGCAGGGCATCGGGCAGTTTGCACAGACAAACGACCGCACTGCGGCACCTCGTACTACGCTGACCGAAGAAATGTCGGAAGAGTATCTGCAGGCCCGCGCGGTGCTCTCTTCTTTCATGCAGCGGA
>DATAQW010000074.1:0-7772 GCA_036264445.1 Pseudacidobacterium sp.
CAGCGGCTTCAAGGTTGGCCTCATCCTGTTGTACAGCAGTCTCAAAATCCTTGGGATCGAGCTCTACCATAACTGTGCCCGCTTCCACGAACTGGTTATCATCGATGTTCACTTTGGCGACATGGCCGGCAATACGCGCACTGATCTGGATGAGATGGCCAGAGACCTGAGCGTCATCGGTGTCTTCATAAAATGTGGAATGCCACCACCAGAGAAGGCCCACAACAACGAGAACAGCGACTACGCCAATAATGATGAATCGGCGCTGCGGCTTCTGCCGTGGTTCTTCCGGCTGGTCAATCTGATTTTTTTCCGGGACTTGTACCGCTTGTTCCGCCACTGTCACTTTCCTCCAACGTAATTCTTATAGTGGGTTTCAGCCACACCCAGCGCGCGTGCCAGCGAAAGCTTGGCGATGTTGTGCTGGTAAAGGCTGCTCACATATTGATCATTTGCCTGGGCGACGGACTGCTGCGCCTGCGAAACCGGAAGGTTGTCCGAAACCCCGGCAGCATAGCGCTGCTGGGCTTCGCTTAAAGCCTCATTCGCAAGCTGCACGTTACTGCGCGAAACCTCCACCTGCTTCTGGGCAGCCTTGATGTCAAGAATGCTGTCACGAACATCAGCATTGATTTGGCCTTGAAGGTCGCTGAACTGCGCTCGCCTCGATTCGAGCTGCGCCTGCGCCTGCTGGGCGTCGCCGCGCAGTTTGCCTTCTTCATATACCGGAACAGAGAGCGTTCCTGTAGCCTCGCCTGTGCCATGCGACTGGCCAAGTGTTGGACCAATCGCTCCATAGTCGCCAGCAAAACTGATCGTGGGGAAGCGCTCGGCAGTGGCGGCGGAACGTGCCTTTTCCGCCGACATGACCTGTTCCTGCATGGCTTTAAGATCGCTGCGGTTTTGAATCGCCTCTTTCACCGCCGTATCCGGATCAACTTCATCCAGTGCTGCATATGGGGCCTGGTCGGTCAATTCGAACCTTTGTTCAAGCGGCAGTCCGATAACACGGGCCAGCGCAATCTTGTCTTTTTCATATTGGTTCTGTGCTGTAATGAGCGTTTGCTGCTGCGTCTGGTAGTCGACGCGGGCGCGCAGCTCATCAAGCAGCGGTGCGGTGCCGGCCTGGTGGTTCTGCACTGCCTGGTCGAGCGAAACCTTGGATGTATCGACCTGCGCCTGCGCGCTTTGGATACGAGCCTTATCAGCAATTACCAGAAAATAGGCATTACCCACGGTCAGCGTGACCAGGTCCCGGGCGTCCTGCACGGAGAGCTTTGAGCCCTGAAAGTTGTGCCTGGCCGCAAGATAATTCCGCAGCGACGCGATGTTTAACAGAGACCAGTTGAGTGATGTGCGGATATCCGTGTATCCAAAAGGCCCAATAACGGACGGAAACCCGGAAATGCGTAGCCCCTGAGCAGCAAGGCTGACCTGCTGGACGGACTCTTTCATTGACGCGTCGACCGTTGGCAGCAGGTCCTGGAGCTCCTGCAGGCGCGATCCATTGGCTGATGTTGTGGTCACGGTGCTGAGGATCAGCCCCAAATTGTGCCTCAGGCCGCGCTGGATTGCGTCGTCCAGCGATAGTGGAAGCACGCCTTCGGTGGGCTTTTCTTCCACAACACTGCCCTGAAAACCGCTGCCACCCTGCTGCGGGGCCGGTATTTGGAAAGGACTGGGTAACGACGAAGAGTCGCTCGACTGCGCCTGAGCCATCAAACAGCTTGCGGAAACACATAGGCAAAGCAGCAACAAGACATCAGCCACACGCCTCCGTCCGCCATTTTGAGTTACATGCACGAACAATTCACCTTGTATTAAAGGAACAACCTTAGCCGGATTATGACTTTTTTGATGCGGCCGGCTGCAGAAAAATTCAGAAAATTACGGGGAACAAAGAGCTTACATCCCACGGGCCATTTTATACCCGCCTTTTTACCGAACGATACATGCCCGGTTTTTCTCTGCCTGTAAAAGCCTACCGGGATGCCTGCAATCAAGCTGGTTGTGCTGTACGTGCGTGCACAAGCGAAGTCGCCAAAGAACAAAGAGCCTGGCGGAAAACCTCGCTGACCTTTTCCGGCGTCCAGCCGGCGGCGCCTTCACCAGCTCCAGTACGCAGATTTTCAGCAGTGGTCGCATTGTCCTGCCCCAGCATGGCGCGTTCCACAAATATCGCCCGTTGGGCTGCCGTCAGATGCTCCAGCCAGTTGCGCAACTGACCGCGTCCTTCGCCTTCAAGCAAATATCCCAACTGTTCCTGAGACAGCCCAGCAGCGGAGATATCGTCATCCTGTATACAGCCGCCCGCATTGCCTTCGTCTGTTGTGGACACGGCGAAGGATTCCGGCTCACGCTCGCTGAGCTTGCGAATCGCTGCATGAACAAGGTGCTCCTGCACAAGAACCTTGGCCCGGTCACCATCAGCGCAAGGATCGATTTCGACCCCGGCTATGGCTTCTTCCACCAGGCTGACGGCTTCCGACTCGTTCCCTAACAGAAGTGCTGCAGTCTGGAAAAGCTTTGCTGCGGTGTCCTGCACCAACAACTCGCTACAACCCTGATCTCCCATAGTGACTACCCCCGGCGGCTACTTTTATCCTCGTTGAGGAGCTATACCCGCGTCAAATTCCGACTGAAACAGGCTGCTTTTCGCAGGCTGTTCATATCCTGATCGTCTAGCCTGGTGTATAGCAGATATGTACACTTTCGGACCAAAGCCGAAATAAGCCTATGAGCGCACGTTCTTCTCAACAAAGCCTTTTGATCGGCCGGGACGAGTCCTGGATGCAATTTAACCGCCGTGTACTGGAAGAGGCCCAGGACGCAGCTAATCCTCTTTTGGAGCGAGTGAAGTTTCTGGCAATTACAGCCAGTAATCTCGACGAGTTTGTGGAAATCCGCGTAGCTGGCCTGCTGCAACGAATTGAAGACGGCTACACCGAAGCCGGCCCTGATGGACAGACTGCGCAACAGACACTCGATGCTCTCAACGAAGATATGCATAACTTTGTTGCCGGGCAATACGGTTGCTGGAACAAGCAGCTGTTGCCAGCTCTGCGCCATGCCGGAGTGCGCGTCCTAGGCTGGAATGAACTGGACGAGGCAGCCCAGGCATCGGCTACCGCCTTCTACCAGCGAGAAGTCGACCCGCTGCTGACGCCGATCACCATTGACCCCGCGCATCCCTTTCCACGCGTTCTGAATAAGGCACTTTGCATTGCCCTGCTGCTGCGTCGCAAGCGGAAAGGCACTCCTGGACCAGTGCTCGGCGTTGTGACGGTGCCTCGTGCACTGCCACGACTCATACCGCTCCCTTCGAGCGAAGGTACACACGACTTTATTTTTCTGCACGATTTGATCGAGCGCCACGCCGCTGGAATGTACCGCGGATACGAAATACTCTCAAAAGCCGCCTTCCGCGTAACGCGCAACAGCAATCTCTATTTCCAGGAAGAAGAAGCGCGGTCCCTGCTTGAAACCGTGCGCTCCGAGCTGCACAACCGGCGCAAGGGCGATGCAGTGCGCCTGGAAATTGAACAGCGCGCCGATCCTGAGATCGTCGATAGGTTGCGGATCAATTTTGAGCTTGATGAGTCGCAGATTTATCGCACCGATGGGCCTGTGAACCTCACGCGCCTGATGAACCTTTATAGTGACGCGCCTCGCCCGGATCTGAAATTTGCTCCATTTGTCCCGCATGAACTGCGAATAAATCGCAAATCAGTGGATTTATTTGACGAACTGCGCCATCGCGATATCCTGCTGCACCATCCTTACGACTCCTATGACGCAGTCGTAGGCTTTATCGAGTCGGGAGCTGCGGACCCGAATGTTATTTCGTTAAAGCAGACGCTCTACCGCACCAGTTCTGACTCGGCGATCTTTAGCGCGCTGACAGAAGCCGCGCAGAGCAAGGAAGTCACGGTGGTTGTGGAGCTGATGGCGCGTTTCGATGAGGCATCGAATATTCGCTGGGCACGTGATATGGAAGATGCCGGAGTTCAGGTCTTCCACGGCATTGTTGGACTGAAGACCCACTGCAAACTGGCGCTGCTGGTCCGGCGCGATCCGGATGGAGTGATCCGCCGCTACGCCCACCTCGGCACCGGCAACTACAACCCGAATACTGCGCGCTTCTACACCGACATCAGCCTCCTGACCTCTGATCCAGCAATTACCGCGGGCGTGCACAGCGTCTTCAATTACCTCACTGCTCATTCCGAATCAGACGACTATGCGCCTCTGCTCGTCGCGCCGCTCACACTTGCCGAAAGCTTTATCCGCATAATCGCACGTGAGACCGAACACGCCAAGGCTGGACGGTCAGCGCGCATCATCGCCAAGATGAATTCCCTGCTTGAGTTGAGCGTGATCGATGCGCTTTATGCGGCATCAAAGGCAGGCGTGCAGATTGATTTGATCGTGCGCGGCATCTGCGCGTTGCGCCCCGGGCTGAAAGGTATCAGCGAGAACATCCGCGTGCGCTCGATCGTAGGACGCTTCCTCGAGCACAGCCGCATCTTCTACTTTGCCAATGGCGGAGATGAAGAATTTTATTGTGGCAGCGCCGATTGGATGCCGCGGAATCTCTTCGAGCGCTGCGAAGTTGTCTTCCCGATCAAGGACACTCAGCTTCGCGCGCGGCTGCACAATGAAATTCTGGCTGCCTATCTCACAGATACCGTTAAAACACGGGTACTGCTGGGCGATGGCAAGTATGTCCGCGCACGCGAAACTTCGACTGGCAAATCGCTGCCTTCCTTCAGTTCTCAGAACTTCTTTATGCAGGTTGCTGAAGGGAAGGCAACAGCGGATGACATTCCCAAAGCGCCAGAGCCAACAGAGGTAACGGCAAAAGCCGCGTTAAGGAAATCCCCTGCACGAAAGAAGACTGTAGCAGCAGATTGAATTACGGTCTGAATTGGAGAGGATCCACCCGTTTCCACGCCACTCTTCAGATTAGATATCTGACTAGTCTGGTGATATTAGCCTTTCGCTACTCTGAACAAACTACAATGAACTGTGCCCGTTGCAACATCGTCTCCATCTGAAATTACCCGCAATACAAGCTTTCTGGCTGGGGCCGCTGTCTACTGGCATTTGTTGAGTCTCGACGCGCCCACGGTCGCAGCGCTCTGGTCGTGGAGCTTCGCCAGAGCTGCGCATGTGGAACTGCCCATACTTGCGCCTCTTCTGCTTGCCGCCGGCACATGGCTGGTGTATGTCGCCGACCGTATCCTCGACGGTGCGAGTCGAGCAAAATACGACGGCTTGCAGTTACGGCATCACTTCTATTGCAGCATCGAAGATCATTTCTTTACGCAGGAGCGGCAGTTTGCCCGCTATTCGCATGGGCAGTATTCACCCTCATGTCTCCTGTCGCGCGAACGGAAGACACGGCAGTCTTCGCATTTGCCGTTATTTATTTTCTACTGGTCCACATACGCAGTCCGCGCATAGGACACTGGCTGCCAAAAGAGTTGGCCGTTGGAGTGCTGTTTGCCGCCGCTACTGCTGTTCCCGCGTGGTCACGGTCTTCGTGGAATGCAAGGTTTTCGCTGATCCCACTCGTTGTGTTGTTTGCCATTCTCTGCTGGTTGAACTGTGTAGCAATCGAGGTGTGGGAACAGCGTTATTCCCAGCAGAGAGAGCTAGTTCATACATCTACTCACTGGGCTGGATGGAACTTTTCTCTTCTCACGCAGGCAACAGCAGCGCTTGCATTTATTCTTGCATTGCTATCCTTTCACCACCCAGTAGCGGTTTGCTGCCTTTATCTCGCTTCAGGAATGGCTGCTCTCCTGCTGCAATGGCTGACGCGACATCGCGCCGAATTAACCACAATGCAGTTCAGGATAGCCGTCGACGCCGCGCTCCTTACGCCTGTTTTATTTCTGGCCTGGATACGGTGAGCCGTCAACTGAACTTCGACCCGCTGGCGCGGCCTTACCGCTTGCTGGAATATCTGACCTTCGGCAAGGCTCTCGAACATTGCCGTTTTCATTTTCTACCTGCACTGGCAGAAGCAGACAGCGCTCTGGTGTTTGGTGACGGTGACGGACGCTTTCTTGGACGGCTTCTGAAAACCAATCCATATTTGATAGCCGATGTCATCGACATCAGCCCCGCAATGCTTGATGTTCTGTACAAACGGCTCTCTCCGGAAGAACGCGCCCGCGTGACACTGCATTGCGCGGATGCCCGTCAATTCACAATTCCAGAAAAAACATACGACCTTGTCGTAACGCACTTCTTTCTAGACTGCCTGTTTGATCCGGAGATTTCTGCACTGATCGATCGCATAAAACTGAATCTTGAGCCAGGCGCGCTCTGGGTGGTCTCGGAATTTTCCCTTCCTGGCAACCGAATTGGGGCTTTGGTAGGAAAGGCATTGATTTCCAGCCTGTATTTGGCTTTCAGAGTCCTAACCGGATTGCAGGTGCGAACGCTACCTGACGGCACAACTAAGCTGAAGAAAGCAGGATTGGAATTGAGTGATGAGTACGCACATCTCAGCGGACTGTTGATCAGCCAGCTTTGGCGCGTTCCTTCATCGGCCCTCAAAGCTACCTCGCCAGCAAGCCGATAGAAAAATCCGATATACTGGCGCGTTCCCTTATGAAGATTCTGGTTTGCATCAAGCAAGTGCCCCAAAAAGACGCTCCGCTCAAACTGAACGAAGCCGGAACGTGGATTCGCGAAGATGTCTCCTACGAAGTCAACGAGCCAGACGCCTATGCTCTTGAGGAAGCTCTTCGTCAGAAGGAAAAACATGGCGGAGAGGTGGTCGCCATCACAGCTGGTCCGGCGCGCGCGCAACAGGTCCTGCGCGAGGCCTTGGCAAAAGGGGCAGACCGCGCCATCCATCTTGAAGATGACAAGTTTGTTCATCTCGACTCGACCAACACCGCCCGCGCCATTGCTGCCGCCATCGCCGATGAGAGCTTCGACCTGATCGTCACCGGACTGCAATCCGACGACTTCGGCGCAGCGCAGACCGGCGTTCTGCTGGCTGAGATCCTCGGCCTCCCGCACGCCACCATCATCATCGGCATTGAAAAGACCGACTCCGGCCTGCATCTGAAACGCGAGCTCGAAGCTGGACACTACCAGTACATCGACATGCCCTCGCCCGCAGTGCTTACCATCCAGAGCGGCATCAATAAGTTGCGCTATGCCTCGCTCATCGGCATCAAACAAGCCAAGAACAAGCCTCTGCGCAAGGTTACCTGGGCCGAAGTCGAACCGAAGCTGAGCAAAAATCTCCAGCAGATCGAGCGCCTTTACATTCCGGTCAAGCAGAAGAAGACCGAAATGATCGAAGGTCCGCCCGCCGAAGCCGCCCGCAAGGTAACGGAATATCTCAAAAACACCGCGCGCGTGATTTAATGTTGGCGTAAGGATTTCTTAGGAGAATGGAGCACGATGCCCAATCTGAACATTCCTGAAGTAGAACGCAGCCTGACTCCCGCTGAAATTGAGGCGCTCGACAAGCGCCGACAGTGGGGACTTACTTTCCAGGTCATCGCCGGTCAGTTTGCTATCTTCGCCGTACTGCTCACGCTGTGGTCCGGACAGGACGCGACCTACTCGCCAGGATGGGTGCGGCCTATGGTCTTCTACAACATTCTTGCCGTGGTGCTGGCGGTTGGATTCGGCGCCTGGGGAAGCTATCTGAAGCGCGGCCGCACCGAGTTCGCCAGCTCATAAGTTTTGTAGGATATCGGGTGCCCCATCCTATCGCGCTTTTTGCGATAGGGTGGGAA
>DATAQW010000097.1:0-2664 GCA_036264445.1 Pseudacidobacterium sp.
ATGCAGGCCATGGGCCTCGCGGAGTTGGGAGATAAGCCCGAAGACTTGACCAACGCGGCACGTCACTATCTGCGCGAAAAATTTCTAAACATCAAGATCGGTGTTAGTGGGGCCAACTATCTTCTCGCTGATACCGGCGGAGTCTGCGTTGTCGAATCGGAAGGCAATGGCCGCATGTGCCTCACTCTGCCCGATGTGCTCATCACGGTTGCCGGCATCGAAAAGGTCGTTCCATCTTTCCGCGACCTCGAAGTCTTCCTCCAGCTCCTGCCGCGCTCTGCAACCGGCGAGCGTATGAACCCCTATAACTCTCTCTGGACTGGCGTGCACAAGAGTGACGGCCCACAGCACTTCCACGTCGTTCTGTTAGACAATGGCCGGACACGCATCCTCGCCGACCCCGAATCGCGGCAAACGCTGCACTGCATCCGCTGCGGCGCCTGTCTCAACACCTGTCCTGTCTACCGGCAGACCGGCGGCCACGCCTACGGCTCCATCTACGCGGGCCCCATCGGGGCAATACTTACGCCGCAACTCTTTGATATGCAGCACTCGCAATCGCTCCCCTACGCGTCGTCGCTATGCGGAGCCTGCTACGAAGTCTGCCCGGTAAAGATCAATATTCCCGAGGTTCTCATCCATCTCCGCGGTCGCGTAGTACGCGAGCAACAAAGCGGAGCCAACCTCGAGGCCATTGGCATGAAAGCTATGGCAGGTATCTTTTTGAATAGCCGCCGTTTTGAAGCCGCACAACGCCTTGGTCAAATCGGTCAGTGGCCTTTCGTCTCGGAGGGGTGGGTTAAGCATCTTCCCGGTATGCTCGGTAACTGGACCGCCGTTCGCGATCTTCGTCCCTTACCAAAGCAGTCCTTCCGCAACTGGTGGCGAGAACGCTAAAAGACATCGGCGAAGAGGGAGAGCGTGCATGCCTGAAACAATAACCGCACGCGAAACGATTCTCGGCCGCATCCGTGCGACCAACGGCTCAGTAAGCGCGGCCACACGCGCAGCCGACTATCAAGCCATCGAACGAACCTATCAGCAATCAGCCAGTATGGACCGCTCAGCGATCCTCAAAACATTCGTCGAGCGCCTGCACGAGTACGACGCACATGTCTTCGAGACGAATGCAGATGCAGTTGCGGCTACGATCGCCGAAGTCCTGCGGTCGCGGAATCAGAAGTCTACCATCGTGGCTGAAGGCTTTCCGCCGGAGTTCCTGCCGGCAGGGTTTTCATGGCGGCACGAATCCAGCGCAACAACTGAACAGTTGAACACGATGGAAGGCGCGATTTCTGGATGCGAAGTTGCGATCGCGCACACCGGAACCATCATCCTCAAAGGCGCTCGGAAGCTGACTCTCCTACCCGACCGTTATCTATGCGTTGTCTATGAGAGCCAGGTAGTTGAGACAGTGCCGGAAGCCATCGCAGCTTTGGAAGAATATGCAGCCGAACCACTCACTTTCATCTCTGGCCCATCCGCTACTGCAGATATTGAGATGACACGTATTCGTGGCGTCCACGGTCCGCGCTTTTTAGACGTTGTATTAGTCAGAAACTAAGCGGCATGTTTCACGCGATAGCCGCGTGTCGCAAAATACAGCACGAAGAGATAGCAGACCAGCGGTACGAAAAAGGCGCGCTGAATGTTTGATGCATCCGAGATGCGTCCCATAAGCGCCGGGAAGACCGCGCCGCCAAGGATCGCCATCACGACCAGAGATGATCCGCGCTTTGTATATGGACCAAGGTGACGAATGCTGAGTGCGAAAATTGTGGGAAACATGATTGAGTGAAAGAAGCCGAGAAGCACAATCCCCGCAAGCGCCGAGGCTCCGGTAGAGAAGATCACCAACAGCACCGAGATCACCGATCCTACAGCAAATGCCGCCAGCATCATCGCCGGCTGAATTTTCTTCATCAATGCTGATCCGGCGAAGCGCCCGATCATGAAGCCCAGCAGATGCAGCTTCAGATAATTCGCCGCCTGCGTGTCCAGAGTACCCGGATGAGTATGCTGCACAAAGCGAATCACGAAGCTGGCGACGCCGACCTGCGCTCCGATATAGAAAAACTGCGCCGCAACCCCTTTCAGGAGATGCGGAAATGCCAGAACTCCGGAAAAGCGAGGCGATTCATCCTCCACATTTTCTTCCTGAAGAACCGGCAATTTTGCAGTAAAGATAATGAGCGCCATCACCAGGAAAACGCTGACTATCACCATGTAGGGGCCGCGCACGACCTCCGCTTCCGATCCAGCTGCGGCAGCATGTGCGCGCGAAAGAATAAATACCGATCCAAGAATTGGCGTGAACACAGCGCCTACGGCGTTGAATGATTGGGCGACGTTCAATCGCTGTTCTGCGGTCTGCGGGGGCCCTAGAAATGTCACATAAGGATTTGCGGACACCTCAAGGAACGACTGACCGCAAGCCATAATAAAGAGGCCCAGCAAAAATACCGCATACATGTGAATCGAAGCGGCCGGGATAAACAGAAATGCACCTACCGCACAGATCAGCAATCCGCAGACAATACCTCGTTGGTAGCCGATCTTTTCCATTAATCGTCCGGCAGGCCACGCAGCCAGAAAATAGCCGCCGAAAAATGCCACCTGCACAAACGATGACTGAAAATCCGTAAGGTGAAACGCGCCCTTCAG
>DATAQW010000140.1:0-2799 GCA_036264445.1 Pseudacidobacterium sp.
GGCTTCAAGGACGGGTATGGCGATATCGAATTGATGACGCGGATTTATGCACGCCTGGGCGATCGCCTGACATATATCGGCGGATTGCCCACAGCAGAAACATTCGCGTTACCGTATCTCGAAATGGGAGTGACGACTTACTCATCGGCTATTTTTAATTTCCTGCCCAATTTTGCGCAGCAGTTTTATGCTGCTGTGCGTCGTCGTGACCGTGAGGTGGTATTTGCGAGTCTGCGGGAGTTTGTACTTCCATATATCGGCATCAGGAATCGTCGAAAAGGCTATGCGGTTTCCATCGTAAAAGCGGGCATGAAAGCGATTGGCCGTCCGGCAGGCCCGGTGCGTCCCCCGTTGACGGACCTCACTCCAAACGAACTGGAAGATTTGATAAATCTCATCGCTGGCCGCTCGTGAGAATCGAATTGAACCCTGCTCAAAATTCGGGTACAAAACAAACGCATGTGCGCTACTTGATTGTGCTCATGCTTTTTGCAGCGAGTGCCTTCAGTTATGGAGACCGGGTGGTGCTCTCAGTCGCGGGTGTGTCGATTGCGAAAGACCTCCATCTTGACGCATTGCGTATGGGATATCTCTTTTCCGGATTCAGTTGGGCTTATGTTGCCGGTCAGCTGCCCGCTGGAGGGCTGCTCGACCGCTTCGGATCAAAGAAGGTATATGGGATCAGCATTATCTCCTGGTCCGTCTGCGGGTTGCTGGTGGGCTTTGCAGGATATCTGCCGGCTGCCGCTGCTTACATCGCAATATTCTCCCTGCGGCTCGTATCGGGACTGGTGCAGTCACCTATATTTCCCGGAAATGGCCGCATCGTCGCCGCATGGTTTCCAACGGCCGAACGCGGAAGCGCGTCGGCCATCTTCAACTCATCGCAGTATTTTGCGCTGGTCTTGTTTGCCCCGATCATTGGCTGGGTGGCGCACGCGCGAGGCTGGAAGGAATGCTTCTGGTTCATCGGGGTCGCAGGACTTGTGCTCAGCTTTGTCTGGTTCCGAGTGATCTATGACGTAAAAAGCCATCCCCATATCAATCAGCCAGAGATTGATTATATCGAGCAGGGGGGCGGCCTGGTAAATGTTGATCGCGGAGGAGCAAAGACCACCGGCAACACATTGACCTGGTCTGCTATCAAATGGCTGCTTAGCAAGCGGATGCTCGTGGGCATTTATATCGGCCAATACTGCATTACAACACTCACATGGTTCTTTCTGACCTGGTTTCCTGTGTATCTTTACCAGGCGAGGCATATGTCTATCGTGAAGGTGGGATTTGTTGCCGCGTTGGCTGCGCTTTGTGGATCCATCGGTGGCATACTTGGCGGAATTGTTTCTGACAGGCTGCTTCGTTCGGGCCACTCACTTACTTTTGCCCGAAAAACTCCCATCGTGATCGGCATGTCGTTATCGATGACGATGATTGCCTGCAATTATGCCAACGCGCAGTCGGTTGTAATTCTGTTTATGTCACTGGCATTCTTTGGCAAGGGATTGGGCGCGCTGGGATGGACCGTGATCTCTGATACATCGCCGAAAGGGATGATCGGCTTGAATGGCGGACTGTTCAATCTGATTGGAAATCTTGCTGGAGTCACAACGCCGATCATCATTGGATATATAGTGAAGCGTACAGGCTCGTTCAACGACGCGCTCATCTTTGTTGGATTAACTGCATTGATGGCCATTGTGAGCTATCTGCCGATTGTTGGCGAGATCAAGCGAGTCGAACTGAATCCTTCAACCCAGTCCGGAGTGCCCGCATGAGTTCTCCCGTAATTACAAACATGCGCGTCATACCTGTGGCCGGACACGACAGCATGTTGCTCAATCTAAGCGGAGCGCATGCACCGTTTTTCACCCGTAACATCGTCATCCTGACCGACAATGCAGGCCATACAGGAGTGGGTGAAGTTCCAGGCGGAGAAAAAATCAGGAGCGTCCTCGAAGAAGCGAAGCCTCTCGTAGTTGGAGAAAAGATTGCTTCTTGCAACAGCATCCTGAACGCGATCAGGCATCGCTTTGCTGATCGTGATGCGAAAGGCCGCGGTATTCAGACATTCGATCTGCGGACGACGGTGCATGCTGTGACCGCTGTTGAGTCTGCTTTGCTTGATCTGCTCGGGCAGTTTCTTGAAGTGCCTGTTGCAGCATTACTGGGAGAAGGACAGCAGCGTGCGAGCGTCGAGGTGCTCGGGTATTTATTCTTTATCGGAGACAGGACGAAAACTGGTCTCCCATATCAGAGTGATGAAGACAGTTCCGATCCGTGGCTGCGCCTTCGGCATGAAGAGACACTTACGGCGGAAGCAATCGTGCGGCAAGCTGAAGCGGCGCAGGGGCGGTACGGATTCAGGTATTTCAAGCTGAAAGGCGGGGTTCTGTCCGGCGCGCAAGAGATGGAAGTAGTCGCTGCTCTTGCTGCACGCTTTCCCAACACTCGAATTACGCTCGATCCCAACGGTGCATGGTCATTGGCTGACGCGATTCAACTATGCAACAAGCAGCATGTGCTGGCGTATGTGGAAGACCCATGCGGCGCCGAGCAGGGTTTTTCAGGACGTGAAATCATGGCCGAGTTTCGTCGCGCGACGGGTTTGCCAACCGCGACAAACATGATTGCAACCGACTGGCGCGAGCTGAAACACGCAGAACAGTTGAACGCCATTGATATTCCATTAGCCGATCCGCATTTCTGGACGATGCAGGGTTCAGTGCGGGTAGCGCAATTCTGCCGCGACTGGGGTCTAACCTGGGGATCGCACTCCAACAATCATTTCGATATCTCGCT
>DATAQW010000185.1:0-8983 GCA_036264445.1 Pseudacidobacterium sp.
AGGCCGCTGTTTACGGGTGGGCCGGGGGCTGGGACATCCATCAGCCCTAGCTCCAGACTCAGCTTCTCAATTGGAATCAGCGCAGAATCTTTATATTGAATTTGCGGCGACCACGTCCAAAGATTGCCAGACCATGCAAGAGCAGGCTCTCCCACTGTGACAAATGAAGTTGGCTGAAGCGGCGAAATCAATGGTTTGTCAAATGCAACTGTCAGAGACCGGTTTGGCCAATTCAGATTAGCGTGGGCTGTTCGAAGGCGCAAAAGACCTGAACTGGTGGTGTAGTCAGCATAAGGGATGCCTCCAAAGAAATCGACATTGATATCCGCAGCGGAGTGCGCACCCCAAACTGATGGCCCGAACGCTTCAATGCCAAGAATTGTCTGTCGCGCTGTGGCACTCAGGCTGCCTTGCCCACCACCGGTTGCAATAATAGGAAGATCGATGTTGTCGACAGCACTGTTGTTAAGGAACGAGGTAAAGAGAAGCATACCGGAGATTCGCAGTGGATATTTTGAAAGGCTTTCCACTTTCGTTTGATCGTGCTGCTTCACTTCAGACTGTAATACCTCATTTTGTTCCTGAAGTTGGTGTACGCTACTTTGCAATTCGGATGCGGCTTGCGTGGAATCAGCCGTGCCATTCTTTTGTGCAAGCTGTGTCTTTAGATCTCGAATCTCGCCGCGCAGTTCTTTCATTTCCTGCTGCGACTGGTCCAATTGCTGACGCATGTTTTCGAGCGCGGACATGAGATGATCCAGGCGCTGTTCCATCTGCGATGCCTCTCCAGCTGGAGAGGCAATGCCTGAAGCTGTGCTGGTCTGCTGCGCACCAGCAATCGACGCGATGACAAGCGCTGTAAGCGCGAGTATTACGCCAAAATCCTTTATTTGTAGTGCTTGGTTCATAGTGCACCCTTGAACGTACAATTGCTTTAGTTGTTCGAAACAAATGTCCCGGTGCCTTGCTCTAACTCCAAAGGCTCTTTTAGAGCAGTTTTGGACAGAAGTATGGAAAAGGTCGTTTTCCCGGGCCTCGATTCTTCCAGCACAACTCTGCCGCCGTGCTCCTGCGCAATCTTGTTGGCAAGCGTCAATCCAAGCCCGACGCCGCTCATTTTTCCCTCGCTTACAAATGGTTGAAAAAGCGTCACTCGAATTGTCTCAGGTACGCCAGGGCCGTTGTCTGTAATGGAGAGATTGATCCAGTCCTGTGTTTCAGTCAGAGCGATATGAATGGCTGGAGACCTATTGCCAAGATGTGCTGCCTGGCACCCATTGAGCAGAAGGTTGTAGATCGCGCGCTCAATCTTCAGAGTGTCCACCCACGCTTCGATCTGAGGCATCGGGTCAGAGGTGAAGGTTACATTCAACGCATCTGGATGCATTCGCACCAGCGCCAGTGCGCGATCAACAATAAATGGCAGAGATTCGTAAGTAGGCTGAAGAGGTTGCCCAGTACGGCTAAAGAGAAGTAATGAGTCGATCAGCTCCGTCATCCCCTGCACGCCTAGCCGAACTTCTGCAAGCAATCCAGCGCGTTCCTCGGGACGCGTAGCGTCATACCCAAGAAATTCGGCATTGGCATACACCGCCGAGAGATAGTGCCGCAAATCATGCGAGATTGAGCTCGCCATTCTTCCAATTGTCGCGAGGCGTTCAGCGGCAAGTAGTTCCTGCTGCGTTTTTTTGAGGCGCTTGCTCATGCGCTCGAAAGCAGACCCGAGTTCCTGCAGCTCCCTTGCCCCCGAAATCTCAAAGTGATAGTCGAAGTTGCCGGCGCCAAGTGCGCGTGCGCCTGTGACCAAGGTCTCTAATGGTCTGGTGATTGTTCTTGAAATATAGATTGCGAGCACTGCGCTAATAAAAAGGATGAGAGCGCCTAGTGCGATCAGTAGATGATTTAACCGCGTTAAATATCGGCTTGCCTGGTCGTACGACTTAAGAACGACGAGTTGGACAAGCGGTTCTCCAGACCGGGAAAGAGTAATGGATGCCCGAACGTAGCGCTCATGTCCTAATGAAATATAGTTGCCGTCGCGAAAATCATGAAACAGTGCCTCTTCGAGATTGACACTATTTCCTAGCCTGCTGAGGTTGTGTGTGGCGGCAACGATTTCCCCATTGGCAGAAAAGACAACCTCAGCGGCCGCAGCCTGACTGACCTCCTGCGCCAACTGGTCGTTGATTTTGTATCCAATCGCCACATAGCCCAGCAGTGTGCCATTTTGCGCAGAGCCGAAATAAAGGGGCTCAGACGCAACTTCATAAAGTTGGCCGCGAATCTGAACGAAGGTGGGATCCGTTGAAACAAAGGCCGTGCCATTGGGAATTTGTGGATCATTCACGCCGTTCCAGGAAGCGCCATCCCGGAAGAGAGCGATCAGGTTGCCTTCTCTGTCTGTCAATGCGAGGAGATCGCCGCCGCTCAGACGATAAAACTCAGCAGCCCCATCGCGAATCGTGCGTCCATCGTTCGTTGTCATCAACGATTTCAGATAAGGCAGGTCTGCGAGCAATGCAACTTCGCGAGAGAGCATCTGGCGCCGCTGCGCCTGGATGTTCTGAAAGGTAAGAATGGAATGTTGCAGATCAGAAGAAATGTCATTGCGAATCTGTTTGGCCAGAATACTGTGAACAATCAGCAGGCTGAGCACAGCGAGTCCGAAGGAAACGGACATGAGGCAAAGGAGCAGCTTTGTTCGCATGCGCATTGGCACGGGCGCTTCACCTCCATTTTCCTTCTGCGGCTATGTTTCTACGTTTGCGGAGATTGCACAAACTTGTAGCCCACGCCATGCACAGTGCAGAAATGTATTGGATTCGTTGGATCAACTTCCAGCTTCTGCCGGAGCTTAAGTATCTGGTTATCCACTGTTCTGGTGGAGGGATAGAAGTTATATCCCCATACTTCATTGAGCAATTCTTCACGGCTCAGTACCCGCTCGGCGTTATCTAAAAAGAATCGAAGCAGCTTGAATTCGTGGGCGGTAAGTGTCACACGCTTGCCTTGTTTCGCTATCTGCATGCGGATGAAGTCCACTTGTATGTCGCCAAAGGATACGGTTGGATTTGGGCGTGTCCGTTTTGAGCGCCGTATTGCGGCCTGTACTCGGGCCAGCAGCTCCCGTGGACTGAAGGGCTTCGTAACGTAATCATCGGCCCCTAGTTCCAGCAGCAGCACCTTGTCAGCCACTTCAGAAATTGCGCTGAGAACTACGACCGGAGTATCAGGCGAGGATTGCTTGATTGATTTACATATTTCGCGGCCAGAAATGTTCGGCAGCATCAGATCAAGAACTACGGCGTCGGGAGAGACGCTATGAAACATTTCCAGCCCCTGGTGTCCATCTCCCGATATCTTGATCTCATAGCCTTCGGATGTAAACAGATGCTGCAAGGCCTTTTGTATGCGCGCGTCGTCTTCAATGACAAGGATCGTATTCATAGCTGAAAAGCAGATAGCAAGTGCTATCAATGATTTTCCTCCAATCTGTGACATTTGCAGCGATGATCATGCCGGAAATGACAAAGTTGTGACAAAAACATGACAAGGTGCTCGCCCGGTGACCAGGATCTGATCTACAAATTTGGGAATTAAAGGGAGATCAGTCCAACAACGACAAGCGCTGGCGAAGAAAGCGGCGGACGGAATCATCACGCTCGAGTCCGATGGCGATTCTGTAGGCGTGGCGGGCCTCATCGCGAGCTCCGGTTCTGGCTAATAGTGCCGCTCGCGTGGCCCAGTACGGCTGGTATTCAGACAGCCCATCTGCTGACAGATCGGGCATATTATGGAGCGCGGCACTGGCGCCATGTATCTCGGCGATCGCCAGAGCACGGTTGATTGCAACTACTGGTGATCCGGTAAGTGAAAAGAGCACATCATAAAGCTGCACTACCTCTTTCCAGTTGGCTTGTCCAGTGCGACGTCGATAGACATGAGCGGACTGCAATGCCGCTTCGAGTTGATAGCGGCCTATGATTTCGAAAGCGCTGGCGTGCTGGAGCAATGTTTCTGCTTCCTCGATCAGCTGCCAATTCCACAGAGTTAGATCCTGCTCGGCCAGAGGAACGTATTCTCCGTTGCCATTGCGCCGCGCATGGCGGCGGGCTTCTGCGTGAAGTACGAGCGCGAGCAGACCCAGCGCTTCCGGTTCTTCCGGAGTCAACTCGATAATGAGCCGGGCCAGAAAGATCGATTCCTCAGTAAGATCGTTGCGGACTGCATTTGTCTCGCCGGGTTCGCTCCATCCTTCCGTGTACGTTGCATAGATGGCGTCCAGCACAGTCTCGAGCCGTGCAGGTAGCTCTTTGCGCTCTGGAATGCGGAATGGAATGCCGGCCTCGCGAATCTTATCCTTGGCGCGCACGAGTCTTTTGCCCATCGCCGCCGGAGATGTGAGGAAAGCAGAGGCAATTCGCTTCGCGTCGAGGCCAAGAATCACCTGCAAAATGAGCGGAGCGCGAATGCCAGCTTCGACGGCCGGGTGCGCACAGGCGAACATCAACGCAAGACGGCGGTCTGGAATTTCCGAATCGAAGGCGATTTCAGTATCACCTACAAGGAGATCCAGAGCTTCGCTTCCAGATTCGTTAAAGCGGTTACGGCGCACGAAATCAATCAGCTTGCGCCGAGCGACCGTCAACAGCCACGCTTTCGGATTTGAAGGGGAACCGTTGACTGGCCAATCCACCAATGCCGAGGTGAAGGCTTCTGAGAGCGCATCTTCCGCAGCGGCAACATCATGAGACCGAACGGCAAGGAAAGCAACCAATTTGCCATAACTGCGGCGCGCGACCTCGTCGACAATATTGCATGCACTTTCACGACCTTCGCTTTTGCTGTCCATGCCTTTTCTGAGATTAGATCGTAAAGTCATTAAAACGACTGAGAGAACCCTGGCACCTATCGTATGGGTAGTGGGTCAAAGTTCATGGTTGAATCTCCCGGATCTGACGCACCTCGACCGTCCCATGGCCTGCAGCAGGACAACGCGCCGCCCACTCGACTGCTGCATCGAGATCAGGAACTTCGATGAGATAGTATCCACCAATCTGTTCTTTCGAGTCGGCATATGGGCCATCCATAACCTGCGCCTTGACCTTGTCGACTCGCACGATTTTTGCTGTCGCGCTCGGCAAAAGCGCATTTGTGCCCCTTAGCGCCCCTGCCTTCGCTAGCGCCTCAGAGTATGCGATATAGGCAGCCATTCCCTGCTCCTGCTGGACCTTTGTGAGCCCGGTCCAGCCGGACTCGCTCACGTGGAGCATCAGCATGTATTGCATATAAAATCTCCTGGTTTATGATTTTGCGCCGAAGGCGCGTCGCTAGAGGAACGCAGTTCTCACGCTGCCGGCGCATAGCATAAGAAAACATTCCCGTTATTAAAGGCCCGTGACCCGGTCAGCTTCAGATCAACCTTTTCTCTTGCGCCGTCGAACATTGTCCGTCCTTTTCCGAGAATGATTGGATTCACGACGATCTGGTATTCGTCGATCAGTCCTTCCTGCGCCAACTGTGAAACGATACTGCCGCTTCCAAGGATCACCATGTCAGTGCCGGACTCGTTTTTCAGCTTTCTGACTGAGTCAGTGAGATCGCCTTTGACCAGCTTTGTATTGTTCCAGGAGGCCTTGTCGAGTTTTCTCGAAAAAACGACTTTCGGCAGGTTATTGATACGCTCGGCTACGACTGGCATCTGTTCCATTGCAATCGGAGTAGGCCAGTAGCTTGTCATCATGTCATAAGTGGTCCTGCCGAAGACAAGTGTGCCTCCACCACTTGCATTTTCTTCGACGAATGCGTTCCATTCTGCATCCTGCCACCCACCTTTGGCCCAAGTCATACTGTTGTTCTCGTCAACGAAGTACCCGTCGAGCGATATATGGTTGAATACGATCAGTTTCCGCATGTTTCTTCTCGTTTCTTTAGATAGTCGATCGGTAGACGATTGAAATGTTCTCTTCACGCGGGATTGAGCACTTCGCTCATGTCGCGGGTTAGCAGAGTGCCCTCTCTCACTGGACGCACTTCAACAGTCCCATGAAGCGCGGTGGGAGAGCGGGCTGCCCATGAGATTGCGGCATCAAGATCGGGCACGTCGATAATATGAAACCCTCCAAGTTGCTCTTTTGAATCGGCATAGGGGCCATCGAGGACCTGGGGCTTGTCATTCCGGACTCGCACAGTTGTTGACGATGACGTAGGGTAAAGGCCGCTGCTGCTCTTCAGCACGCCTGCCTCACTCATGGCCTGCATGTATGCTTTGTATGCTCCCAGCCAGTGTTCCTGCTCGTCCCTCGTCAATGTTGGCCAGCCGGATTCGGTCACGTAGTCCAGAAGAATGTATTTCATTTGCGCTCCTTGCAAGTCTGTTGCTACTACCATGACGCTCGATTCTGGACGATTTGGACAGTCGATGCAAAAATCTTTTTGCCTTTTGTTCCTACTGAGGCAGACGGGCTTTTGTCAGAGACATGGGTTGAAGACCGCTGCTGCTTTTCGCGGTGTAATCCTTGGTTATCGTGTCCATGTATGCCGGATACGCTCCTGACCAGTGTTCTTGTGCTGCTTCCTCCAGCCTGCTCCCACCCTCTTCCTGCGCGTAGTCCATCAAAATGTGTTGCATTTTCAGGTCTCCTTTTTTTGACCTTGCTACTACCATGACGAATGGAAACGGTCGATTTAGACAATTGGAGAATGGCTCAGAGAATTTATTTGTGGGTCGCTTTACAGCAGATGATCAAATGGTTGGATCAGCAGGATTTAAAACAACGCTTAGCGCGTTAGCATGAAAACCAGGTTGTGCAAGTTATGGCCATTTTTGCAGTCCTTATATTAGTGGCCCATTTAACGTGGCTCGCGCTGGTAATTTTTGGAGCTCTCTGGACACGCGGACGACCCGGTTGGAGTGCGCTGCACATTCTGGCGTTGCTCTGGGGAATTATTGTGGAAGTAGGCCCGTGGCCGTGTCCTCTAACATTCGCAGAGCAACACTTTGAAGCCAAAATCGGCTCACCTGCCTATAGTGGTAGTTTCCTCCTGCACTATCTGGATGCAATTGTGTATCCCAATCTGCCGGACTGGGTAATAACGAGCGTGGGAGTGGCTGTATGTGCTCTCAATCTTGCAATTTATTGTTGGCGATTCCGAAAGTTCCGGATCCCGAGAAGTACGCCGCATTGAGCACATAAACGGATCGTCCTGGAAGGCATTCATGCTGCTGACCGTTATGACAACGGAGAAAGTTCCAGGAACAATTCGCTTCGCTCAACTCATGCTATCCAGGCCAGCATTGAATCTACCGCCAGCTGACCGCCAGTTGCCAGCGCAGGCTGCGTTCTGATGTCTTGCGCAGGACGCGCTCGTATTCTTCGAGTTCGTTGACCACGGGCGTTGTCTCTGTGCCAAGGGCTGAGGGATTGTCTCTCAGGAAATCGAGCAATATGCTGATGGTCTCAAGTCCGTCTTCGGGCGAGAACCATTGCGGAGGGGGCAGCGTCTTTGCCCATTCGGGGTCGCCTGCTCCTTCCTCAAGCAGGAGGGCCATGGAGTTCTCGTCAGCGGAGAAAAAATCGAGCATCGGCTTTACGCCAAGCCGGAAGGCCAGCTTTTCGAGAGCATCTTCGTTGCGCGCAAGGGCGCGTCCGTTGACGAAAATGTCGAAGCCCGGGTCTTCGCCTTCGACGACAATGTACATGGATGCGCTCATGTCCGCTCAGTTTACCCTACCTTAGACGCCATTCGCTCCGGCAGGGTAGCAACTGTTACCTCTCTGGTAACGAATTGTGCTTTGGATGCGACGGGGCGGTGCAGGTTGCAGGTTTATCCGTTTTCTTATCGTGCAATCGAAGAAAAGAACAAATCTCATGATAGCGCGAGCAGGCCGCTCCGAAGGCGATCCGGGTTGACATCCTTAAGCAAGGTTTCCACATCTCTATGTGTCTCCTCCCAGACCGGCACTGCGGAAGCGAGCAAAGTCTTGCCCTTAGAGGTCAAATTCAGCCTCCGTCCACGCCGATCATGATGATCTGTGGTGACTTTCACCAGTCCGCGCCTTTCCAGAGGCTTCAGTGCTGCGGTGAGTGTAGTGCGATCCATCACAAGCAGAGACGCAACAGAAGCCATGACTGGCGGGTCGGGTCGATTGAGCGACATCATCAACGAAAACTGGCCGTTCGTCAGACCAAATGGCCGCAGTGCTTCATCGAAGCGCCGAGCCAATGCGCGTGCGGCTCGCTGTACATGTAGACAGAGACAACAGTCGCGAACGCGCAGAGTGGTTTCAAACGGAACGGATTTTGTTCTTGACATCAACTTTAATATGTTGATATCAACATACATTGTCAAGCCTTGAGCGGAACTTAGCACCAATATATAAGACGGCCCTCGGGTGTCTGCGAATACTGGGGAGAATCAAGCACCTTTATGTCATTCCTTCGTGATCTGAAAATTGCTGTGCGTTCCCTCTGGCGCGTCCGCGCCCTGTGGATCACAGTGGCGCTTACGCTGGCTCTGGGCATCGGCGCCAACGCTGCCATCTTCAGTGTGGTGCGCGCTGTACTGTTGCGTCCGCTGGCCAATCGCGACGAAGACCGCCTGCTTTACTTACGGCAAAGCGCGCCGGGAATCGGGGTTCAGAACGCGACGTTCTCCATACCTGAGATCGATGATCTGAGCAAGGGGTTGAAAACGGTCACCGAACTGGGGACGTTTTCCGCCATCGACTTCACCATCGTGGGACTGGGCACGCCGCGCGAGATTCCCGCAGGGGTTGTGGACGGCCATTATTTCGAAGTGATGGGGCTGCGTCCTGTACTGGGCCGGCTATTAACGACCTCTGACGATGGCCCCAACGCTGCAGGCGCCATCGTGCTGACATATCGATTCTGGAAAGAGTCGCTGCACGCTGATCCAGGCGTGCTTGGCAAGACGGTGCGGCTGGAAAGCTTCGCCGGGCCGCGTAACGCAACCATCGTGG